>JAUWHZ010000015.1 GCA_030605615.1 Atribacterota bacterium | reverse complement strand
TTCTCAAAATATTAGTATGACCAATATCTGGTACAAGAAATTACCCAATTATACCCATCTTACCATTAAAGCAAGTGGAGCTATTTCAGAATATGAGGTTTCTTATTTAGAGGCACCCGAGAGAATAATAATTGATGTTAAGAATGCCAACTACAGTATTGACGAATTAGTCAAAAACATTTTACGTTTATATATGGGTTCTGTAAAACAGGTAAGATGCGGACAATTTGAAAATGAACCAATACCTATAACTAGATTTGTTGTAGATTTATTCCAGAAAGCTGATTATGAAGTAAAATTATCTTCTGATAAGAGATTACTGTATATCGATGTTTATGATTATGTTGAATTTAAAAAACCAGAAGCGCAAGTCTTTACGGTTACACCAGTGAAAGGCGAAGTAGTAAAAATTGAAAAAGAAGAAGAACCAAAGATTTTTTTAGTAGATACAGTAACTACACCTATTACATTAAATCTTAAAGAAGCAGAGGTTGTTGATGCAGTTAGAGCATTATCAGAAATTAGTGGAATAAATATGGTTGTTGATGATTCAGTAACCGGAAAAATAACCTTAAATCTCAGAGAAGTCTCTTTTAAAGATGCGCTGGATTTGATTTTAAAACTCAGGGGATTAGATTATACCGAAGTTAGTAATGTCCTGATTATTGCCCAAAAAGAGTTAATAGAGGGGTATAAAAAACCTATTACCAGAATATTTGAGTTAAAGAATGCGAGCGCAGAAGGGGCAAAGAGTATATTAGATAGTTATGTGAAAGAAGGAGCAAAGGTTAATATTGTTGCTGATGCAAGACTGAATACTATTATTGTCACCGGGACAAATGAGGAGATTGAAAAGCTGGCGGAGATTATAGCTGAGATAGATGTAGAATTGTTGACTAAGACCTTTAAAATAGATAATGCTATTGATGAAGAGGAGATTGAAGCTATAAAAAATATGTTAGGTATAATTGTTCCAGAAGAAGGAAGAGTAATTATTGATTCAAGGCAAAGTGAGATTATAGTAAAGGGCACTAAAGAAGAGTTAGATAATGTAGAAACAATGATTGTTGGACTGGATAAACGTGCACGTCAGATAATGATAGAAGCAAAGGTGATTGAAATTACCTTAGATGCTGAAAAAGATTTAGGAGTTAAGTGGTTTAGCGGAAGTGGGGAAGAAAAAATAGAAGGACAAATTACTATAGGAGAAATAACTCTGGGAGGTTCCTTTGAAAGAAGTGGGCTAATTAATGTAACTCTCAGGGCTTTACAAACTGAAGGTAAAACCAATATCTTATCTAATCCTAAAGTGCTTACTTTAGATGGTAAAGAAGCAAAAATATTATCTGGATCTAAAATTCCCATTAGAGAAATTACTTCCGAAGGTTTAGAAACCATAAAATATATGGATGTGGGACTGACTATGATCATTACTCCACGATTAAGTACTGATGGACTTATCACAATGGACGTATATACAACGATAGATTCACTGGGTGAAGAACTTATTCAGGGTTATCCTGTAATTAATTCTCGAGAAGAGAAGGTAATAATCCGAGCCAATTTGGATGAAACAGTAGTAATAGGCGGTTTAATTACTTCAGAAGATATAAAAAATATTCGAAAGATACCCTTTTTATCAGATATTCCTATATTTGGTGAATTATTTAAATTTACTCATACTAAAAGTAAAAAGACTGAGATAATTATCCTGATTACCGCACATTTGTTAGATTATTAAAAATAACTTAGATTCGAAGGGGGACAAGACTTTGCAATACAAATATAAAAAGAAATTATATAAGATACTATTTATAGTAATATTGTTAAGTTTTATAGTATCCTTAGTTGGTTGTGATTGGTTTTCTCTGGGCCTTTTAAATATTTTTGACCCCCAGGCACAGATAAGGTTGAGTGAATTAAATATTAATGATGACGGAACCGTAGATATGAAAATATTTAGTTTAAATCAAGTAGAATTTATTGGTTCAGGTTTTGAATTTGATTATTATCAGGGTGCAAGTAGAGTAACTTCTTTAGATCGTACTGTGGGTGCTTATTATTATGTCGCGCCTTCAAGCTCACCTGGAGAAGCTGGTGCAGAGACCGAAATTACAGGATTATACCTTTATTCATCAGCAGTATTAAATTATATAAAATTATATTCTGCTTTTAATGAAATTTCTTGTGATTTATATATTGTGGGTACAGATGAAGCTGGTCATGATTTAAAGATTAAAGTTGCTGATGGATTATCAGCATTAGGAGTAGATAATACTCCTCCTGAAGCAATAATTACAATTATCCCTTCTGAAGGAGATTGTCCCTTAACTGTTATATTTGATGGTTCAGGTTCTAATGATGGAGAAGGCATAGGAATAGCTAAATATGAATGGTATCTTCCTCAAATATCAAGTAGTGTTATATCCACAGATATTTGCTTCTCAAAAGAATTATCATGCAGTTTAATTATTCCTGCAACTGATAGCGGTGAAGTTATTACAGTAAGTTTAACTGTTACTGATTATCATGGCAATGAGGATGCTGCTGCTGGTAGTGTGAAAATTACAAAACCATAGTCAAATGGAGGATGTCAATAAATTAATGAATAATGGGGGCATATGCCCCCATTACTATATACTATTTTTTCTATACGCTACACGCTGTGCGCTATCCGCTGGTTTTTTATTCTTTATTTATTTTCCTGCTTTTGTTATAATATTAAAAATCACAAAATAAAAATCAAATTCCCCCTCACCCTAACCCTCTCCCACCGAGGGGAGAGGGAACAATGATTATATATTTTTAAATTTACAAGGGAGTGGATTTATCCGCCCGAAAGGTGTTTTTAAAAATGGATAAAGAAAACGCACAGAAAAAGATGCAAAATAAAATATTAGAATTGTTTAAACCATATGTCCCTAAGGCAGTAACTTCCAGAATATTAGAAGGAAAGTCCAGCTTACCCAGTGAAAGAAGAGAAGTTACAGTAATATTTTTGGACATAAAAGATTTTACCCATCTTGCTGAACGTTTAGACCCCGAAGAAGCTACTGATATTTTAAATCGTATATTTCAACCAATTATCAATATTATCTATAAATACGAAGGCTCAATAAATAAATTTTTGGGTGATGGCTTAATGATAGTCTTTGGGACACCTTATTCTCACGAAAATGACCCGGAGAGAGCAATTAGAACAAGTATGGAGATAATGGAATCTATCGAAAGAAATGGTGAAATAGAGATAGATAATAAAAAAATGAAATTAAAAGCGAGTATTGGAATAAATACGGGTTTATGTATTTCAGGCGAAATTGGTTCACCATTAAGGAAAGAATTTACTGTTATCGGCGATACCGTTAATTTATCTTCCCGTTTACAGGTTAATGCTCCATCAGGAGAAATTATGATTGGCGAAAGAACCTATCAAAAGATTAAAGCCAATTTTAAATTTACTTATCCGCGTAAATTAAAGATAAAAGGCAAAAAAGATTTGATTACTGCATACACCTTAAAGAGTTAGAAAAAAATATTTACTTTTTATAATTTTTCTCGTTAAAAAACTTTCATCAAAACAAAGTAATGGGTTCATTTTTATTTAATTTATTGATTATTTTTACTTTTTGAGAGATAAATTATGTCTAATAATAAAGATCCTTATGGTAAATTAAAAAGACAATTATACTTTGCCAGGATAATTTTTCATATACCTAATTTTATAAAATTATCTTTAAGATTGCTCAAAGACAAGAGAGTACCTTTTTATTTGAAATTATTAGTATATGGAGCAATTGCATATGTATTATCGCCTTATGATTTAATACCTGATTTTTTAGTTCCGTTTTTAGGGTTTTTTGAAGATATTATCATTGGAATTTTGTGTTTAATTGGTTTAGTTAAGTTGAGCCCACCTGAAGTTGTAGAGGGGCACGTAAAAGCAATCGATATAGAAAATAAGCAAAAATATAGATTTTTTCGTTAAAGATAATATAAACACTATACGCTGTGTGCTATATTATGAAAGGAAGAAGAAATTTCATATACTATGCGAATTGGTATTAAATCTTTAGGATGTCCTAAAAATTTAGTTGATACTGAAGTAATTTGCGGGAAATTAGAAGAAAAAGGGCACAAGATAAGCGGACAAATTAATAATTCGGATTTAGTAATTATAAATACCTGCAGTTTTATAAGAGATGCAGTAGAAGAATCAATTGAAGAGATTTTTTCTGCAGTAAAATTAAAAAAAGAGGGCAAAATAAAGTATTTAATAGTAGCCGGGTGCCTTCCTCAGAGATATAAAGATAATAATCTTAGTCAAGAACTTCCAGAAGTTGATGCTTTTTTGGGAGTCGGAGATTTATTAGAGATTGATGAGATAATAGAAAAAGTTTTGCAAGGTGAACAAATCTTCCAGGTAAACCATAAACCTGATTTTCTTTATAATTATATTACCCCTCGAACTGTTTTAACCCCCCAACACTACGCCTATATTAAAATATCAGAAGGTTGCCAGAATAATTGTTCATATTGTCTGATTCCTAAAATAAGAGGAAGTTATCGTAGTAGAAAGATGGAAGATATAATTGAAGAAGTAAAAATGCTTTCTGAAAAACAAAATCTTTCTGAGATAATTTTAATTGGTCAAGATACTACTTTGTATGGAATTGATCTTTATGGAGAATATAAATTGGCTGAATTGCTAAAAAAACTTTCTCTCCTTGAATTAAAAAATCTAAAATGGATTAGACTTTTATATACCCATCCTCTTCATTATAATGATAATTTAATCGAAGTGATAGCCAATTATCCCAAGATATGCCCTTATCTGGATTTACCTTTACAACATATAAGTGATAAAATATTAAAAAAGATGAATAGACCGATTGAAAAAAAATATATTATTTCGCTGATAAAAAAATTAAGAGATAAAATCCCAAATTTAACTTTACGCACAACTTTTATGGTAGGATTTCCTGGTGAAACCGATCAAGATTTTGAAGAATTGTTGAATTTTGTGAAAGAAGTAAGATTTGAAAAGTTAGGGGCATTTGTTTTTTCTAAAGAAGAAGGAACTCCAGCCTATAACTTTCCCCAGCAAATACCTTTGCGGATAAAGAAGGAACGTTTGGAAAAACTAATGGTGACTCAACAGAAAATTTCTAAAGAAATAAATTGTTCTTACCTGGGAAAAGAAGTAGAAGTATTGGTTAATGAGATATCTTCAGGCAAGTCAAAGTTAGCCATTGGCCGCACTCAAGCCGATGCCCCCGAGATAGATGGCAAGGTGATCATAAAAACAGATAAAGCTTGGATTGGGGAGTTTATAAAAGTAAATATTATAGAAACTTCTGAATATGATTTAGTAGGTGAAATCAAAAAATTATGAAAAATATAATTTTAGTCGGATTAGAGGGGACAAATAAGTCAGAAATAGGAAAAGACTTAGCTTTAAAATTAAAGATGAAGTTTATAGACACTAATGAGATGATGAAAAGAGAAAGTGGATTAGGTCTCTCTGAATTATTTAAAAAGTATGGAGAAAAATATTTTCGCTCTTTAGAAAACGAGATAATAGAAAAAATATCAAATGCCACTAACACAGTAATTGTTGTTGGTGGTGGGAGTATATTAAGAGGAAGAAATGTAAAAGCTCTAAAGCGAAATGGTTTATTGATTAGTTTAATTACCAGTAAAATAAATTTAAAAATAAATAAAATTAAAGACGAAAAATCTCGTTTAATGAGTCAATGGGATCAGTTATTTGAATCTGCAAAAGGTATTTTAAATTTAAAAACTCCAAGTTTTCCGGCAGCTGATTATATAATCGATATTACCGATTTATCTATAGAAGAAATAAACCAGAAAATAATTGAAAAATTTAGGAGGGGTAGTTTTGATTAAAGATAGATTAAAAATATTTAGAGGAAATATATTTAAAAAAAATAAAGATATTGAAGGGTTTTTAGTTTTTAACTATAAAAACTTAACTTATTTATCTGGTTTTAATGGAGAAGGATTAGCTTTAATTACTAAGGGAGATAATTTTTTAATTACTGATTCACGTTATACCGAACAGGCTCAGAAAGAAAGCCCTGATTTTAAAATTATAACTGAGAAATTAAAACAAAAAAATGCCCGAATAGAAGAATTAAATAAAATAATAAAGAAAAAGAAGTTAAAGAAGATAGCTTTTGAAAGCAGTCATTTGAACTATAATGATTTTAAGAAATATTCTGATAGTTTTGAATCTGTAGAATTTGTGCCTTTCGAAGATGTCATTGAACAGATAAGAATGATTAAGGAAAAAGAAGAAATTATTAAAATAAAGAAAGCTTCCCAGATAACTACTGAGGCTTTAAAAGAAGCAATTGAGATAATTAAACCAGGCATAAGAGAACTTGATATCGCTACAGAGTTATCTTATACTATGAGGAAGAAAGGTGCCCAGAAAGAGGCTTTTGATATAATTGTTGTTTCAGGAGAAAGATCTTCTTTAGTTCACGGGAAACCTTCTGAAAAAAAGATCGCTGAAGGTGAACTGATAATTATTGATGTGGGAGCAAATTATCAGAACTATAATTCTGATATAACTCGAACTATAGTTTTAGGCAAGGAAAATAAAAAACAAAAAGAGATATTTTCTATTGTTTTAGAAGCCCAGGGAAAAGCCCTCGAATTTTTAAAACCAGGGATAAAATGTAAAGAAGTAGATTCTGTTGCTCGAAATTTAATTGAGAAAAAAGGTTATGGAAAATATTTTGGACATAGCTTAGGCCATGGGGTAGGTTTGGATATTCATGAATTACCTCGAGTTTCTTTTAGTGACGAAACCGTTCTTTTGCCTGGAATGGTGATAACTATTGAACCGGGGATATATCTACCTGAGACTGGTGGAGTCAGGATTGAAGATTCAGTTTTAATTACTGATGAGGGATATGAAATGTTAACCTGGTTTCCTAAAATCCTTAATCTTTAAAAATGTAGATGAACAGAGTATTTTAAAATAATTAGGTGTAATGCAGGGAGTTAAAATATATTAAACCTGGAGTGTTGTGATGATGAATGAAAATTTGTTAACAAGAAATAACCAAAATTACAACCACAACGTAGGACAGGCGTCTCGCCTGTCAGAAGATTTATGGAGACGTCATCTTCCGCATTTCCAAATTCAGGCAGGTTATTATTTTATTACTTTTACGACATATAAAAGAATAAAACTACAACCATCACAAAAAAATTGTATTTTTAATGCTATTCATTTTTTAGATGGTAAAAAATACGAACTTTATTCTGTAGTAGTATTAAATGATCATATCCACATGATAATAAATCCTATGGATAAATTATCCAAGATAATGCATAGTATTAAGAGTTTTACAGCTCATGAAATTAATAAGAAAACTAACAGAAAAGGTAAATTTTGGCAAGATGAGAATTATGATAAAGTAATAAGAAATGAAAAAGAATTTATAGAAAAAATTAAATATATTGCAAATAATCCTATAAAAGCGAATTTGTCAAAAAGTTATATAGACTATAAGTGGTTATATGTAAAAGGTTGGATAAATGATAATTCGTAGACAGGCGAGACGCCTGTCCTACTTATTTACGGAAAATAAATGAATAACGAAGATACTAGAAAAAAATTTGATAAGTTAATTATTTTAAAAGGAGGAAAAGATGAGTAATTTGAAGGAAGTTGATGCTGAAATTTTTGAAGCTATAAAAAATGAAGAAAATCGCCAGAAATATACTATAGAATTAATTGCCTCAGAGAATTTTGTTTCTCCCGCCGTATTAGAAGCCCAGGGATCAGTCTTAACCAATAAATATGCGGAAGGATATCCCGGTAAAAAATATTATGGTGGATGCAAATATATCGATGTAGTAGAAAATTTAGCCATTGAAAGAGCAAAAGAAATATTTAAGGCTGACCATGCTAATGTTCAACCACATTGTGGTTCACAAGCTAATATGGCGGTCTATTTTGGTGTTTTAGATATGGGAGATACAATTCTGGCTATGAACCTCTCTCATGGAGGTCATCTAACCCATGGCAGCCCGGTAAATTTTTCTGGTAAATATTTTAATATTATTCCTTATGGTGTAGGAAAAGATACAGGTAGAATTGATTATGATAATTTAAGAGATCTTGCTTTAGAACATAAACCTAAGTTAATTATTGCCGGGGCAAGTGCTTATCCGAGAGAAATAGATTTTTCTGCTTTTAGAGATATTGCTGATGAAGTAGGGGCATACATAATGGCTGATATTGCCCATATTGCCGGGTTGGTTATAGCAGATCTTCACCAAAGTCCTGTGCCTTATTGCCATTTTGTCACTTCTACTACTCACAAAACTTTAAGGGGACCACGAGGTGGATTAATTTTATGTAAAGAAGAGTATGCACGTATAATTGATAAAACTATATTCCCGGGGATTCAAGGTGGGCCATTAATGCATGTAATTGCTGCTAAGGCAGTCTGTTTTAAACAGGCAATGACTGCAGAGTTTAAAGAATATCAGAAGCAAATCATTAAAAATGCCAAAGCCTTAGCTGATAAATTAATAGAATTAGGTTATAATTTAGTATCCGGTGGAACTGATAATCACTTGATGTTAGTTGATTTGATAAATAAAGGAATTACCGGAAAGCAGGCAGAGAAAGCTTTGGAAGAAGCCGGAATTACTGTTAATAAGAATATGGTTCCCTTTGACCCTCAAAAGCCTTGGGTTGCCAGCGGAATAAGAATCGGAACTCCTGCAGTTACTACCCGCGGGATGAAAGAAAAGGAAATGGGAATTATAGCGGAGATGATTAGTCGAGTCCTAAATAATATAGAAGATCAGAAGATAAAAGAAGAAGTAAGAAAAGAAGTGAAAAGCTTTTGTAAAAAATTTGTATAAAATAGCTAAAACAAACAGGAGGATATATTTTGATATCGACCAGTAATTTTAAAAAAGGGTTAACTATTGAATTTAAAGGAGAAATATATGGCATTGTTGACTTTCTTCACGTAAAACCTGGTAAAGGTGGTGCTTTTGTCCGAACTAAGCTTAAAAATATTAAAACTGGTTTGGTGGTAGATAAGACTTTTAGAGCTGGAGAAAAAATGGAACAAGCCATAATTGATAGAAAGACAATGCAGTATTTATATAATGATGGTGAAAATTATTATTTTATGAATAAAGAAAATTATGAACAAATATCTTTATCTAAAGAACAAGTAAGTGAATTAAAAGAATTTCTTAAAGAAGGAAATGATGTGTTAATTATCTTCTGTAAGGAGGATATGATAGGAGCAGAATTACCTAATTTTATGAACTTAAAAATAACTAAGACTATACCGGGAGTAAAAGGAAATACTGTTTCAGGTGCACTTAAGCCAGCAACTTTAGAAACCGGAGCAATAATCCAGGTCCCTTTGTTTATAAAAAAAGGTGATATAATAAAAATAGATACCAGAGAGAAAAAATATTTAGAAAGAGTGTAACTAATGCAAACTATTAAAAATAATTTAGGAGAAATAAATATTTCCATAGAAACAATTGAAAGCATGGTTAGTTTGAATTTAGCCAATGTTAAAGGTTTAGTAGGAAGTAAAAAAACAATTGTTAAAGAAATAACTGATATGCTAATGGGAAATATAAACAAGGAAAATAATACTCCGCGTAATATAAAAGTTGAAATAAAAGATAATAATATTTTTATTGATTTATCTATTATCATCAAATATGGAGTAAGAATTCCCGATATTGCCTGGGATATTCAAAACAGAATTAAAGAAGATTTAATAAAAAAAATAGATTCAGACGCAAGAGAAATAAATATACATATTCAAGGAATACAATTTCCTAAAAAAGCCCAGAGCAGGAAAGATTTAGTTGCTTCTAACCTATTCATAAAAGTATTCTAATGTAACATTTTGTGCCAGGCACAAAATGTTACATTATCAGGAGGATTAATGGGAGGAAGAAGATTATCCAGAGAGTTGGCATTACAAGTATTATTTCAAATTGATTTAGTTAATGCCAATATGATAGAAAGTTTAAAATATATATTTGAACACTATAAATCCCCTGAAGAAGTTAAAGAATTTACTTTGACAATAGTTAAGGGTGTAATCAGCAATTTAATTGAAATTGATAAAGCAATTAAGGGTTATACCGACAATTGGTCTTTAGAACGGATAACCAATATTGACCGAAATGTTTTACGCATAGCAATTTATGAGATTTTATATATGAAAGAGATTCCAAAAAGTGTTTCCATTAATGAAGCGATTGAATTAGCTAAAAAATATGGTACAAAAAGTTCATTTAGTTTTGTAAATGGAGTTTTAGGTAAAATTAATAAAATGGTAGTAAAGAGAATGCAATAGAAAAATATGAATAACTATAAAGAATCAATAATTTATACTGTTTCAAAAATAAATAGATATATAAAAACCCTATTTGAGAGTGATTATAAGTTACAAAATGTTTGGATATTAGGGGAGATTTCTAATTTTAAATTACATTCTTCCGGACATATGTATTTTGTGCTTAAAGATCAGGAAAGTCAAATTAAATGTGTAATGTTTAGAGGAAATAATATCAAATTAAAATTTATGCCTCAGGATGGTATGAAAGTTAAAGTAATGGGTGATATTCGTGTTTACGAAAGGAGAGGGGAATATCAATTATATGCAAATAAAATTGTAGAAGCTGGTAAAGGCGAACTTTATTTAGCTTTTGAAAGATTAAAAGAGAAACTTAAGGCAGAAGGTCTTTTTACTGAAGAATTCAAGAAAAAATTACCCCTCGTTCCTCAAAGAATTGCTGTGATAACTTCCTCTACCGGGGCAGCAATTAGAGATGTTATCACGATATCATTGAGAAGATTTCCCAATCTTTCAATTTTAGTTGTCCCTTCCTTAGTACAGGGGACATTTGCAGCTCAAGAGATTTCCCAGAAAATAGATTTTTTAAATAAGTATTTTAGTGATTTAGATTTTATTATCATCGGTCGGGGTGGTGGTTCCTTAGAAGAATTATGGGCTTTCAACGAAGAAATATTAGCTCGTAGTATATATAATTCAAAAATACCAATTGTTTCGGCTGTAGGTCATGAGACAGATTTTACTATTTCTGATTTTGTAGCTGATTTACGTTCCCCCACACCATCGGCGGCAGCCGAAATGACCGTACCTAATAAGAATAATTTAATAAATAATATAAATTTATTGAATGATAAACTGGTAAGAGCAATAAAAAGAAATTTTGAATTAAAATTAGAAGCCACAAATTCTTTATCTAAGAGTCTTAAGTATCAGGGTCCAGAAAATAAGATTAATCAGTATTATCAATATATTGATGAATTTACGGGTCGAATAAAATCAAGGATTAAGCACCAGATAGAATTATATGAGGAAAGAATTAAAAAAGATTCACAAAGGATAGATTCATTAAGTCCTTGGGCAATCATTGAACGCGGATATAGTATTTGTAGAAAATTGCCACGATTAGAGATTGTTAAAAGATTGGAGCAAGTTGAAATTGGTAATGAAATTGAAGTTATTATAAGCAATGGGAGGATATCCGGTAAAGTCGATAAAAAGGAGGCTGTGTCAAGATGAAAACCAAAAAAAAAGAAAAAGAGATTCTTTTTGAAGATTATTTAAAAAAATTGGAGAAAATTGTTCAACAATTAGAAGAAGGGGAATTAACTTTAGATGAATCAGTAAAGCTTTATGAAGAAGGTATGAGTATTTCTAAAATATGTTTGGAAAAATTAAATAAAGCTAAACAAAAAATAGAACAGTTAGTAGTAAAAGGTGAGGAAAAATATTCTCTTAAACCTTTTTCTATAAAAAAAGGAGAAAATACAGTTAATGAACTTTGAAAAATATTTAAAAGATAAAAAAATTATCATCGATAAGGCTTTAGATGAATTTTTACCAACTGAAGAAAAATCTCCATCAAATATTCATAAAGCTATGCGTTACAGTGTTTTCAGCGGAGGAAAAAGACTGAGACCTATTTTAACTTTAGCCACTGCTGAATTACTGGGGGAAGAAATAGAAACAGTATTAAATACAGCTTGTGGAATTGAATTAATTCATACTTTTTCTTTAATCCATGATGATTTACCATGCATAGACAATGATGACTTCAGGCGAGGAAAACCAAGCAATCACAAAGTATTTGGAGAAGCTATGGCTCTATTAGCTGGAGATGCTCTTTTGGTTTCCGGATTTGAGTTTATAGTAAAAAATGCTGAGGTAAAAGGTATAAAAAAACGAGCTATATTAAAAGTAATCAAAGAAATATCTTATTATATTGGGACTGAAAATATGTTAGGTGGGCAAGTAGAAGATATAAACCCGGAAAATAAAAATATTACTAAGAAAGATTTATATAATATGTACATGAAAAAGACCGCAGCCTTAATCTGTGCTTCTATCAGGGCGGGAGCAATTTTATCTGGTGCAAATCAGAGACAACTTAAAGCTTTAGCCAGATATGGAGAAAATATTGGTGTGGCCTTTCAAATAGTAGATGATATGCTTGATATAATGCAAGATCAAAGGGAGATGAAGAAATCTACCTATCCTCAGAAATATGGTATTAATGAATCAAAAATAGAAGCTGAAAGATTGATTAAAGAGGCAAAAAAATCGTTAAAAATATTTAATAATAAAGCAGAAGTATTAGATAATTTAGCAGATTACATTATCTCAAGAGAAAAATAAAAGGATCGTATATCGTATATCGTATATCGTATATGGTTAAGAAGAAAGAAGTCAGAAGATAGATTAGCATATAGTATGTAGCATATAGCAAGATAGCAGTTGCAATAAGGGATTAATTGATTTGGAGATTTAAATATTTGGATCTTATTTTTCTGGCGAAATACGAAATACGATATACGATATACTAAAATATTGGAGGGAAAATGCTTAGATCGAATAATAGAAAGTTTGATGAAATAAGACCCATTAATATTATCAGGAATTATATAAAATATGCTGAAGGTTCTACCTTGATGAAAATGGGTGATACTAAAATAATCTGCACTGCATCAGTAGAGGATAAAGTACCATTATTTTTGAGGGGCACAAAGCAGGGGTGGATTTCTGCAGAATATGCTATGATTCCCCGTGCAAATCAAATAAGAAATGTCAGAGATTCAATAAAGGGTAAAATAAGCGGACGTTCTTCTGAAATTCAAAGATTGATAGGAAGAGCTTTAAGGTCTGTGGTTAATTTAAATGAATTAGGAGAAAGGACTATATGGATAGATTGTGATGTAATCCAGGCCGATGGTGGTACGAGAACCGCTGCTATTGTCGGGTCATTTATTGCCCTCTATGATGCTTTGAATTATTTAAAAGCGGAAGGTCTACTAAATAATATCCCTATAAAAGATTATATAGGTGCTATTAGTGCTGGAATAGTGGATGGAGAAATGATATTAGACTTAAATTTTGAGGAAGATTCTCACGCTCAGGTTGACTTAAATATGGCTATGACTGAGAAAGGCGAGATAGTAGAAATTCAAGGGACTGCTGAAGGAAGACCTTTTTCTAAAAGAAATCTACAAGAATTAATTAAATTAGCCCAAATAGGCATAAAAAAAGTAGTTGAGATAGAAAAAGAGATGTTAGGAGATATATGTTAGAGATACTTATTGCCACTAACAATCCGGGTAAAGTGAAAGAAATAAAGGATATTTTAGTAGATACAAATATAAAGATATTGACTATAAAAGATTTTCATAATCTTCCAAAAATTGAAGAGGATGGTAAAACATTTCAAGAAAACGCCCTTAAAAAAGCCTGCAAAATATCAAAATATACTGGGAAAATATGCTTAGCAGATGATTCGGGGTTAGAAATTGATTATTTAAAAGGTGAACCAGGTATCTATTCGTCCCGGTGGGGGAATAGTGACGAAGAACGTATAAATAAAGTACTTAAGTTATTAGAAAATGTTCCTGAAAATAAAAGAAGCGCAAAGTTTGTTTGTGCTTTAGTGCTTGCTTACCCTGAAGGGAAAAAATATATAATTCAAGAAGAATGCAACGGAAGGATTTCTTTTAATCCCAGAGGAAAATTTGGTTTTGGATATGACCCTATTTTTCTAATTCCAGAATATAACAAAACTTTTGCCGAATTAGGAGATAAGATAAAAAACAAAATCAGTCATAGGGGAAAAGCTTTAAGAAAGATGATTGAAATAATAAATGATTCAGGGGACTGATTCAGGGGACGGTTCTCTGCATCACTCATAAGGTTACGATTGACTTATATATATATTTCTTATATAATAACTTTTGTTTCGGGGCGTAGCGCAGTTTGGAAGCGCACCTGCTTTGGGAGCAGGGGGTCGGAGGTTCAAATCCTCTCGCCCCGACTTTGCGGGAATAGCTCAGTTGGTAGAGCACCAGCCTTCCAAGCTGGGTGTCGCGGGTTCGAACCCCGTTTCCCGCTCCATAGTAAGTCCTCGCGCCTGTAGCTCAATAGGATAGAGCAACGGACTTCTAATCCGTAGGTTGGGGGTTCGATTCCCTTCGGGCGCGCCATTTTTTAAAAATTAGATATGGTGGGCGTAGCTCAGACTGGTTAGAGCCCTGGAATGTGGCTCCAGAGGTCGGGGGTTCGAATCCCCTCGCTCACCCCAGTATAATATTAAGCGCTCGTAGCCCAATTGGATAGAGCTACGGACTTCGGATCCGAGGGTTGGGGGTTCGAGTCCCTCCGAGCGCGCCATTTTTAATTTGTGGGCCGTTAGCTCAGGTGGTAGAGCACCTGACTTTTAATCAGGGTGTCACAGGTTCGAGTCCTGTACGGCCCACCAATAAAAATTAAAAATGCGAGGGTGGTGGAATTGGTAGACACGCTGGATTTAGGATCCAGTGGGTAAAACCATGCGGGTTCGAGTCCCGCCCTTCGCACCAAAAACAGCCGCAAATTATTTGCGGCTTTATTGCAATTGTATTTAAAGGCATCACTTAGTGGAGGTTTTTGTTTGATGATAAATGTTGAAATTAAAAAACGAAAAGAGAATGAGATTAACCTGAAGATAGAAGTTGATAAATTAAAAGTAAATAACAAATTAGAAAAGGTATATAATGATTTATCATATCAAGTAAAAATTCCCGGATTTCGAAAAGGTAAAATACCACGAAATATTCTGGATATGCATTTAGGAAAAGAGTATTTTTATCAAAAAACTGCAGAAATATTAATTCCGGATAGTTATATTGAAGCAGTAAAAAAAGAGAATATTAAACCAATAGATCAACCAAAAATTAATATAATGCAGATAGAAAAGGATAAGCCCTTAATTTTCGAAGCAACTGTCCAGGTAAAGCCAGAAGTTAAAGTTGGTCCTTTAGGTAATATTAAAATACATAAAGAAACTTTAGAGATAAACGATAAAGATGTGGAAAATGAGATAAAGAGAATTCAAGAAAGCCAGGCTGTATTAAAAGTAGTAAAAGACCGTAAGGCAAAAGAAGGAGACTTTCTGATAATAGATGCTGAGGCATATTCTGACGGTCAATTAATAAAAGAAAGTAAGGTTAAAAAACAAATCATTCAATTAGGTAAAAGTGCTGTACCAGAATTTAACAAGCAACTTTTAGGATGTAAAGCGGGGGAAGAAAAAGAGATAAAAGTTCTGGTTCCTAAAGATGCAAAAGATAAAGAAATTGCAGGTGAAGAAATTATTTATAAAATAAAAGTATTTGAAATAAAAGAGAAGGAATTGTCAAAATTGGATAATGATTTTGCAAAAACAGTGGGTGATTTTAAAAGTTTGAATGATCTTAAAAAAGATATAAAGAAAGAGTTAACCAGACGAGTCGAGATAATTGATAAAAATAATTATGAACAAAAATTATTAGAAAAAGTTGCTGAGGTTTGTGAAGTAAATGTTCCTGAAGTCTTAATTGAAAGAGAAACAGATTATATGATAAAATCTTTGGAAAATGACTTAAGGGAAAGAAAATTATCTTTACAAGATTACTGTAAGAGTATTAATTCAGATGAGGAAAAAGTTAAAAAAGAATATAGAGTTGTTGCAGAAAAAAGAGTAAAACAAGAATTAATTTTAGATAAAATTGCTCAAGAAGAAGACATTAAAGTTACCGAAAAGGAAATTAAAAACAAAATTAACACTATTGCTAAAGAGATAAAGCAAGATCCATTAAAAGTAGAGACTAACTTTAAAAAGAATAATAGTTTAGATGGCTTAAGAGAAAATATAAAGAGAGAGAAAATAATAGATTTTATAAGTAAGAAAATAAAAATAATAGAATCTAAAAAGGAGGACAAATCAAAATGACTTTAATACCTATCGTAGTAGAACAAACTCCCCGTGGAGAAAGATCATATGATATTTATTCCCGTTTATTAAAAGATAGAATAATATTTTTAGGGACAGAAATAGATGACACAACAGCTAATACTATCATAGCTCAGTTGCTATTTTTAGAAGCAAGCGATCCTGATAGGGATATTTATATTTATATAAACAGCCCTGGAGGGTCAGTTAGTTCAACAATCGCTATATACGATACAGTTCAATATATCAGAGCTGATGTTTCTACTATATGTGTCGGTATGGCAGCGAGTGGTGCTGCTTTGATATTGGCTTCAGGCGCAAAAGAAAAAAGATTTGCTCTACCTAATTCAAGAATTATGCTTCATCAACCTTTAGGTGGGGCACGGGGTCAGGTTTCAGATATAGAGATACAAACTAAGGAACTTAAAAGAATTAAGGATACCATTAATAAGATATTAACTTATCATACTGGCCAACCATTAGAGAAGGTTGAAAAAGATACGGATAGAGATTTTTATTTAACTGCTCAGGAATCTAAGGATTATGGAATAGTTGATGAAGTAATTAAACGTCGAGACGAAGCAATTAAGAAGTAGTATATCGTATATCGTATTTCGTATATCGTATTAAGATAAAGATATAATTAAAGGGATAAATAGCATATAGTCGAGTATATCGTATATCGAATTGAGGAAAAATGGAAGAGAAAATAAAAAGCTTTAAAGATTTAAGGATTTGGCAAAAGGGAATAGAAATTGTTAGTGATATCTATATTTTAACTAAGAAATTTCCTAAAGAAGAATTATTTAGTTTAACTTCACAATTAAGACGTTCTGCAATTTCCATACCTTCCAATATAGCTGAAGGATTTAAGAGGTATCACAATAAAGAATATAAACAGTTTTTATATATAACTTTAGGAAGTTGTGCTGAGCTAGAAACGCAAATAATTATTGCAAAAAAATTAAAATATATAAATGAAAATGAAGAAACAGAACTGATTGAAAAATTGGATCATATTGGTAGAATGACTTCAAGTCTAATCAAAAAGCTTTAACGACATACGACATACGACATACGATAAAAAAGGGAGATTTAATATTCTATATGAATAATCAAAATAAAAAAATAAACTATCGTGATAAAAATGTTTTACCTTTATTACCACTAAGGGATTTAGTGGTTTTTCCTTACATGGTCATCCCTTTGTTTGTGGGAAGGGAACAATCTATTAATGCTTTAGAAGAAGCAGTAAAGTTAAATAGTCAAATTTTCATAGTTTCTCAGAGAGATCCTGAATTAGAAAAACCTGACTTAGAAGATCTTTATTCTGTAGGAACAATTGCCAAAATAATACAAATATACAAACTGCCTGATGATACAGTTAAAGTTTTAGTAGAAGGACTTAGTAGAGCGGAAATCACTGATATAGAAGAGAAAAATAATTTTCTTAAGATAAAAATAAAAAAAATTAAAGCTAAACCTGTAAAAAATTTAGAAATAGAAGCTTTAATGAGATTAACTATCAGTAGATTTGAGCAATATTTAAAATTAAACAATAAATTACCTTCTGAAATAATATTTTCAATTGGAAATGTTGAAAAACCTGATAAGTTGGCTGACATAGTTGCTTCTAATTTAATTTTAAAAGTAAAAGATAAACAGGATTTGTTAGAAATATACGATCAGTCAACAAGATTAAAAAAATTGATTAGTATATTAAAAAGAGAGATAACTATTTTAAAAATAGAGCAAAAAATACAGAGTAGAGTAGAGGGAACATTAGAGAAATTTCAGAAAGATTATTACTTGAAAGAACAACTAAAAGAAATACAAAAAGAATTGGGGAACAATGAAAAAAATATTACTGAAGTTGAGGAGTTCAAAGAAAAGATAATATCGTTAAAATTAAATAAAGAACTGAAAGAAAAATTCCTAAAAGAAATAACCCGTTTAGAAAAAATCCCAATACTGTCTGCAGAAAGTGGAGTAATAGTAAATTATTTAGAATGGATTTTATCTCTTCCCTGGAATAAAAAGACAAAAGAAAAATTGGATATAGAATTAGTTAAAAGGATATTAGATGAAGACCATTATGGCTTAATAGATATTAAAGAAAGAATTTTAGAATACTTAGCGGTAAGAAAATTAAGCAATAAACAAAAGGGAGTAATTCTTTGTTTGGTGGGTCCTCCCGGAGTAGGTAAGACATCCCTGGTAAAATCAGTGGCTCGAGCAATGGGTAGAAACTTTATAAGAGTTTCTTTGGGTGGTGTTCGGGATGAAGCAGAAATACGTGGACATAGAAAAACTTATATAGGTTCAATGCCAGGAAGAATTATACAGGGGATAATTAATGCAAAATCTAAAAACCCGGTTTTTCTATTAGATGAAATTGATAAAATGAGTGTGGATTTCAGAGGTGATCCTGCTGCTGCACTTTTAGAGGTGTTAGATCCGGAACAAAATAACACTTTTAGAGATCATTATCTTGAAGTGCCTTTCAACCTTTCTGAAGTAATGTTTATTACTACTGCAAATATTGAAGATGAAATACCTTACTCCCTCAGGGATAGAATGGAAATAATTAATATTCCCGGATATACAGATTATGAAAAATTAAAAATTGGTCAGTTATTTTTACTTCCCAAACAATTAAATAATCATGGCTTTCAAGAAAGGGATATAGAGATATCAGAAAAAGCCATTAAAAAAGTAATTAGAGAATATACTCATGAAGCAGGAGTACGAGGCTTAGAAAAAGAGATTGCTTCTATATGTAGAAAAGTTGCCTTAAAAATTGCTTATTCTAAAAAGAAAAAAGGAGTAAAAATAACTTTAAAAAATTTAGAGAATTATTTAGGTATACCGAAATTTAAAACCGATAATGTCGAAAAAGAAGATATGATAGGTTTAGCAACAGGTTTAGCTTGGACCGAGGCAGGTGGTGAAATATTAGCAGTTGAGACTATAGTAATGCCTGGAAAGGGTAAGTTGACTCTTACAGGTCAATTGGGAGAAATAATGCAGGAGTCAGGGAAAGCTGCTTTAACCTATGCTCGTTCTCGGGCAGCAAAGTTTAAGATAAAAGATAAATTTTATGAAAATTATGATATCCATGTTCATATTCCGGAAGGTGCTATACCTAAAGATGGTCCATCAGCAGGTATAACTATGGCTACTTCTTTGATTTCTTCCCTTACTAAAATTCCAGTTCGAAAAGATGTAGCAATGACCGGTGAGATTACTTTAAGAGGAAGGGTTTTGCCAGTGGGAGGTTTAAAAGAAAAAATACTCGCTGCTTATCAGTCGGGTATTAAAACAATAATTATTCCTCAAGATAATATTAAAAACATAGATAACCTGCCTAATGATATTAAAAAAAGTTTAAAATTTATCTCGGTAAACAATATAGACGATGTTCTAAAAGCAGCCCTTACCCGATGTCCTTTTTAAAACATAGTATAAAAAATTTTATTGAAGATTTTTAAGAACATAAAAAATAAGCGCAACATTGTGGCCAACATACCCATTTGGTATATTATACGCACTTGTTGTGTAAATACAGTTATCCGAAATTTTGATGGCTATTTGAGAGGTGATGAATAATGAAAAGAGCAGTTTTAAAAAGAGAGCTGGATAAGATTGTTGATATTAGCAAAGAATTTGATGCAAAAAAAGTGCTATTATTTGGTTCATGTCTTGAAAATATTAAATTGGCTCATGATATTGATATAGCAGTTAGTGGGATTAAATCTAGAGAGTTTTTTAAATATTATGGTAAGGTTTCTATGGCAGTCAAGAATGAAGTGGATATAGTTGATTTGGATGATATAAGAGAACATCTTCATAAAAGAATTTTATCTAAAGGAAGGGTTATATATGAAAGAAGAGTATAAGGAATTAAGGGAAGATGTATTAGATGAGGAAAAGGCAATAGAAGAAATTTTAGGGAGGCTCTATAAAGTTAGAACAAAATTTGATCCCCAAATGAAGGATTATCTTACAGAGCCAGCGATGGGAACTTATTTAATGAATTTTTATAATGGGATAGAAAATATTTTGAAACGCATAACTATAAAGTACTACTTGACTATGCCTAAAGGAGCGAGCTGGCATAAGGAGCTTCTTTCTTTATCATCTAATCCACCTTCAGGCAAGATTGCAGTATTTAACCAGAATATAGTAGAAAGGCTCTATCCATATAGAAATTTTAGACATCGTTTTGTGAGTGGATATGGCTTCCAGCTAAAATACGAAAAGATGCTGGAGTTAGTGGATAATATTGAACCTTTATGGATTGATATAAAGAAGATTATTTCTGATTTTTTGGATAGGTTATAATTTATAGGTTTTTAAGCCATAAAAACTTCAGATAATACGGCATATCTGGCTACACTTCGTTTCGCCTAACTTTACTAACGCAAAGTTCAGAGATGCCGAGAACGTCAGAGTTTTTAAGAAAATTTTTGACAGATAATCTAACATATAGTAATATATATTAAACTTAAGAAAATAAAAACTGTGAGGGGAAGAGTAGAAGAGCGCCATTATTTATGGTTTTTCATTGAATGTCCTCCCCGAGTTGTTAATCTGAAAGAATAAAAGTAGGATTAACCGATAGTTATGTTACAACTAAAACATCAAGAGCCTGTACATTTTCACATTTTTATAGTAATCTTTTTAAACAGGAATTAAGGTGGTACCGCGGAATAGACTTCTTTCGTCCTTTGAAAAGCGAAAGGAGTCTTTTTGTTTTATTCTTAAATTTGGAGAGGAGAAATTGTTATGAAAAATATAAACAAAGAAATACCATCAGTATATAATCCAAAAGTGGTCGAAGAAAAATGGTATAAATTTTGGTTGGAAAAAGATTATTTTAAAGCACAAAATCAATTTATTAATAAAGAAAATAATTATTCTATCGTCATACCACCACCTAATGTGACAGGATCTTTACATATTGGCCATGCTTTAAATAATACTTTGCAAGATATTTTAATTAGATGGAAAAGAATGGAAGGATATAATACTCTCTGGTTGCCCGGAACTGATCATGCTGGAATTGCTACCCAAAATGTAGTGGAAAGAGAAATAGCTAAAGAAGGAAAAAGCAGGGATGATTTAGGAAGAGAAAAATTCTTGGAACGGGTATGGCAATGGAAAGAGAAATACGGTAATAATATTCTAAATCAATTAAAAAGATTGGGGTTTTCTTGTGATTGGTCACGACAACGGTTTACTTTAGATGAAGGTCTTTCCCGGGCAGTTAGAAAAGTATTTGTACAGTTATATAAAGAAGGATTAGTTTATAGAGAAAATTATGTGATAAATTGGTGTCCTCGATGTCAGACTGCCTTAGCTGATATTGAGGTAGAATCAATTGAAGAGGAAGCCAATCTTTATTATATAAACTATCCTATTAAAGATTCAGAGGAAGTTATCACAGTTGCTACTGTTCGACCTGAGACCATGCTGGGAGATACTGCCGTAGCTGTACATCCTGATGATAAAAGATATCAAAAATTAATAGGTAAAATTGCCATATTACCTCTAATGGAGAGAGAATTGCCTATAGTTGCCGATAGTTATGTTGATCCCGAATTTGGAACCGGTGCAGTAAAGATTACTCCTGCTCATGATTTAAACGATTTTGAATTAAGTAAACGTCATAATCTACCTATGATAAATTTATTAAATGATGATGGAACTATGAATGAGCAAGCGGGAAAATTTAAAGGTTTAAGTATATTAGAATGTCGAGGAAAAGTTTTAAAAGAGTTAAAAGAAAAGGGATACTTGAAAAAGATTGAAGATTATCATCATTCTGTAGGCCATTGTTATCGATGTGGAACTGTTATTGAACCATATCTTTCCAGACAATGGTTTGTAAAGATGAAAGAGCTCGCACTTCCAGCGATTTCTGCAGTAGAAGAAGGTAAAATTGAATTTACTCCCTCTCGTTGGACTAAAGTATATTATGAATGGATGAAAAATATAAAAGATTGGTGCATTTCACGCCAATTATGGTGGGGACATCGTATTCCGGTTTGGTATTGTCAGGATTGTTCAGAAATAAATGTTGAGGAGGAAGCTCCTCAATTTTGTAAAAAATGTGGTAGTCATAATTTACTGCAAGACTCCGATGTTTTAGATACCTGGTTCAGTTCGTCATTATGGCCTTTTTCTACTTTAGGATGGCCCGAAGAAACTGATGACTTAAAATGTTTTTATCCTACTTCAGTTTTAGTTACTAGTTTTGATATAATTTTCTTCTGGGTGGCTCGAATGATAGTGATGGGATTAAAATTTTGTGGAGATGTACCTTTTAAACAAGTCTACATAAATCCTTTAATTACAGATGCAGAAGGTAGAAAAATGAGTAAATCAAAGGAAAATGTGATAGATCCCTTAACAGTAGTTGATGAATATGGTTCTGATGCCCTACGGATTACCCTTGCTTCCCTAACTATTCAAGGAAGTTATATCTCTTTATCTGAGGAGAGAATTAAAGGATTTAGAAATTTTGCCAATAAAATATGGAATGTTTCGAGATTTTCGATAATGAATTTAGATGATTTTAATGTTAATAAATTAGAAAAAAATAAGCTAAGAATGACCTTGGCTGATAAGTGGATAATTAGCAGGTTAAATGAAGCAATAAAAAAGTCTACTGATTACCTTAATGAGTATAATTTTGGAGAGGCGGCAAAAACTATTTATGAATTTACCTGGAGTGAGTTCTGTGATTGGTATGTAGAATTTATTAAACCAAGATTATATCAAGAAAAAGATAAAATGGAAAGACTAACAGCTCAATATATTTTATGGTTTGTTCTTGAAAATACTTTAAGACTTTTACACCCCTTTATGCCTTTCATAACTGAAGAAATTTGGCAAAAACTTCCTCATAAAGGAGAAAGTATTATGATTTTGCCTTGGCCTCAATATAAGGAAAAATATGTAAATAAAGATGCAGAAGAAAATATGAATAAAATTATGAGCATCATTAAAACTATAAGAAATATAAAGTCAGATATGAATATTCCCTATAGTAAAAAGATAGATTTGTATTTGAATATTACTGAAGACGGCAATTTAGAATTAATTAAAGAAAATATTTATTTTATAGAAACACTGGTTAAAATAAAATCATTAAAGATCAAAAAGGGTATTAGGAAGCCGGCTTATTCGGCTACAGGTGTTTTAGAAGGAGTAGAAGTCTTTGTTCCGCTAAAAGGCATAATTAATATTTCAGAGGAGACAGCCCGGTTAGAGAAGAGATTAAAAAAAATAGAAAATGAACTAAATACCGTATTTAAAAAGATAAATAACAAGGATTTCTTATCTAAAGCTCCTGAAGATGTTATTAAGAAAGAAAAAGGGAAAGCTGATGAGTTAAGAGATATTAAACAAAGACTGGAAAATAACCTAAAAACTTTGAGGTAAATATGATAACTTATGCGGAAGCATTAGATTATATTTATAATTTAAATAAATATGGAATAAAATTAGGTCTTAAAAATATTTCCTATCTACTTTTTCTTTTAGGTAACCCTCATAAAAAACTAAATATAATTCATATAGCTGGAACTAATGGAAAAGGGTCAACTGCGGCGATAATAAGTTCAATCATTCAATCTGATGGTTTTAAAGTTGGACTTTATACTTCTCCTCATTTAGTTGATTTTACAGAAAGAATGAAGATTAATTTTCAATCTATAAGTGAGGGTAAGATTTGTGAGTTATTAGAGAGGATTAAACCCTATATTAAGGAAGTTGATCATACATCTGGATATAACCATCCTACTTTCTTTGAAGTAATTACCACAATGGCTTTTCTTTATTTTTTTGAAGAAAAAGTAGACTTTTTAGTTTTAGAAGTAGGATTAGGCGGCAGGTTAGATGCTACCAATGTTTGTGAACCTTTAATTTCAGTTATTACACACATTGATTATGACCATATGGATAAATTAGGGAATAGTATAAAAGAAATTGCCAGAGAAAAAGGTGGAATTATTAAATCTGGAGGAATTGTAATAATTTCTAATCAATATGATGAAGCTTACGATGAAATTAGAAAAATGACCTGCGAGAAAAATTCTCTTATTTTTGGTATAGGCAAAGAAATAAATTATAAGATAATAAAATCTGATGTTAAAGGTAATATATTTAATTTAAAGGGAATTTATAATGATTATAAAAATCTATATATCCCTTTATTAGGCAAATATCAAGTAGATAACGCAGCTACCGCTGTTACAACTATAGAAGCTCTTAGAATTAAGGGCTTAAATATTTCTAAAAAAGCAGTAAGTGAAGGTTTAGAAAAAGTTAATTGGGAAGGAAGGTTAGAAATCATCCAATATGACCCTTTATTAATCTTAGATGGCGCACATAATCCCAATGGAGTTAAGAAAGTTCGGCAAGCCTTAGAAGAGGTATTTTCTTATCATCGACTTATTTTAGTATTGGCTATTTTTTCTGATAAAGATTATAAAAAGATGATCCGGATAATATCACCTATAGCTGATTTGATTATTACTACTAAAGCAAAAAACCCCCGAGCAACTCCTCCTCAAATAATTGCCCAAAAAGCTGCTCAATACATAAGTCAAGATAGAATAATTGTTACAGAAAATATTCCCCAAGCTATAAAATGTGCTTTATCTAATTCACATAAGGATGATTTAATCTGTATAACTGGATCACTATATACTGTAGGTGAAGCAAAGAGATACTTCAAAAGCAAGGAGTATAAATAATTATGTTCAACCTTTCAAATCAAGAAAAAATTACGATAATTTTTTTATTAATAATGATAATAATAGTTTTAGGAGTAATTTTATATAAGAATTTTAATTTTGAAGAAAATTTTACTATAAGCCCTCCTGTAAATTCTTCAGAAGATAGTTCTACAGTAAAAATAGAAGTTCCTCAAGTTATAATTCACATTTCCGGGGCGGTTAAAAATCCGGGGGTTTATCAATTAAAATCAACAGAACGGGTCATTGATGCAGTGAAGATTGCGGGAGGGGCAATTGAAGAGGCAAATTTAGATGCGATTAATTTAGCTGCTCTTCTAAGGGATGGTCAAAAAATAATTATCCCCTATAAAATTTCAAAGAATCCTGACGAAGAAAATGATGATAATATCTATATAAATATTGAAGATATGTATTCTTCTTCTACCACAGATAAAATTAATATTAATACGGCTAATTCTAATATATTACAGACATTGCCTGGAATTGGCCCGGTTCTCTCAGAAAGGATAATAGAATATAGAAATCAGAATGGATTATTTGGAATTATTGATGATATAAAAGATGTATCAGGGATTGGAGAAAAAAAGTTTGAAGGAATCAAAGAGCTAATTTGTGTCCAATAAAAAATATGTCTTCAGACAAACAATATAATAATATCAGACCTTTGACTATAATTTTATTTTTATATATTATTGGGACAATTTTTGGTAAATTTATTAATTTTAATTTAATTTATTTATTTATTATTATAATATTTTTAATTATTATTTCCCTTATAAGTTTTTTAAAGCAGTGGAATACAACCACTGCTTTATTATTTGTAATAATAATTTTAATAGGCATATTTAATTACAATCTAAATTCTAAACCGCTTGGCGATAATCATATAATAAATTTTGCTGAAGACAAAAAATTAACTATTATTGGAACAGTATTAGAAAAAGAACATTATTCTGAGCAAGAAAAATATTCTTTAAAAGTTAAGGTAAATCAGATAGAAAGAGAAGATCAGTACATTAGAACAAAAGGCTTAATATTGGTGAATGTATATGCCGAGAATTATCCCTATGAATATGGAGATGTGCTTAAAATTCGAGGAAGATTGACTAAACCTATAGGCCAAAATAATTTTGGAGAATTTAACTATGAACAATATTTAGCCCAAAAAAGAATTTTTGTTTATACCAATATATGGCAGGATAAAGATATTCAAAAAATTGGAGAGGAAAGAACAAATCTGTTAGTATCTTTTTCTATGTCTATGAGAAATAAAATAAAAAGTATAATAGAACGACTTATACATCCTCCTTATAATTTTCTCCTTATCGGTATGTTATTGGGAGAAAAAACTCGTATTCCACCCGAACTAAAAGATGTTTTTATCGAGTCAGGGATTATGCATATATTAGCCGTTTCTGGTTTACATGTGGGGATAATTGCTATTGCTCTATTTATTTTTTTAAATTCTCTACGCCTACCAAAAAGAACTAAGATGATTTTAGTAGTATTAATATTAATCATGTATGCTTCTATTACCGGGTTCCGTCCCTCTGTAGTTCGGGCTACAATTATGTTTTCTTTATTAGTAACGGGAAAATTAATTAACAGAAAGAGAAATCTTTACATTTCTCTTTTCCTGGCAGCTCTTTTAATTTTATTGATAAATCCTTTGATACTTTATGATGCGGGTTTTCTATTATCTTTTATAGTTACATTTTTTATAATATATCTATCTCCAATTTTACAAGAATTATTTTCTAATACAATAACTTGGATTAAAAATCCTTTATCAGTTTCAATGGCTGCCTGGTTAGGAATTTTTCCACTTTCTGCTTATTTTTTTAGTAAAGTATCATTAATTTCAGTCATTTCTAACATATTTATTGTTCCATTAACTGGAATAGCAGTAATATTGGGATTTATAATATTTTTCCTCGGGTTAATTAGTATTCCCTTAGCTAATTTAATAGCAAATATTAATTATTATGTTTTAATATTAATTACTTTTTTAGCTAAATTATTTTCCTCTATCCCTTTTTCATTTATATATGTTGCTCAACCTTTGATCATCTTTGTTTTTTTATATTATATTATGCTGTTTTTTGTTATAGAAATTTTTTATAGAAAAATATTCCCGCCAAAACTTAAGATTAAAGCTATTATTTTAATATTATCAGCTGTATTGGTGGTCATTGTAGTCCAAATATTTTATCCTTTAGACAATCTTAAAGTAAACTTTATAAATGTAGGAGAAGGGGATTGCATCTTAATTGAAGCTCCTAAAAAATATAATATTTTAATTGATGGAGGAGGGACACCTCGAAGCACTTTTGATGTAGGAAGTAAAATTGTTATACCTTATTTAAGGAGAAAAGGGATAAACAAGATTAATCTGTTAGTTTTAACTCATCCTCATTTAGATCATTTAGAAGGATTATTACCTATATTAAGAGAATTTAAAGTTGATATGGTCTTAGATAGTAGAGTAATTTGTGATATCTCAGAATATAGAGAGTTTATTTCAACTATAAAAGAGAAGAATATACCCTATTACCAGGCCAATGCCGGGGATAATTTTGTTTTCAGTAAAAATATGGAAATGCTTTTGCTTAATCCTATATATACTTCAAATATATATAATGAATCTGATTTTAATAATGCTTCAATTGTGGTAAAATTATTCTATAAAAACTCAAAATTTCTATTTACTGGAGATATAGAAGAAATTGCAGAAAAAAGAATGTTAGTCTGGCAAAACAATCTAAAGAGTGATATCTTAAAAGTTGCCCATCATGGAAGTTCAAGTTCGTCCAGTTTAGAATTTCTAAACGAGGTTGACCCGATTATAGCTGTTATTTCCGTCGGCAAAAACAACTTTGGCCACCCGTCACCGAAAATTATTGAAAGATTAGAAGATAAAAATATAAAAGTATACCGTACAGATGAAAATGGTACGATAATTATCAGGACTGATGGTAAAAAATATTGGGTAAGAACATTAAGGTAAAAAGATAAAAATGAAACAAGAAAATAATTTAAGTTATGAAAGAATATTAGATCATGTAAAGAAAGAAAAAATCTTTTCCGTTTATCTATTTTTTGGAAATGAAAATTATTTAAAAGATAATATTCTAAATAAATTTAAAAACAAATTGATTGATTCCAACTACAGAGAATTAAATTATAAAGTATTTTATGGTGAAAAGACATTAATAGGTGAAATAATAAATGAGGTAGAAACATTACCCTTTATATCTAAATATAAGTTAGTAGTAATAAAAGAAGCAGAAAAAATCTCTAAAGAAGAAATGGATAGATTAATAAATTATCTTAATAACCATAATTTTAAAAATTATTTTTCAACACTAATAATAGTATATAAAGAAAAGACTCCACATAAAGAATTAAGTAAAGCAATAAAAAGAATAGGAATGGCAGTTAATTTCAATATTCCGGATAAATCGAAATTAACTATATGGATAAGATCTAAATTCCAACAAAGTAATAAAAAAATAACTCCTGAAGCATCATTCTACCTGCAATCTATGATTGGTTCTGATGTAAGACGTCTTTTTATTGAAATAGAAAAAATAGATATTTATACGAAAGATAAAAATATAATAGAAAAAGAAGATATTATGATGGCTATAGGCGGTTCAGAATCTATTAATATATTCAATGTTTTAGATTCTATAGGAAAGAAAGAGTTGAAAAATGCGATAGATGGCTTAATTAAATTAGACAAAAGCAATCTCCATTATTTATCCATATTTGCTATGATTTATCGGCAAATAAGACTTATACTGCAAACAAAATTATTACTTATAAACGGCGCAGATTTTAATCAAATAAAGAACGAATTAAAATTACCTTATTTTATTATTGAAAAAATGATAAAACAATCGAAAAAATATACTGTTAAAGAACTTTGCCAATCTTATAAATTACTAAATGTCGCAGATTTAGAACTGAAAGATAGCCAGAAAAATCCTCAAATTATTTTAGAAGAATTAGTTATGAATATTATAAATCAGAAAAATAGTCGTTAGTGAATAGTGTTTAGTTAGCGTAGAGCGTAGAGTTAGGAAAGAGGGAGTCAGAAGCCAGAAGCCAGAAGTCAGAAGAAAATAGTAATATGTGATGAGTGATGTGTAGGGGCTTGATTTATCAAGCCCGCAACAAGAACGGATCAGATGAATCTGATCCCTACAACAATTAATCATAAATAGGTAGGACAGGCGTCTCGCCTGTCCTAAAATTTCGGGTCGAGTAAATTCGACCCTTAGATTAAAAGATCATTTACTTTTTTTAGTTTCTGTTTTCTTTGCTGGTTTTGTAGTTTTTTTATCTACTGTTTTTTCAGTAGATTTTGTTGTTTTCTTAGTTTCTGTTTTTTTAGTAGTTTTTGATGCCTTTTTAATTACTGGTTTTTTCTTAGAGATTGCTGTTTTTTTAGTTTTAGGTTTTTTGGTAGTTTTTAAAATTTTCTTAGTTTCTGTTTTCTTTACAGCTTTTACTGTTTTTTTAACTTTTGGTTTTTTCTCAATTTTTATTGTTTTTTGAATTTCAGACGGCTGTATAGGTTTTATTAAAACATTTAATTTTTTAGCTAATCTCGATTTTTTACGAGAAACGGTACCTTTAGCAAGAATACCTTTGTTTACAGCTTTATCTAAAATTGAAACAGAATCCTTAAAATATTTGATGGCCTCATTTTCATTTTTTTCAGATAAGGCAACATCGTATTTTTTAATATTGGTCTTTATTTTTGATCTATATGAAATATTCCTTAAATGACTTTTCTTAGAGGTTTTAACTCTTTTTATTGCAGATTTTAATCTTGGCATAGTATTTCCTTTCGATAATATTAATTTTACTTGGTAAATTTTAACATTATTTTATTTTAAAATCAAGCCTAATCAGTATCGAGTATCAAGTATCGAGTATCAAGTTAGGAAAATAAAAGACAGGAAGCAAAAAAAGAAAATGGAAACAAAACACAAAATTGCTAAATATGCTGGAATAGTTATTGCAGCAACCATATTTTGTAGAATATTAGGATTAGGTAGAGAAATAGTAATTTCTAATAAATTTGGAGCGGGTATCGAAACTGATGCCTTTTTTATTGCATTTATGATCCCTAATTTGCTAAGAAGTTTTTTAGGGGAAGGTGCGTTAAATACTGCGTTTATACCTATTTTTACTGAATATTTGACTAATCACGATAGAAAGAAAGCTGAATATTTTGCCAACAATATATTAAACATATTGATTCTAATTTTAATAATAGTAGTAGTTTTAGGTATCTGGGCAGCACCTCTATTAATTAATGTAATCGCAATTGGTTTTAAAAGTGATATATATAAATATGAATTGGCGGTAAATTTAACCAGGACAATGTTTCCTTATATAGGTTTTGTAGCAATTGCTGCTTTATTTATGGGAATATTAAATTCTTATAATCATTTTTTAGTGCCTGCTTTGGCACCTGCTATGTTAAATATTTTTATTATAATTTTTGCCTTTACCTTGAGTTTTAAGTTTGGAATTTTTAGTTTAGCCTTTGGGGTGATTTTGGGAGGAATTGGTCAAGCATTAATACAAGTTCCGGTATTGATAAAAAATAAAATAAAATATAAATTTGTTATAGATTTAAATGATGCTGGAGTAAAAAAAATATTCAAGTTATTACTGCCGGTAATGTTAGGTTTAGCTATTACGCAGATTAATGTAGTGGTAGATAGGGCAATAGCGTCTACTTTAATTGACGGGAGTATATCTGCTTTGTATTATGCTAATAGATTAGTTCAATTTCCCTTAGGTGCTTTTGGAATAGCTATTTCTATTGCTATTTTCCCCACGCTTTCTAAATATGCAGCCAAAAATAATATTGCAGAGTTAAAAAAATCATTATTATTTGGCCTGAAGATGTTAATATTTATTACTGTCCCTTCTGCTGTTGGTTTAATGGCATTAAAAGGGCCTTTAATTCGTTTAATCTATGAGCATGGTATATTTAGTGGAGTAGCCACTACAATGACTGCCAATGCACTATTATATTATTCTATAGGACTGTTTGCATATGCCAGTGTTCGATTAATTACTATGGCATTTTATGCTTTAAAAGACACTAAAACTCCAGTAAAAATTGGAATATATATTGTATTTTTAAATATCACCCTGGATTTAATCTTAGTTAGGTATTTAGCTCATTCAGGGTTAGCCTTAGCCACTTCTTTAGCAGCTATAATAAATATGATTATTTTGCTAATATTTCTACAGAATAAAATAGGAAATGTTATATCAAGGGCTCAAATATTATTTCTATTGAAAATTGTTATAGCCTCATTAATTATGGGTATGAGTTGCATTTTAATTAGTAATTATCTGGAAAATATATTAGAATTATCAAATAAAATTAACCAGATTATACAAGTTGCCATCCCTATTTTATGTGGTGGTATAATATATTTTATCAGCAGTTATTTATTAGGTATCCAAGAAATTAGGAATTTAAAACAAAATTTAAAAATAATCTTAAGAGGAAAAAGTTAAAAGATGTTAAAAGATTTTCATAGCAATACTAAAAATATTAGAAACTTTTCCATAATTGCTCATATTGACCATGGAAAATCAACTATAGCCGATAGACTGTTAGAATATACTGGAACAATTTCAGAAAGAGAAAGAAAAGAACAGATATTAGATGATATGGATTTAGAAAGAGAAAAGGGCATTACTATTAAATCAAAAGCGGTAAGATTACATTATCGAGCTAAAGATGGAAATGAATATGTTTTGAATTTAATTGATACTCCTGGACATGTCGATTTTTCTTACGAAGTATCTCGTAGTTTAGCTGCTTGTGAAGGAGCTTTACTTATTGTCGATGCATCCCAGGGGGTACAAGCACAAACCTTAGCCAATATTCACCTGGCTGTTAAAAATAATTTAAAAATAATAATCATAATTAATAAGATAGATCTTGCCACCGCTGATACTGAAAAAGTTAATCAAGAACTGAAAAATATTCCCGAACTAAAAGAAGAAGAAGTGATTTTAGCAAGTGCCAAGGAAGGAATTGGGACTTCCGATATTCTTGAGGCTATTGTAAATAAAATACCACCACCATCAGGAGAATTAAACTTACCTTTAAGAGCACTTATATTTGATTCAATTTACAATCCTTACCAGGGAACAATTGTGTATGTTAAAGTTGTAGATGGAATTATAAAACCAGGAATAATTATCCAAACTATGTCTAATGAAAAAAAGTACGAAGTTGCGGAAGTAGGCGTTTTTCGACCTAATATGGAACCAACAAAAAAGCTTATTGCTGGTGAGGTTGGATATATAAAGGCAGGATTTAAAAACATTAAAGATACTCAAGTAGGAGATACTATTACTGATGCTTCAAATCCTGCTCGAAAAAGCCTTTCCGGATATAAAAAGGTTACCCCTTTGGTTTTTTGTAGTATTTATCCTATTGATAATAAAGAATATGAAAACCTTAAAGCCGCTTTAGAAAAATTAAAATTGAATGATTCCTCTTTATTTAGTGAACCCGAGACGTCACAAGCATTGGGTTTCGGTTTTAGATGTGGGTTTTTAGGATTACTACATATGGAAATTATTCAAGAAAGATTGGAAAGAGAATATGATCTCAATTTAATTGCAACAACTCCCAGCGTAATGTACCAGATTGCCAAAAAGGACGGAAAAACCATTAAAATAAGCAATCCCGCCTCTTTCCCTTCAAAGATTGAAATAGAGAAGATTGAAGAACCATATGTAAAAGTAAATATTATTACTCCCAGCCAATATATAGGTGGGATTATGGATTTAGTGCAAGATAGAAGGGGAACTTTTAAAAATATGGAATACATAGATGAAAAAAGAGCAATATTAGATTACGATCTCCCTTTAAATGAAATTATTTTAGATTTTTATGACAAATTAAAATCCAGAAGTAGCGGATATGCATCGTTAGATTATGAATTCATAAGTTATAAACAATCTGATTTAATCAAGGTAGACATATTAGCTAATCATGAATTAGTAGATGCATTATCTTTTATTGTTCATAAAGATAAAGCCTATTACCGGGCAAGAAAGATAGTGGAAAAATTAAAGGAAATTATTCCTCGTCAATTATACCAGGTACCAATTCAAGCCGCAATTGAACGAAAGATTATTGCTCGAGAAACTATAAAAGCTTTAAAAAAGGATGTAATAGCTAAATGCTATGGAGGAGACATTACTCGCAAAAGAAAGCTTTTGGAAAAACAAAAAGCCGGGAAAAAAAGGATGAAAAGATTGGGAAAGGTAGAAATTCCTCAAGAAGCATTTTTAGGAATATTAAAAATTGAATAGGTGATGATAAATGGATTTAGGTTTATATTTACATTTACCCTTTTGTAAATCAAAATGTCATTACTGTGATTTTAATTCTTATCCTTTAAGAGACGATTACCAGCTTTCATCTTACATTTCAGCTTTATATAGCGAAATTGCAATATATTCTCAAAAATTAAAAAATATCACCATAAAGACTATCTATTTAGGTGGTGGTACCCCCTCTATTTTGTCAGGTGATTCAATTTACAATATTTTAAATTTTTGTAAGAATAGTTTCAAAATAGATAAGAATGCTGAGATAACCATAGAAGTAAATCCGGGAACATTGGATAAAAAGAAAACAAAGAGATTAAATGAAGCTGGGATAAATAGATTAAGTTTGGGGGCCCAGAGTTTTAATGATTCTCTATTAAAAAAATTAGGTAGAATTCATACTGCCCAGGATATTATTGATTCTTATTATAAAGCCCGGGAATCAGGATTTAATAATATTAATATAGATATTATGTTCGCATTGCCTGACCAAACCTTAATCGATTTTCGAAATACTATGAAAAAAGCCATTTCCTTAAAACTGGATCACTTATCTTTATATAATTTAACCATTGAAAAAGGAACAATATTTTTTGAGAGTTTTAAAGAAGGTAAATTAAACCTTCCTACAGAAGATGAAGAATATGATATGTACAGCTGGGCAATTAATTTTTTAGAAAAAAACGGTTTTGAGCATTATGAGATATCAAATTTTGCCCGTCCTTCTAAGCGATCGATTCACAACCAAATCTACTGGTATAATCAACCGTATTTAGGAATAGGAGCAGGCGCTTGTTCTTTTATAAATAGATATCGATATATGAATTTCAAAGATCCATCCAGATACATTAAAGAGGTTGAGAATGGTAAATTGCCAGTAGATAAGGGAGAAAAATTGTCTTTACGAAAAAGAATGGCAGAAACGGTGATTTTAAACTTAAGAACTAAAGAGGGAGTAGTATATCAAAAATTTTATAACAGATTTAAAGTAAAAATGGATGAAATATTTAATCAACAGGTTGATAAATTAGTTGGTTTAGGATTATTAAGAAAAGATAATTATAAAATTCAACTGACTAAGAAGGGCTTATTTATTGCCAATAATGTTTTTAGGGAATTTGTTGATTGAAAAAAAATATATAAAATGCTCGAAGAAATGTTTTTGAATTTCTTGACAAATTAATTATATGGTGATATCTTATTTAGGGTATTTAGCACTCTCAAGGTGAGAGTGCTAAATGGAGTGATAAAATGGAATTAAATGAAAGAATGAAAACAATATTAACAGCAGTGCTACATAGATATATTACAACTGCTGAACCGGTTAGCTCAAGTATAATTGCTAAAAAATATAAATTAAATTTAAGCACTGCTACCATACGTCATGAGATGAATTTGTTGGAAAAACATGATTATTTGTGGCAACCTCACACCTCATCAGGAAGAATCCCTACTGACAAAGGCTATAGGCTTTATGTGGATAATTTGATGAAAAAGAGTCATCTAAAAGAAAATGAAAAGAAACGAATTATTCAAATTTATCAAAAAAGTAAAGAGTTTGAAGAAACGATGAGAACAACTTCTCAATTACTATCAAAGTTAACTAATAATATAGGAGTTGTATTAGGGCCACATATTTTAAATAATTCAATTAAGCATATTCAATTTATATCAGTAGGAAATAACCGTATTTTAGTAGTAATAATTACCAATACAGGCTTGGTTTGTCAAAAACTAATAAACATATCCGGGGAAATTACTAAAAACACTTTAAATTATCTGTCAAATTTCATAAATAGCAAATTAATCGAAAAAGATATAGATCTTATAAATTTGAATAATATATTAAGAGACGAACTTGACAAAATCCTTTCATTTCAAGAAAGTTTCAACTATATCCATAATTTTATAGAGGAATGTTTTAATCTTAGAGATTTCAGTGACAAAGTATATTTAGATGGACGAATCAATATAATTACACAACCTGAATTTAAAGAAACAAATAAATTAAATTATATCTTATCTTTTATTGAAGAAGAAAATGCTTTAGCTAATACAATTAGAAAATATTTAGGTTTTAAACAAACAAAAATAATAATAGGCAGAGAAAATAAACAAAAAGAGATACAAAATTGCAGTTTAGTGGCAAGAAAATATACTATCAAGGGTAAACCAGCTGGGGCGATAGGTATTTTAGGACCGACTCGAATGGATTATCCGCGAATGATTTCGATTGTAGAGTATATTTCGGATAAATTAAGTGATATATTATCTGAATTTTAAAAATATACCTGTAGAAGAGTTTATTTGGAGGACTACTAATGGCTGATAAAAAAAGTGATCAGAATTTACAATATAAGGAAATATTAACTAAAAAATTAAAAGAAAAAAAAGAAATAATTAAAAAGTTACAGAATAAATTATTAAAAGCTGAAAAAATTAATCAGGAAAAAGAGAATTTATCTAAAGAATATTTAGAGCACTTGAAAAGATTGCAAGCTGATTTTGAGAATTACAAAAAACGTGAAGAAAAAAAGAAGATAGAATTTATAGAATTTGCCAAAGAAGGATTATTGAATAACTTATTATCTATAGTAGATAATTTAGAAAGAGCTTTAGATTCCACCAAAAATGAAAATAATATGGAAGCAATAAAACATGGAATTAATAACATATTAAAAGAATTTTACAATACCCTGGATAAGGAAGGAGTTAGGCACATAAAAACAATAGGCTATAGATTTGATCCTTATAAACATGAAGCAATAATGACAGTTGAAACAAATCAATATCCTGAAGATACAGTAACAGAAGAGCTTCGCAAGGGTTATTATATAAAATCAAAAATACTAAGACCAGCAATGGTAAAGGTCGCAGTTCCTATTAAGAGAAAAAAATATAGATTAAAATAATTAATTTGAATAAATGTAATATATTTAAGGAGGAAATTTATAATGGGAAAAATAATTGGAATAGATTTAGGAACAACTAATTCGGTTGTAGCGGTAATGGAAGCCGGGAAGCCGGTAGTTATTGTGAGCGAAGAAGGAGGGAGGACAACACCCTCAATAATAGCATTTACTAAAAAAGGAGATAGATTAGTAGGTTTACTGGCTAAAAGACAGGCAATTACTAATCCGGAAAACACAATTTTTTCAGTTAAAAGACTTATTGGTAGAAGATATAATGATGAAGAAATAAAAAAAGCAAAAAAATTCTTACCTTTTAAGATAATTCCTGGGGAACACACGGATATTAAAATTGAAGCGAAAGGTAAAGCATATAGCCCGCAGGAAATGTCCGCAATGGTATTACAAAAATTAAGAAAATCTGCTGAAAATCATCTGGGAGAAAAAATAACCGATGCAGTTATTACCGTACCGGCATACTTTAATGATAACCAAAGGGAGGCAACGAAAAATGGTGGAAAAATTGCTGGTTTAAATGTCTTAAGAATTATTAATGAACCTACTGCTGCCGCCTTAGCTTACGGATTAGATAAGAAGAAAGATGAGAAAATTGCTGTTTTTGATCTTGGGGGAGGTACCTTTGATATTTCCATTTTAGAGATTGGCAAAGAAGGTGTTTACGAAGTAAAATCAACTAATGGCAATACTTTCTTGGGTGGAGATGATTTCGACCAAAGGGTAATAGATTGGTTAGTGGATAATTTTAAAAAAGAAAATGGAATAGATTTGAAAAATGATCAAATGGCATTACAAAGGTTAAAAGAAGCTGCAGAAAAAGCAAAATGTGAGTTATCTTCTGCGTTAGAGACCGAAATTAATTTACCTTTTATCACTGCTGATGCCAGTGGACCAAAACATCTAAATATCACTCTAACCAGGGCAAAATTAGAACAGCTTACAGCTGAACTTATTGAAAGTACTGTTAAACCCTGTTATAAAGCGCTCGAAGATGCAAAACTAAAACCGGAAGATATTGATGAAGTGATATTAGTTGGTGGCCAAACTCGGATGCCTAAAGTGCAAGAAACCGTTAAGAATATTTTTGGAAAAGAAGCAAATAAAGGGGTTAATCCTGATGAAGTGGTTGCAGTTGGTGCAGCAATTCAAGCTGGTATATTAAAAGGTGAAGTTAAGGATGTATTACTACTTGATGTTACACCTTTATCTTTAGGTATAGAAACCTTAGGTGGAGTAGCTACTAGACTTATCGAAAGAAATACTACTATACCCGCTTCCAAAAGCCAGATATTTTCAACTGCGGCAGATAATCAGACAGCAGTTGATATAAATGTATTACAAGGTGAAAGGCCTATGGCTAAAGATAATACCAGTTTAGGTAGATTTCAATTAGTGGGTATTCCTCCTGCACCACGAGGAATTCCTCAAATTGAAGTAAGCTTTGATATTGATGCCAGTGGTATTTTAAATGTTAAAGCCAAAGACTTAGGAACTAGCAGAGAACAAAAGATAACTATTACAGCTTCTACCGGATTAACCGAAGAAGAAATTCAGAAAAAGGTAAAAGAAGCAGAGCAATATGCCGAAGAAGATAAAAAAATAAAAGAAAAGATAGAGCTTCGAAACCAGGCAGATACCTTGATTTATTCAGTAGAAAAAACTATGAAAGATTCAGAAGACAAGGTTAGTGAGGACGAAAAAAATAAGATAAATGAAGATATTAAAGATCTCAGGAAAGCCTTAGAAGAAGATGATGTAGAGAAAATTAAATCTGGTATCGAAAAATTGACTGCTTCCTCACATAAGCTTGCTGAAGAAATTTATAAAAAAGCAACAGCTCAAACACAACAACAAGAAGCAAATAAGGAAAGTGATAAAGATAGTCAAGCTGAAAAAGAAGATAAAAAGGGAGAAGAAAAAGTAGTTGATGCTGATTACGAAGTCGAAAAAGACGAAGACAAAAAAGATTGATAGATTAGTCGTTAGCATTTTAGTATATAGTATGTAGTATGTAGTATATAGTAAAGAAAGGCAAAAGAGAAAAAAGTAGAGGCGTATTGCATACGCCCCCAATAATATAAATAAAACCGTAGGACAGGCGTCTCGCCTGTCTAAGTAAATTCGATTTATAAACCCGAATGATGACGAAGTGGATAGAAAAAAGATAGATTCCCGTTTCCACGGGAATGACGGAAACTTACGGAAAAAGGGGAACGGAGAGGGGAATATTAATTGCCAAAAAGAGATTATTATGAGATTTTAGGTCTAAATAAAAATGCTACCACTGAGGAGATAAAAAAAGCTTATAGAAAACTTGCCCTTAAATATCATCCGGATAGAAACTCTTCCGATAGCAATGCTGAAAAAAAATTTAAAGAAATTAATGAAGCTTATCAAGTTCTTGGTGACAAAGAAAAGAGAGCGCGATACGATCAGTTTGGTTCTGCAGAGGGTTTTGGAGGATTTGATTTTCGTGATTTTCAGGGAAGAGGTTTTTCTGACTTTGGTGATTTTAGTGATATATTTGATTCTTTTTTTGGAACCAGAACAAGAAGGCGCGAAGATAGAGTGCGTCCTCAGAGAGGATCTAATTTAAGATATAATTTAGAGATAAACTTTGAAGATGCTGCTTTTGGAAAAGAGACAAGAATTGAAGTCCCTCATTGGGAAACCTGTCCCAGATGTAAGGGTAGTAGAGCTGAACCCGGAAGCTCACCCCAAACTTGTCCAGATTGCAATGGTACTGGAGAAATAAGAAATACTCAAAGTACCCTATTCGGTCAATTCGTAAACATCCAAACCTGTCCCAGATGTGGAGGAGAAGGGAAAATAATTACAAATATTTGTACTAATTGTAAAGGTACTGGAAAAGTCAAAAAGAATAGAATAGTAAAAGTAAAAATACCTGCCGGTGTAGACACTGGGCATCGATTACGAATGACTGGAATGGGTGAGCCCGGAGAAAGAGGGGGTTCTTCTGGTGACCTTTTTATTGTAATATATGTGAAACCTCACAAAATATTTAAGCGTGAAGATATAGATATTATAAGTGATCATTCGATAAGTTTTATAAAAGCAGCTTTGGGTGGTGAAATTACCGTCCCCACCTTAAAAGAGAAAGCAAAGATAAAAATACCTGCCGGAACACAGTCAAATACTATATTTAGGCTTAAAGGGAGAGGAATATATAAAATTGGCACTAATCAACGAGGGAATGAATATGTTAAAATTATAGTAGAAACTCCCAAAAGAATGAGTAATGAGCAAAAAAAATTATTATTAGAATTTGCAAAATTAAGCGGGGAGGAACTGAATACCATAGGAGAAAAAGGTATTTTTGATAAAATAAAAAATACCTTTGGTCAAAATAATAATTAGTATATCGTATATCGTATAGCGCATAGGATAAATCCATAAAGCGAAAAACCTTAATTTACAATTCAAAAATATTTTTCCCATAACATAAATATTTAGTGTAGGGGTCGAATTTATTCGACCCGTTTCATTTTAGCAATTTCTTTATCGCAATGACATTTCTGTTTTTTTTATTTTGTCTTCTGAATTCTGTCTTCGGACTTCTATTCTCTTAACGAGATACGATTCACGAGATACGATTCACGAGATACGATTCACGAGATACGAGATACGAATTAGGCTTCTGACTTCTGTATTCCTAACTATATACGATATACGAAATACGATATACTAGATTCGTTACCCGCTATACCAAAAAAGGAGGATTATTTTATAATAAAAGTTGCTTTTAAAACTCTTGGTTGTAAAGTAAATCAATATGAGACTGAAGTTATCTTTAATTTATTTCAAACTGCCGGTTATCGAATAATTAATTTTAAAGAAAAAGCAGATATCTATATAATAAATACTTGTACGGTTACCAAAGAGGCAGATAGAAAATCTAAACAGATGATAAGAAAAGCTATTCGTCAAAATCAAAATGCTAAAATAATTGTAACTGGTTGTTATGCCCAATCTAATTATCAAGATCTAAAAAAAATAGAAGGAATAAGTTTAATAACAGGTAATAATGAAAAAAATATCATTTTAAAGCAAATAGATAAATTGAATATTAATCATACTGTTATTAAAGTAAAACCCGTAAAATACTTAAGAAAATTCGATAATATTTTTAAAGGTGAAATAAGTTTACATACCCGAGCCTGGGTTAAAATACAAGATGGCTGTAATAAATTCTGCTCCTATTGTAAAGTCCCATATGCGAGAGGCCCAGCTCGAAGTAGATTAATTGAGGATATATTAAAAGAAATATCTAATCTGAATAGTAGAGAGGTTAAGGAAGTAGTCCTTTTAGGAATTAATTTAGGAACATATGGCAAAGATATGTTTGATAAAAAGGTAAGTTTGTCAAAATTAATTTCTCTTATCAGTAATTTTGAAGAAATAAAAAGAATTCGTTTAAGCTCGATAGAATTAGATGACATTAACGATGAATTAATAGATGTTTTTATAAAATATCCCAAATTATGTCATCATTTACACATCCCCTTACAAAGCGGTGATGATAAAATTCTTAAACTTATGAATCGTCCCTACACTACCTCAGTATTTAAAAATAAAATTTCCCAAATAATGAGAAAAATTCCTGATATTGCAATAACTACCGATATTATGGTTGGTTTCCCCCGCGAAGATGTTCAAAGCTTTAATAATACATATAATTTTGTTAAAAAAATAGGATTTGCAAAAATACATATCTTTCCTTACTCTGATCGTGAAAAGTGTTTAGCAACTTTATTTCCCGATAAAGTAGATCAAAAAATAAAAAAAGATAGAAGGAATAAATTATTAAATTTATCTAAGGAGTTATCTTGTAATTTTCAAAAAAAATATATCGGTTTAACCGCAAATATTTTAATCGAGAATGAAATAAAAAGCAAAGAGGGAAGACTGTATTCAAAAGGCAGCACAGATAATTATATTAAAGTTTTGATACCTGATTTAACCGGGAAAAGAGGTGAATTAGTAAAAGTTCAATTATACAAACCTCATCCCGATTATATCATTTCAAAAATATTGCCAAAAATTTAACTTTGTGTTATAATTTATATTATTAAAGTAAAAGATTGTTCTCCTCAAAAGAGTGGTAACTAAACCACTCTTTTGTTATATAATAAGCAATATACAATTAAGACATTATATTGGGAATGAGGAGGGGACAGATTATATGAATGGAAATTTAATAAAAGTCTTGGATGAGATTGAAAAAGAAAAAGGTATATCCAAAGATATCTTAGTAGAAGCACTTGAATCTGCATTAGCATCTGCGTATAAAAAAAATTATGGTGCTAATATGAATAATGTAGAAATCAAAATGTGCAAAGATACTGGCGAGATTAAAGTATTCAACCAAAAAACTATTGTAAATAAAGTAAAAAATCCTTTAAATGAAATATCTTTAGACGAGTTAACGGTATCAGATAAAGACAATTACCACGTTGGAGATAATATTCTAATAGAGACTACACCTAAAGAATTTGGACGGATAGCAGCGCAAACTGCAAAACAAGTAATAGTACAAAAGATTAGGGAAGCTGAAAGAAATGTTATCTATGAAAAATATATTGATAAAGAAAGAGATATTGTTACGGGAGTTATACAGAGAATAGAACAAAGAAATGTAGTTATTGATTTGGGCAGAACTGAAGCACTCCTTTTGCCCAATGAACAAATAAGGAATGAAGAATATTACAAAGGAAAAAGGATAAAAATATATATAATAGAAGTAAGAAAAACATCTAAAGGTCCCAAAATATTTGTTTCGAGAACTCATCCTGAATTACTAAAACGTTTATTTGAATTTGAAGTACCAGAAATCCATGAAGGATTAGTGGAAATAAAATATATTGCTCGAGAAGCAGGAAAACGTACAAAAGTTGCAGTTTATTCAAAAGATGATAGGGTTGACCCGGTAGGTGCATGTATAGGCGATAGAGGTTCTCGAATAAAATCTATTATGCTTGAGTTAAAAGATGAAAAAATCGATATTATTAGATGGAGTGATGATGAAAAAGTATTTATCGCAAATTCGTTAAGTCCAGCTAAGGTTATATTAGTAAATCTATTTGAAAATGATAAAACTGCTACAGTAGTAGTACCAGATCAACAACTTTCTCTGGCAATTGGAAAAGAAGGGCAAAATGCCAGGCTTGCTGCTAAGTTAACTGGTTGGAAAGTTGATATAAAAAGCGAATCACAATATAAGGAAGAAAATAGCAAAAGCGATAATAATAATCTTGAAGAAAATACCTCGAAAAATAAATAGAATATTAAAAGGGAAAATTCTGAAATGATAAAAAACACAAAGATACCTATAAGAACTTGTATTGGGTGTCAAAATAAAAAGCCAAAGAGAGAGCTGATTAGAATAATAAGAACGCCAGAAGGAAATTATGAAATTGATACTACTGGTAAAAAATCAGGCAGGGGGGCTTATCTTTGTTATAATATTAAATGTTTAGATGTTGCACTAAGAGAAAAGAGATTAAATAGGTCATTTAAAAAAGATATTCCTGTACCTATAATCGATGAATTAAGAAGATTTTTAGAAAAAGTTACTTTAAAAAGTCCAGTTAAATAAAAATAATTTATAAATATTCACTAAAGTACGTATAATATTGTCATTGCCAGGCTTGCTTTGCTCCTCGCAATGACACGTGGTATATCTAAGTTATAATGGAGGCGATATGTATGAAAATGAGAGTTTACGAACTTGCTGAAAATTTAAAAATACCATCTAAAGAATTACTTGTTTTTTTAAAAAAAGAAGGCATTAAAGTTAAAAATCATATGAGTAATTTAGATAAAGATACTATTGAACTAATAAAAGAAATAATTATTTCTGACAAAAAGAAAAAAGGGGAAAAGAGAAAAAAACAAATTAAAATTATAGAAATTAATAAACTTCCTAATTTAAAAGAATTGTCTTTACAGCTAAAAATTCCATTATTAGCAATAATGCAAAAAATAATTAATTTTGGAACAATTAGTTCAATTGATAAAGAAATCCCCACAAATATTTTACAAGATATTGTAAAAGAATATGGGTTTAAAATAAAATATTCCGAGAAGTTAAGAAATAAAATAAAATCTCAAAAAAAAGATAAAACCACAAAATTAGTCTCAAAACCTCCTGTAATAACTATAATAGGGCATGTTGATCACGGTAAAACTACTCTTCTTGATGTAATACGAAAAACTAATGTAACCAAAGATGAATTTGGGGGAATTACTCAAAGTATCGGTGCATATAAGGTTAAAATAAAAAATAAAAAGATTGTATTTATTGATACTCCTGGTCATGAGGCGTTTACGACCATGAGAGCACGTGGTGTAAAAGCAACAGATATTGCAGTTTTAGTTGTGGCAGCAGATGATGGAGTAATGCCTCAAACAATTGAAGCAATCAATCATGCTAAAGCCGCGAATGTCCCTATTATTGTGGCAATAAATAAAATAGATAGACCTAATACTAATGTTGAAAAAATTAAAAAGGATCTTTCTAAATATGATTTAGTTTCTGAAGAATGGGGCGGAGAAACATTAATGGTGGAAATTTCTGCCCTTAAAAATAAAGGTATCAAAAAATTGTTAGAAGCTATATCCTTGCAAGCGGAAATTTTGGAATTAGAAGCAAATTCAAATATTCCTGCTAAAGGTTTAATAATAGAAACAAAATTAGATAAAAAAAGAGGAATTATTGGCTCAGTATTAATTCAAGATGGATCATTAAAAGTCGGTAATTATTTTATTGCAGGATTGTCATACGGTAAAATTAGAAATCTAATCGATGATAAAGGGAGAAACATTAAAGAAGCAGGACCATCTACTCCAGTTGAAATTATTGGTTTTTCTAAAATGCCTCAAGCAGGTGATTATTTCCAAATTGTACCAGACGATAGATTCGCCAAAATCATAATTAATGAAAGGGAAAATGAAGAAAGAAGTAAAATTATAGAAGAATCATCGAAAGTTTCTTTGGACAATTTATTTTTAGAGATAAAAGAAGGTAAAATAGATAATTTAAAAATAATCTTAAAGACAGATACTCAAGGCTCTTTAGATGCCTTACAAGAAACTTTAAAAAAGATAAAAATTGAAAATGAAGAGGTGAAGGTTGTTATAATACATGCAGGAGTAGGAAACATTACCGAAACTGACGTAATGTTAGCCTCTGCTTCAGACGCAATCATAGTTGGTTTTAATATTCGTCCAGATGCAAATATCCAAAAAATTGGAAAAAGTGAAAAAGTAGAAATAAGATTGTATAGGGTTATATATGATTTAATAGATGAGATTAAATCTGCTTTACTCGGTTATCTAAAGCCTAAAATTCAAGAATTTATCTGTGGACAAGCAGAGGTTAGAGAAATATTTAAAATTCCTAAAGTTGGTACAATTGCAGGAAGTTATGTATTGAACGGAAAAATTTCTAAGAACGATAATGTACGGTTAATTAGAGACGGAAAGTTAATATATGAAGGTAAAGTAACTTCCTTAAAAAGATTTAAAGAGGACGCCAAAGAGGTAAATGCAGATTTTGAATGCGGAATTGGTCTGGAGAAATTTAATGACATTAAATTAAAAGATATTATTGAATTTTATAATTTTAAAGAAATTAAATAAAAACCAAAACAAAGAAGTTTATATATAAATAATATGCTTATAGGAATTTGTAAAATAAATTTGTATTTACCAAATAGCCACTCACTAAAGGACAAAAGAAATATACTAAAGAGTATTAAATTACGAATAAGAAACCGTTATAATGTTTCAATTTCTGAAATAGATAATTCCGATCTATGGAAAAATACAACTTTAGGAATTGCTTGCATAGGAAATGAAAAAAAATATCTTAATAAAGTTCTAAATAAGATTATTATATTTTTAGAAAAACAAAATGATTTTCAATTAACAAAATTTGAGATAACCATTATTTAGGTACAGACAATCATGTTGCCATCTTTTAAAAAAACTGAACAATTAGAAAAATCTCTTAAAAAAGTAATTAACAATATAATTTATAGAAAGATAAATGACCCAAGAATAAATTTTACAACCATTACCAGGATACAAGTCTCTTCAGATTTAAAACATGCTAATATTTATGTTAGTATTTATGGTGATGAAGATCATAATAAAAAGTGTTTAAAAGGGTTAAAAAGTGCCACAAAATTTATAAGAGGTGAAATTGGAAGACAATTAAAAATTAGATTTGTACCAGAAATTAAATTTAAAATTGATGAAAGTATGGAGTATCAATATAAATTATTAAAGATAGCTTCAGAAATACACCAGGAACAATCAAATAAAAAGAAAGGTGAAAATGATAAATAAATTTAATGAAATCGTTAAGGTGTTAAAAAAGAATAATAATTTTTTAATTACTTCACATATAAATTTAGATGGTGATGCTATTGGGTCTGAGCTTGCCTTTCATTTTATCCTAAAAAAATTAAATAAGAAGTCTATTATATTAAATCAGGATAAATTACCAGAAATTTACGGTTTTTTACCCGAAAGCGATAAAATACATAATTTAGAAGATAATAATATTAAAAAAAATAATTTTGATGTTGGAATAGTGCTTGATTGCAGCAACATCAAAAGAGCAGGAGAAATATCTAACATATTAGAAAATACAAATACTATAATAAATATTGACCACCATGGTAGTAATGAAAACTATGGTAATTTAAATTATATAGACTATTCCACTTCTTCAGTTGGAGAAATTATTTATGAATTGATTAAATTTATTAACTTAGATTTATTAGATGAAAAAATATCTACCTGTTTATTTGCAGCTATAATAACTGATACAGGTTCATTTAGATATTCAAATGTTAGTTCTAAAACATTTAGAATAGTTTCTGATTTAACTCTTACTGGAATGAAACCCTACTTGATTGCTAAAAATATTTATAATAAAAACACCATCGCTGGATTAAAATTATTGGGGAAAGCTCTATTAACATTAAAAATGGATGATTCTAATTATGTTTCATGGTTATCTATCACCAGAAAGATGTTAGATGAGACCAAAGCTGATGATGGAGAAATAGAAGGAATCATTGATGTATCCACAACATTAAAAAATACTGAAATATCAATCTTGTTTAGAGAAACTAAGGACGATAAAATAAAAGTTAGTTTTCGTTCCAAAGGAAACTTTAACGTAAGTAAATTTGCTGATAAATTTAAAGGAGGCGGGCATCCAAACTCAGCGGGCTGTTTATGCTCGGGAAAATTGGAAGAAGTAAAGGAAAATATTCTTTCCGAATTATTTAAAGAAATTAGTTCTCTTAAAGATAAAATGCGTAAGAATCTTTTAATTAAAAATAAATTATTTTTAATATAAATTAATGAACGGTATTTTAAACATACTAAAACCAAAAGGAATCAGTTCGTATAAAGTTGTAAGAGAAGTTAAAAATATTTTAAATATTAAAAAAGCTGGACATGCGGGGACATTAGATCCTTCTGCTTCGGGTGTTTTATTGGTGTGTCTTGGTCAAGCGACTAAAATTGTAAAATTTATGATGGAATTAAACAAACACTATCTTGGTGAAATGACCTTAGGTGTAAGCACCGATACTCAAGACTCGGAAGGAAAAATTATTCAAAGAAAAGAAGTTAATACTGATATTGACGAAAAAAAGATTAACAAAATATTCCAGAAATATAAAGGGACAATTAGTCAAATACCCCCGATGTTTTCCGCAGTTCATTATAAGGGCGAAAGATTATATCATTTAGCCAGAAAAGGCATAGAGGTAAAAAGAAATCCTAAAAAAGTTAAGATATATCAATTAAATCTGATTAAGATTATTCAAAAAAAGAATCCGATTGTTGAATTTGAAGTTGTATGTTCAAAAGGTACCTATATTAGAACATTATGCAATGATATAGGTGAAGAATTAGGTTGTGGTGCATATTTATCTAATTTAGTTAGAAAAAAAATTGGTAGTTTTAATATCGAAGATTCTTTAAGTTTAGAGGAATTGAAAAAAGACAATACTTTAGGTAAAAAATATCTTATTACCATAGATTCTGCCCTTAAAGATTTAGATAAAATAACTATAAAAGGCGGGTCGAATAAATTCGACCACAAAAGATAATCGTTAATTTAATATTAAACAATTGATTATGAAAATTATAAAATTCTCAAAAAACATAATACTACCTGAGAGAGGCCGATATATTGCCTTGGGTGTTTTTGATGGTGTACATTTAGGCCATCAAAAGTTGATTAAATCAACTTTTGATAAAGCTAAAAAAAATAATGGAACAAGTATTGTTATAACTTTTGAACCTCATCCTGACAAAATAATCATCCCTAAAAATGATGTTTTTCTTTTAACCACTCTGGAAGAAAAGATAGAATTAATTAAAGATTTAAAGGTAGATATTTTTCTTATTATTAAATTTACTAAAATGATAAGCAGAATGTCACCTGAAGATTTTATACGAAACATTTTAGTAGATAGTTTAGAAGTAAAAGAACTTTTCGTGGGATTTAATTATAAATTTGGTTTTCAGGGTAAAGGAAATGTAGATTGTTTAAAAAAATATGGAAAAATGTATAATTTTAAGACTAATATATTAAAACCAGAAATTCTAAGTAATATTATTATAAGCAGCACAAAAATAAAAGAATACATTAGCCTGGGAGATATTAAAAAAGCAAAAAAAATGTTGGGTCATAATATAACAATTACAGGAAGAGTTATCCCCGGGAAAGGTAGAGGCAAAGAACTATTAAATTATGCTACAGCTAATATCGAGACACCTTTAAAAAAAATTATTCCCGCTAATGGGGTGTACTTAGTAGAAATTGTAATTAATAGTAAAAAATATTACGGTTTAATAAATATCGGGATTAGACCTACTTTTAAAGAAATAAAAAGAACCATAGAAGTACATATTATGGATTTTAGTAAAGATATTTATAACGAAATAGTTAGCATTAACATACTTCAAAAGATAAGAAATGAAAAGTACTTTAGCCATCCAAATTTATTAAAGAAACAGATAGAAAATGACATTTTAATAGCCCATAAAATGATAAGTAACATGTAATAAGTAATGTGTAATAAGTAACATGTTTTTGTAATTTCAGAAATTTAATCTTATTACTCATTACATATTACTTGTTGCTGTATTTTATACGAAATGCGATATACGAATTTTGGTTGAAGCGCCTAATTGATTATGGTAAAATATTAAAATATAATGCTTATCATTAAAAAAATTATAACTATAAAAAAGAAAGGAGGTAGTAATATGGTTTTTATTAAAAAAGATAAAGAAAAAACAATAAAGAAATACCAACATCATACTACTGATACAGGGTCACCAGAAGTTCAAATTGCTTTATTGACTGGAAGAATAAATGATCTAACAGAACACCTAAAAGATAACAAGAAAGATTTTCATTCAAAACAAGGCCTATTAAAGATGGTTGGTAAAAGAAGAAGATTGTTAATTTATCTTAAAGATAAAGATATCGAAAAATATCGGAAAGTCGTTGATGCTTTAAGTTTAAGAAAATAACAAGATAAAATATTTACAATAAATAATACTGGCTTTTCAAATAACAAGGAGGAAATAAATTATTAAAATATTAGGATCTCAAAAAATTAAAATTGATTTAAATGGTAAATTAATTAATATAGAAACTGGTAAAATTGCCAAGCAAGCTGCTGCTTCAGTGGTGGTAAGTTGTGAGGAAACAATTGTATTAGCTACTGTGGTCTCCTCTAATGAACCACGTGAAGGGATAGACTTTTTTCCTTTGCTGGTAGATTATGAGGAAAAATTTTATGCAGCTGGAAAAATACCTGGTGGTTTTTTTAAAAGAGAAGGAAGGCCGAGTAATAATGCGATATTAACTTCGAGACTTATTGATCGCCCATTACGGCCTTTATTCCCAAAAGAATACAGGAATGATGTTCAGATAATTGTTACTGTTCTCTCCTATGATCAAAAAAGCTTACCGGACATTCTTGCTATTATTGGAGCATCTTCTGCATTATGGCTATCAGATATTCCTTTTCAATGTCCTATAGGAGCGGTAAGAATTGGACTAATAGATAATGAATTTATAGTAAACCCTACTTCTTTAGAATTAGAAAATAGTGAATTAGATTTAATTATAGCTGGTACAAAAGACTCTATTATGATGATGGAAGGGGAAGCAAAAGAAGTGCCAGAAGAAATTATATTAAAAGCAATTGATATTGCTCAGGAATCAATAAAAATAATTGTAGAAGGCCAAGAAAAATTATTAGGTATTTTAGGGAAATCAAATATAAAAAATAAGGGGAAATATTCAGAAACAATAGAAGAAAAAGGGAAATATTTTAAGGAAATTAAAGATATTTATGAAAAAGAAATCAAAGAAGCTATTTGTATAAATGAAAAGAAGGAAAGAGAAAAATCATTAAAAAACATATTTAATAATATTCTCGAAAAATTATCCATTGAAGAAGATCAAGAATTTCTCATAAAGAATGATTTTGATAATATTTGCAAAGAAATTGTACGTAATTTAGTAATTAAAGAAAAAATTAGAATGGATGGAAGAAAATTAAATGATATTCGACCTATTAGCAGTGAAACCGGAATACTTCCCCGAGTTCATGGAAGCGCTTTGTTTACCAGAGGGCAAACTCAAGCTTTAGTTGTAACAACTTTGGGAACGATTAAAGATAGACAATTTATTGATACATTAGAAGAAGATTCTTCCGAAAGATTTTATTTACATTACAATTTTCCACCTTTTAGTGTTGGCGAAGTAAGACCAAGAAGAGGGCAATCAAGAAGAGAAATTGGCCATGGTTCATTGGCAGAAATGGCCTTAAAAGCTTTAATTCCTTCAGAAGAAGAATTTCCTTATACTATTCGGATTGTTTCGGAAATTTTAGAATCAAATGGTTCTTCTTCTATGGCTACTGTTTGCGGGGGGAGTCTGTCCTTATTTGATGCAGGAGTTCCTCTAAAAAGACCTATAGCTGGAATTGCTATGGGATTAGTAAAAGAAGATGAAAACGTAGAAATATTAACCGATATTTTAGGTATAGAAGATCATTATGGTGATATGGACTTTAAAGCTGCCGGAAGTAGTGAAGGCATTACTGCTATTCAAATGGATTTAAAAATTGCCGGTATTTCCAAAAATGCGTTAAGCGATATCTTAAAGAGAGCAAAAGAAGCAAGATTATATATTCTTGATAAAATGAATAAGATAATATCAAAATCAAGAGATAATTTATCTGTCTATGCACCAAAAATATCAGTTA
>JAUWHZ010000022.1 GCA_030605615.1 Atribacterota bacterium | reverse complement strand
GGCAATCTTTTGTTCCTATTAAGGAGTTAATTACGGATAGTTATGAAAAAATTGAAGACCTCTATCATAGGGAAGAATTTATTACCGGAGTTTCCAGTGGATTTGATGAATTTGATGAAATTACTACTGGTTTTCAACCTTCTGAGTTTATAGTCATTGCCGGAAGACCTGCTATGGGTAAGACAGCATTTTGTATGAGTATTGCTCAATATGCAAGCATATCCAAAAATACACCGGTGGCAATTTTTAGTTTAGAGATGTCAAAGTCTCAATTAGTGCAAAGGATGCTTTGTTCAGAAGCTCGGATTGATGCCCATAATTTAAGAAAAGGACGATTAGCGGAAAAAGATTGGGCTCCACTTTCTATGGCAGCTGGTCGACTTGCTTCTGCTCCTATTTTTATTGATGATACTTCAGGGATTTCTTGTTTAGAAATAAAAGCTAAAGCCAGGCGTCTAAAAGCTCAATACAATCTTGGTTTAGTAATTGTAGATTATTTACAATTAATCCAATCTTCTAGTAGAATTGAGAATAGGCAACAAGAAATTACAGAAATCTCTCGTTCCCTTAAAGGTTTAGCCAGAGAATTAAATGTCCCGGTAATTGCAGTTTCCCAATTATCCAGAGCAGTGGAACAGAGAATTGAAAGAAGACCCCGTCTTTCTGATTTACGAGAAAGTGGTGCTATTGAACAGGATGCTGACTTAGTAGTTTTTATATACCGAGAAGAATACTACAAACCTAAGACGGAAAAAAAAGGAATTGCTGAGGTAATTATTAGCAAACAGAGAAACGGGCCAACAGGTAAGGTGGAATTAACCTTTGTGAAAGAATATGCTAAATTTGAAAATTTAGCTCGAATTTCTGAAGAGGATAGTGAATAGTGATAGACTAATAATCTGTTACACTAACGACTAACGACTATTCACTATCGACTAATAAAATTGACAGACAGTAAAAAATGTAGTAACGTTTGAAAGCAAAATTTTTTTTAAAGTTTTATTATTTAGGGGCCGTTAGCTCAGTTGGTAGAGCATCTGACTCTTAATCAGAGGGTCGCAGGTTCGAGACCTGCACGGCCCATCGAGATAATGCCCCCATCGTCTAGGGGACAGGACACCGCCCTTTCACGGCGGCGACAGGGGTTCAAATCCCCTTGGGGGCACCAATATATTTATTATAAGAATGGGCGGATAGCTCAGTTGGCAGAGCACCTGCTTCACATGTAGGGGGTCACAGGTTCAAGTCCTGTTCCGCCTACCATTTTTTTAAGTGAATGCCGGCGTAGCTCAATTGGAAGAGCAACGGAATCGTAATCCGTAGGTTGTCTGTTCAACTCAGATCGCCGGCTCCATTTTACTGAAGGCAAGCAGACTGATGAATAATCCTAAATTGACCTCTCCCACAGAAGTTATGAGACTTCTTAAAAAATATAATTTTAAGTGTCAAAGACGCTGGGGTCAAAACTTTTTAATTGACCAAAATGTTTTGCAAATAATTGTTGATTCTTTAAAATTAAGCAAAGAAGAATGTATCTTGGAGATTGGAACTGGAATTGGCACCTTAACTTCCGCTTTATCCTCCTTAACCAAACAAGTAATATCTATCGAAAAAGATAAGAAATTAGTCCCTATTTTAAAAGAGAGTTTATCACCTTATAATAATATTGAGATAATATTCAAAGACGTGATGAATTATGATTTAGTTAATTTTTTTAAGGAGAATAGTATAAAAGGGAGAAAAGTGGAAAAAGTAGTTGGCAATCTCCCCTATTATATTTCTCTCCCCTTGATAAGAAAGTTTTTTGAACTTAATAAATATCTTAAACTAGCAGTATTTTTGGTCCAGAAGGAAGTAGGAGAAAGGTTAATAGCCAAAGCAGGAAGCAAAGAATACAGTATATTATCTATTATTACCCAATATTATTCCCGTCCTGAAAAAATACACCTGGTGCCCTACACCGTATTTTATCCCCAACCTAAAGTGAGCTCCATGATAATCAGATTAAATATCTATGAAAAACCACCGATAAATGTTGGCGATGAGAAGCTATTTTTAAATATTATAAAAGCTTCTTTTCAGCAGAGAAGGAAAAGATTAATCAATTCTCTATCAAATTATTTTAAAGGGAATATTAATAAGTTAGAGATAGAAGATGTTTTACAAAAAATAGATATTAATAAGAATCGCAGAGGGGAGACCCTAACTTTAGAAGAATTTGCCAAACTAAGCAACCAGCTAACTAAGTAACTATTTAACCAATATTGTTTTTGACAATAAAATTGTATCGTGTTATAATTTTCTCAACCAAAATCACATCAAGAAGAACAGGGAATTTATAGTGCTGATTAATATTATTACCACTGAAAACAAAGATAAGGTTAACTTAGTAGAAAGTAAAAAAATAAATAAATTATTCCAGAAGCACAGTAATTATTATTACTGTGCTTATTTTTAATAATATATATTTTTAAATATTTACTAAAATGGGAGGTAATAATGAGTATGTAAAAAAATCTGGAGTAAATTATCTAAATTAAATGGAAAAAAATATCAAGTAAATTTAGATAATCTTGTTCAAGAAGGATTTGATAATTAAGTTAGTATGGGTATATTATGATATACTTTTATATCTACAAAGTGTAATTGATAGTAATAAATTAAAAAATTAAAATTAAAACTAAAAAAGGCGGTGTATTAAGTGGAAATTACAGATGTTAGACTTAGAAAGATAGAGACAGAGGGAAAATTAAGAGCATATGTTTCGATTACTTTTGATGATTCTTTTGTAGTACATGATTTGCGGGTTATCGATGGCAATAAAGGCATGTTCGTAGCAATGCCCAGCAAGAGACTTCCCAATGGAGATCATAAAGATATTGCTCATCCTATAAATACCGAGATCAGAGAGAAGATACAAAACGCAGTTTTAGATGTTTATCATAAAGAAGCAGAAGCAGCCCCTCAATATAAAGAAGTAGAGCCCGAGAAAAAAGAGGAAGCTGTAGAAGAAAAAGCAGAAGCTGTAGAAGAAAAAGAGGAACCTACAGAAGAAAAAGAAGAAGCTGTAGAAGAAAAAGAGGAACCTACAGAAGAAAAAGCAGAAGCTGTAGAAGAAAAAGAGGAACCTACAGAAGAAAAAGAAGAACCTGAAGAAAAAAAAGAAGAAGGTCTATTATAATTAAATAAGATGGAATGAAAGATCCTTGTACTTGTGAAAACGGGTATCGGTTTGGGGCGTAGCCAAGTGGTAAGGCACGGGAATTTGGATCCCGCATTCGAAGGTTCGAACCCTTCCGCCCCAGCCATATAGGCCAGTTATAGTAAAGTCAGACCAGGTATCTGGCTTGATGGAAAGAGTATGGTCGATTTGTTTTTAATTAAAGGTAATTATTGGAGGTATGATTATGAAAGATACTGCTGTAATTATTATGGCAGCAGGTAAGGGCAAGAGAATGAAATCTAATTTACCCAAAGTCCTTCATAATCTTGCAGGGAAACCAATTTTAAATTATGTATTGGAAACTATAGACCAGCTTAACGCAAATAGAAAGATAATAGTTGTCGGCTATAAAAGCGAAAAGATAAAAGAATTAATTGGGGATGAGATAGAATATGCAGAACAGGTTGAACAGTTAGGGACTGCTCATGCTGTCTTGCAGACTAAAAAACTATTATCTGATTTTAAAGGAGAGGTACTAATTCTATCTGGCGATGTCCCCTTTTTAACTATTAACACCTTAAAAGGGCTCTTAAAATATCACAAAGATAATAAGTTTAGCTGTACTTTAATCTCTACTATTTTAGAAAATCCCCACGGTTATGGTAGAATTATCAGAGATAAAGAGGGTGAAATAGAAGGAATCATCGAAGAGGTGGAATTGCCAGAAGATAAAAAGGGAATAAACGAAATAAATACTGGAATTTATTGTTTTAATAAAGAGAGTCTTTTTCAAACTTTAGAAAAGATTGTGCCCGACAACAAACAAGGCGAATATTATTTGACCGATACAGTAGAGATATTATTAAAAGATGGATTAAATATAGGCAATATAATGGTAAAAGATTATTCAGAGGTATTGGGGATAAATACCCGAGTGGATTTAGCCAATGCTTCCCAAAAAGTTTATCAGAGAGTTCGTAAGCATTTAATGCTCCAAGGGGTAACTATAATTGATCCGAATAGCACTTTTATAGATGAAGGGATTGAAATTGGTGAGGATACAGTTATTTACCCATTTACAATCATCGAAAAGGACTCCAAAATTGGGAAGGGTTGCCATATTGGGCCTTATTCCCATTTAATTGATGCCCGGATAGGAAAAGGAGTTAAGGTTTGGGCCTCAACAATAGAAGATAGTAGTATAGAAGAGGGAGCTAATATTGGTCCTTATGCTCACTTAAGGCCCGGGACTATTATAAAGAAAGGGGCAAAGATAGGAAATTTTGTAGAAGTGAAAAAGACCGTTGTCGGAGAGGCCAGTAAAGCTTCTCATTTAACCTATTTAGGGGATGCAGTAATTGGCAAAAGGGTAAATATTGGAGCAGGCACTATAACCTGTAATTATGATGGAAAGAAAAAGAATAGAACCATTATAGAAGATGAAGTATTTGTTGGAAGTAATAACTCATTAGTGGCACCGGTTAAGTTAGGAAAGGCATCTTATACAGGAGCTGGTTCAACTATTACTGAGGATGTACCCCCAGGTAACCTGGCAATTGCTCGCTCTAAACAAAAAAATATTAAAGGATGGAGCAAGAGAAAAAAGAAAAGTAAGAAATAGAATTTTAAAGGTGGAAATTTAAGGAAATGGGGATGATGAAATCTTGATATCTTATGATAAAAGAACATTAAAGATATTTACGGGGAATTCCAATAAAAACTTAGCTAAAGAAATATGTAAATATTTAGATACACCTTTGGGTCAGGCGGATGTTTCCAGATTCCCTGATGGCGAAATTAAAATTAAAATTGAAGAAAGTGTTAGGGGACAAGATGTCTTTATAATTCAACCTACCTGTCCGCCCACCAATGAAAACTTGATGGAATTATTAATAATGATGGATGCCTTAAGAAGGGCCTCTGCCGGAAGGATTACAGCAGTGATACCCTATTATGGTTATGCCAGACAGGATAGGAAGACCCGACCACGAGAACCAATTACTGCGAAATTAGTGGCAAATTTATTAGTTTCTGCTGGAGCAAATCGAATACTTACTATGGATTTACATGCTGGTCAGATTCAGGGATTTTTTGATATTCCAGTAGATCAGTTAGGAGCTGTAACCATATTATCGAATTATTTTACAGAAAAAAATCTGGATAAAGTGGTGGTGGTTTCTCCTGATGTGGGAGGGACCGCTCGGGCCAGGGAATTTGCTGGGTGTCTTGAGAAACCTATTGCTATTATTGATAAGTATAGATCATCTTTTGATGATGTAGAGATATTGCATATAGTCGGAAAAGTAAAAGGTAAAACTGCTATTATAGTTGACGATATCATTGATACAGCTGCTTCAGTAATTAGAGGGAGTCAGGCTTTATTGAATGCCGGGGTGAAAGAAGTTTATATTTGTGCTACTCATTCTGTATTTGCTAATCCAGCTAAGGAAAGAATAAAAAAATCCTTTCAGGATTCTCTATTTAAGGAGATAGTAGTGACTAATACTATCCCGGTTGATAACGATAAGAATTTGCCAGGTGTTAAAGTTTTATCAGTAGCAGATATATTTGCCGAAGCTATTGGAAGGATTCATAACAATTTATCAGTAAGTGCATTGTTTAAATAAAATAGTCGTTAGTGAATAGTGAATAGTCGTTAGTAGGACAGGCGTCTCGCCTGTCTATTAATTCATCAACTAACTAACCAGGTAACCAACTAACTATATAACCAAATGTATACGCTATACGCTATATTATATACGAAACACGAGAATGGAGGTTAATAGAATGGAAAAACAAAAATTAAAAGTAGAGCTAAGAAATGATACAGGCAAGGAAGTTAATAAGAGATATAGAAGAGAAGGAATTGTCCCCGGAGTATTATATTCTCGTCATGATGAAAAAAATCTACTGCTAAAAGTAAAAGGAGAAAATTTATTAAAATTATTATCTGATAAAAGACATGGAGTTATTGATTTAGAAATAGATGATGGTCAAAAAAATTTTAAGCGATTAGCCATTATTAAAGATGTTCAATACAATTCACTAAGAAAACAGATGGTCCATGTTGATTTTCTTGGAGTAACTTTAAAAGAGAAATTGACCATAGAAGTTGAAATTGAATTAATTGGCGAGCCTATAGGGCTGGAAGAAGAAGGAATTCTGGAAGTAGAATTACGAAGAATAGAAATAGAATGTCTACCTTCTCAAGTACCTGGACCTTTGAAAGCAGACATCAGTCATCTAAAAATTAATGACCACTTAACTGTTGGTGAGTTAGATATCCCTAAGGGGATTGAAGTATTAACCGAACCAGATAGGATTATAGCCTCTGTACATCCACCTACAAAGATAGAAGAAGTGGTCAAAGAAGAAGAGGAAGAAGTAGAAGAAGCAGAAGAAGCAGAAGAAGTAGCCGAGGAAGAAAAAGCCAAAGTAGAGACAGAAGAACCTTCATCTGGACCCAAAAAAGAAGAAAAATAGGATAATAAAAAGGATAGTGAGTTTTATTGAAGATTGTGGTTGGTTTAGGTAATCCTGGTTTAAAATATGAGTTCACTCGACATAATATAGGGTTCAGGATAATAGATAGTTTAACTCAGGATATAGGAATAGAATTTAAAAAAGTGAAATCCTATTATTCCTTAATTTCCAGAGGAAAAGTTAATAATCACAAAATAATGCTGGCAAAACCACAGACTTTTATGAATTTGAGCGGAAGAGCAGTAAGCAAAATAATTTCCTATTATAAAATCTCTTTTTCAGATCTGCTGATAGTTTATGATGATCTGAATTTAGAATTAGGTCAGATAAGAATTAGGAAAAGGGGGAGTGCAGGCGGTCACAAGGGGATGGAATCAATTATACAGTATTTAGGTAACGAAGATATTCCCCGTTTGAGAGTAGGAATTGGTGGTTCTTTATTTAATTTTAACCTTGATTGTGTTTCTTATGTTCTTTCAGGTTTTGAAGTTGAAGAAAGGAAAAAAGTAAAAGGAATAATAACACTATCCACAGAAGCAATAAAATCGATAATTAAAAATGGCTTTGAGAAATCTATGAGAAAGTATAATAAAAAATTAGGTGAATCGTAGCAAGGCAATAAAAGGCAATATATATTTAAAATTGTATTTCTATAAAAAAGAGACATGCTTATACATGTCTCTTTTTTATAGACAAATCAAGTGCAATTAGATACAATATCGATAAGACTTAAAGTAAATAAGAAATCTTATTTTTGAAGGTTAGGAGAAACAGAGATGCCTGAATTGAGAAAAGATCCTATAATTGATAATTGGGTGATAATTTCCACAGAGAGAAGCAAAAGACCTTTGGATTTCAAAGTGAAAGCCGAAGAAAAGAGAAAAGATAATTGTGTATTTTGTAAAGGTAATGAACATAAGACACCACCTGAAAAGTTTGCTTTTCGAGAAAAAGGTACTTTAAAAGATAACCCGGGATGGAAGGTAAGGGTAATAGCTAATAAATATCCTGCATTAAAAATGGAAGGGAAGGCAGCGAGGGAAAAAGTAGGGTTATTTGAAAAAATGGATGGCATTGGAGTGCATGAAGTAATCATTGAAACCCCATATCACCATGAAGATTTAAATAGTTTGAGCATCACTAATATCATTTTAATTTTAAAGACTTATCGACAAAGATATTTAAGTATATTTGAAGATAAAAGAATAAAATATATTCTAATATTTAAAAATTATGGTATTGATGGGGGAGCATCTTTGGAACACTCTCATTCCCAGCTTATTGCTACTACTATTATTCCTAAAAGGATAGAAGAGGAATTAAAAGGTTCCAGAAAATATTTTTCCTCGGTAAAAAGATGTATTTTCTGTGATTATATCAATCAGGAGATACAATATAAAGATAGAGTAATAGAGGAAACAGAAAAATATATAGCTCTTTCACCTTTTGCAGCAAGGTTTCCCTTTGAAACCTGGATATTACCTAAGTATCACAGTGCCTATTATGAGGAAATTAATGATGATGAAATTTTTGATTTAGCCAAGATGATGAAAGAAATTTTATTTAGAATTAAAAATAAATTAAATAACCCTCCTTATAATTTTATAATTCATACTGCTCCTTCTAAGAAATCTTCTACCAAGGAGTGGCCTGATTTAGATAAAAAATATCATTGGCATATAGAGATAATCCCTCGGCTAACCAAGATAGCTGGATTTGAATGGGGAACAGGATTTTATATTAATCCTACTTCTCCCGAACAGGCAGCTAAGATCCTTCGTTAGAAAATTTTAGCGTATAGCGTATAGGAAGGAAGAAGTCAGAGATAAGGGGCAGACCTTGTCTATGCTCGTAATAAGTAATCGTAGGACAGGCGTCTCGCCTGTCTATTAGTCAATTAACGACTAATTTAATTGGAGGTAAAATTATTATGAAAATGAAAAAGATTGCTGTTCTTACCAGTGGGGGAGATTCTCCGGGGATGAATGCTGCTATTAGGGCAGCAGTAAGAACTGGTATATTTCACGGTTTAGAAGTATCTGGTGTCGAGAGAGGATTTACTGGATTAATGGAAGGAAAAATTTTCCCTATGAATCTGGTATCAGTAGGTGGAATTATGCAAAGAGGAGGGACCATTCTTAAAACCTCCCGCAGCGAGAAATTTAAGACTAAAGAAGGTCTTGATATTGCCCTTAAAAAGCTCCAGGAATTTGGTATTGACGGATTGGTAACTATTGGGGGAGATGGAACATTGCGAGGAAATAAAGATCTAAGTGCTTTAGGGGTAAAGACCATCGGGATTCCAGCTACTATAGATAATGATTTACCTAAAACAGATATGGCTATAGGCGTAGACACCGCTTTAAATACAGTTATTGAAGCCATTGATAAAATTAAAGACACTGCTTCCTCACATCAGAGAGCTTTTGTGGTGGAAGTTATGGGAAGAAATTCTGGATATTTAGCTTTAATGAGTGGAATTGCCGGAGGAGTTGAAGTGATTCTTATTCCAGAAATTTCATATAATCTTCATGAAATTAATTTAAAAGTGAAAGAGGGTTATCAAAGGGGAAAAACCCATTGTATTATTGTTATTGCAGAAGGAGTAGGGAAAACCAATGAAGTAAGTAAATATTTAGAAGATAAGATTGGTTATGAAACACGGATTACCATTTTAGGTTATCTACAAAGAGGGGGATCGCCTTCTGCATTTGACAGGTTATTAGCCAGCCGTTTAGGAGCAGCAGCAGTTGAATTACTTCTCAAAGGCGAAACAGGGAAGATGGTAGGATTAATTGGAAACAAGATTGAAGCAACTGATTTAGAGGTAGTCCTGAGCCAGCAAAAAACTATCAATCAAGATCTTTACGATTTAGCTTTAGTTTTAGCAAAATAATAATTAGTCGTTAGTATTTAGTGAATAGTCGTTAGTTTTAAATACAAGTTTTCAGTTAATAATTAAAAGATACGAGGTAAAAACTCGTTTTAAGTTTATTGATTTATCCTATACGCTAAACGCTGTACGCTCTACGCTATACTATTGCTATCGACTAAGTTAATTGGTAAACCGACAAACTGGCTAACTGGTTAACTATCTAACTAATACTGAAAGGAACATTTATATTAATAATGGCTTTATCGGGAATATTATCCTTATGGAATAAATCTGAAGAATTTGAAGATATAGTCAAAACAATAAAGGGTAACCTGGTTGATAAATTTTGGTTTTCCGGTTTAAAGACCAGTGCCCGTTCCTTTTTTATTTCCGCTCTAAGAGAAGAGACTAATAATTCTTATCTTATTATTACAGATACCCAGGAAAACGCCCTGCAAATATACCAGGATTTAACTACTTTCTTAGATTGGTTTCCCGATAAAAGTAAAAATATCTTCCTCTTCCCTTCTTTTGACATCCTCCCTTATGAAGATATAACCCCTGATCCTCAGATAATCGAACAAAGGATTAATATCCTAAAACAACTTTCCTTAAAAAATGAAAATAGGGTTAAGAATAAGATAATCCTAATTACTGATATAAAAGCCCTTTTACCTAAATTAGTTTCTCCTCAAACTTTTCAAGATATTAGCCGAGAATTGAAGATAGGAGATGTCTTAAAAAAAGAAGATTTTTTAAAAACTCTACTGGACCAAAATTATCAGTCAGTAGAAGTCGTGGAAAAAAAGGGCGAATTTAGCACTCGGGGAGGAATTATCGATTTTTTCCCCATAACCAGCGAAAATCCTCTTCGCTTAGAATTATACGGAGACCAGATAGAATCTATCCGTTATTTTAATATAAACACCCAAAGATCGATGCTTAAAATAAGTAATTACACCCTGCTACCTTCTCGTGAATTAATACCTATTACTTCTACTAATTATCATTACTGTACCTTATTTGACTATCTTCCCAAGGATTTAATAGTGATATTGAATGAGCCAGAATTAATTGAAGAAAAAGCGGATAAGTTTCAAGAAGAGCTTAACGACATATATGAAAGATTAGAAAGAAAAGAAAGAGAATCTTTTTTTTCACCTTCCTCTTATTTTATTACCTGGCAGGAAGTTTATGACAATTTAAAATCTAAAAAGATGATTAATTTTACCTATTTCTCGGAAAGAAAGATTAAGAAAAAAGAAAATACCCGCGAATTTGTTCTCGAGGGGCAAGAAATTGCCTCTTATTTTGGAAATTTAGATTTATTTGCCAGAGATTTAAAAAAATGGCGGCAAGAAAGACAAAATATTATTATTTTAACCGGGAACGAAGGACGGGCAAATCGTTTAGGAGAAATATTTGAAGAGAGAGGAATAAAAAAATTCACTCTGGGGAAAATGGAAGAATATTCAAATTTAGAATCAATAATTTATATTTCTTATGGTTACCTGAATTATGGATTTAGATTGCCTTTGATAAGAACAATTTTAATAACTGATCAGGAGATATTTGGGAAGCAAAGAAATAGGAGATATAAATTACCCAAGCATAAGAATGAACCACTATTTACTATGATTGACATAGCTCAAGGAGACTATGTAGTCCATATTGACCATGGTGTAGGAATATATAAGGGTATTATAAATTTAACCGTTAAAGGGGTAAAACAGGACTATCTTTTAATTGAATATGCTGGAGGGGATAAACTGTATGTTCCGGTAGACCAATTTAATTTAGTGCATAGATATATAGGCGTCAAGGATAAAGCACCTAAAATTTATCGCTTAGGTGGAGTCTCTTGGGGGAGGGCCAAAAGAAAAGTAAAGAGATCGATTCAAAGATTAGCACAAGAACTTTACAATTTGTATGTTGCCCGAAAAGAGATAAGGGGTTATACCTTTTCGAAAGACAACAACTGGCAGCAAGAACTGGAGATGTCTTTTCCCTTTGAAGAGACTTATGACCAACTACAAGCTTTATCTGAAGTTAAAATTGATATGGAATCCTCAAAACCTATGGAGAGATTGGTCTGTGGAGATGTAGGTTATGGCAAGACAGAGATAGCCATTCGAGCTGCCTTTAAGGCTGTATTAGATGGTAAACAAGTTGCCGTCTTGGCTCCTACTACATTATTAGTTCAACAACACTATGATACTTTTCGGGAGAGAATGAATTCCTTTCCTATAAATATAGATATGCTTTCTCGCTTCAGGAGTAAGTATGAACAGAAAAATATTATCGAAAATTTAAAAGAGGGAAAGGTAGATGTAATTATTGGAACTCATCGCTTGATTCAAGATGATATTGAGTTTAGAAATTTAGGTTTACTTATAGTAGACGAAGAACAGCGTTTTGGCGTTCTTCATAAAGAAAGAATAAAAAGATTTAAAGAAAGTATTGACTCTCTTACCTTAACTGCCACTCCTATTCCCCGCACCTTACATATGTCTCTTGTTGGCGTAAGAGATTTAAGTGTAATAAATACTCCTCCTGAGGATAGATTTCCCATAGCTACTTATATATGCCAAAGAGATGATAAGGTGATAGTAGAGGCCATAAGGAGAGAATTAGATAGAGGAGGACAGATATTTTTTGTTCACAACCGAGTAAGGGGCATCCAGAAAGTGGCTCAGGATTTAAGTCAACTCATCCCCCAAGCTAAAATTGGGATTGCTCATGGACAGATGGCGGAAGAGCAATTAGAAGATATAATGATTGACTTTTTAGAAAAAAGATATGATATTTTAATCTGTACTACTATTATCGAAATAGGTTTAGATATTCCCAATGTAAATACTATCATTATTGATGATGCTTATAAATTTGGTCTTTCTCAACTTTATCAATTAAGAGGTAGGGTAGGGAGAACTGACCGACGAGCTTATGCTTATTTTCTTTGTCCTTCATATCGCTCAATTTCTGATAATGCTAAAAAGAGATTACAAGCTATTAAAGAGTTCAGTGAATTAGGCTCTGGTTTTAAATTAGCTATGCGAGATTTGGAGATTCGAGGGGCAGGGAATCTATTAGGTAAAGAACAACATGGATTTGTAAGCGAAGTAGGGTTTAATCTTTATTGCCGTCTATTAGAAGAAGCAATTAAAGAATTAAGAGAAGAGGGGGAAGGGAGAGAAAAGAAGAAAGACATTAATCCGGTTATTGATATAAAGATAGATGCCTATATCCCTAAAATTTATATTCCCAATTTGGAACAGAGGGTTTTGTTTTATAAGAAATTAGCAGAAATAAAAGATTTAGAAGATTTAGAAAAAGCCAAGGAGGAGTTAAGAGACAGATATGGACTTTACCCTCAAGAGGTAAGAAATTTGTTAGAAATAATATATCTGAAGATATTTTTAAGAAAGTTAGGCATTAGTTCTCTGGTGGTAAAGGAAAATAAGTTAATTCTTAGATATCTGGAGAATAGAGAGATAAAGGCTAAATTAAGCAGGCTGCCTTCTTTCTATCAACAGAGGTTAGCAAAGGAAGGGCATAGATTGACCGGAATTTCTAAAATCGACCTTTCCGGGATTAGTTCTCCGGAAATTTTAAAATATTTAAAGGAATTTATAATAGATTTGTCGAAATAGAAGATGGAGGAAAAAATGTACGAAGAAGAGAAAGAATTATTTGCAGAAATGATGGATATAATAGCTAAATTAAGAGGACCAGATGGGTGTCTTTGGGACAAAAAACAGACCTTGGAATCTCTGGCTCCCAATATTTTAGAAGAGGCTAAAGAGATTTCGGAAGCAGTTAAATCAAAAAATAAAGATAATTTACGCGAAGAATTGGGTGATCTATTAATGGTCGTCTTTATGGAGATTGAAGTTGCTCAAGAGAAAGGTCTATTTACTTATTCTGATGTATTAACCGGGGCAATAAATAAATTCATTAGAAGACATCCTCATGTCTTTGGTGATGTAAAGGTAAGCACTCCTGAAGAAGCTTTAGCAGTCTGGAAGAAGATGAAAAAGGAAGAAAAAGAAATAAATAGTTGAGGTAATTATTGATTCAGATTAAAAATTATATTTAAATTTAAAAAAATAAATTTAACCTATATAAAATATATGATATAATAATTTTAAAATTGTTATCTGGTTATCTAGTTAACCAGCAAACCAGCTAACTAAATCAATTGGAGAATTATTCCATGTCTGAGAAAAAATCAAAAAAAACCTTTCCAAAAGTAGTATTAGTTGTTCTAATTCTCGTTGTTTTAGTTACTGGAGGATATTTTGCCATTCGAAGCAATCGTGCAAAAGAGGAGATAAAAAATCTGATAATCTCTAAATTAGAGGAGGGTTTAGAGCGAGGGATTTATATCGGAAAGGTTAAAAAATATTCCCTGGAATCCTTAACATTATCTAATTTTAAAATATTTAAAGACAGCTCATTAAAAGATGAGGATCAAATCTTTGAAGCCGAAGAGGTAATTGTTAATTATGATCTGGATTTTCTCTCTGCCTTAAAGAGGGAGGTACCCCTGAACATTGAAGATATTACCCTGATAAAACCTCAGATGACTTTAATCAAGGATAGCCAGGGAACCTTTGATTTTACGGAAAAATTTAACTTTAGCACCATTAGTTTATTTTCAATTAAGGGAGTGAATATCAAGGAAGGAAATCTGGATTATATAGATTACCAGACAACTAAAGAAGATGGACTTTTAACTACAGTAAAATCATTAAATGGTTACTTTTATTTGGCGGATTTACCCAAAGTGGAATTTGATTGTTCAGCCTTAAGAGAAGAAGATAATACCCCTCTTGCCTTAAAGGGGTATTTTTTTAGTGATAGAATAGACTATACACTCGATTTTACTTTTAAAGATGCGGAAATTGCCCACTTCCAATATTATTTTGCGGAAACTAAACCCTTCAATTTAACAAGGGGATTATTTGATTTGAGTCTACACCTGGCCAATGATTCAGATACTACTCAAGGTAAAACCATCTGGTATGGCCAAGCTTCTGTGAAAGATGTTGATCTATCCCCGGATTTTTTAGGTGGTCTGGAGATCAAAAAAGCCGAAGGTTCAGCGACATTTGATTCAAAAGAAATGATAATAGAAAAGGCAACTGCTGTTTATAAGAATTCTTCATTTAATTTTAAAGGCAATTTTACCTATGCTGAAGGGTTTAATTATTATGTAAATGTAAGATCAGACGATTTTAAATTAAGTGACCTAACAGAAGGCCTAAAGAAATATCTATCTCTCTCCAGCGAGTTAAAAGCCGAGGGTAAGTCTAATTTAGAGTTTGAAGTAAGTGGTCTGGAGGATAATTTTCAGGTACAGGGAGAATTGTTAACCGAACAGGGGAAGATTCAAGGGTATGATTTTTCCAATCTAAAGACTAAATTCCATTATGACCAGGATGGTTTTTATTTTAAGGATATAAAAGCAGAGATTGAAGAAGGCATTATCGAGGGTACAGGTAGAGTCAGCCTAAAAGATGAGTCACCTGAATATAACTTTTTATTTAGCCTTACGCAAGTAGATGTAAAAAGTGATTTTCTAAAATCTCTCCATTTGGATTATCTAAAGAGAGGGTTATTATCGGGGAAAGTTGAGATCAAAGGAAATATGGGCCAAGGGGAGAAAGTAAATCTTTCTACTGAAGCAAAGATTAAAAACGAAGCAGGAATTCTTTCTCTAAAAGCAGAAGGTATAATCACTGAAAATAATTATCTGAATTTAAAAGTAAATACTGCAGGAATTAATTTAGAAGAGCTGGGAGAAATCTTAAATTATCAAGAGATTAAAGGACTGGCAAGTTTTAGCGGACTGCTAAGCGGCATGCCCGATGATCTAAAAATTACAGGAAAGATTGAAGTGGAAAAAGGGCAGATATCTGAATTACCCTTTGATTATTTAGAGGGGGAAATAAATTATCAGGATAATAAATTACAATTAGAAGAAGTTATCTTTAAAAATAAAGGTTTTGCCTTTAAAGGCAAAGGGAATATTAATTTATTAGAGGAAAAAGATATTTACCTGGATTTGACTTTACAAGTAGAGCAGGCAGATTTAAACTACCTTGCCACCCTCTATAATTATGATTTATCAGTGCTCGGCTTAGCCCAGGGAGAAATTTCCCTTCAGGGCAATTGGCCTGAAGTTATTACCAAGGGAGATTTACAGTTAAAAGATATAAATTTGGCAGGCTATAAAGCAGAATCTGGCAATCTCATCTTTACCCTAAAAGATAAAAAAGTAAAAATAGAAAGTTTAGTTTTAAATTCCGGAGAAGCTCAGGTCTATGCCCGGGGAGAAATAAATTTAGAAAAAGATTTCCCCTTAAATCTGAGAGTTAATTTTTTAAATCAAGATGTCCCAGACTTATTATCTAATTTTGTGAAATCAGATTTATTAAGTAAGTTTAAAGGGCAGGCCACTGGCTCTCTTGAGATAAAAGGCAAATATACTAACCCCGATTTATATTTATCTGCTTTGATTGAAGATGCCCAATTAGAGGAGGTGTCTCTAAATTCTATAGAAATAAAATTAGAAAAGATTGGCTCCATAATTAGAATCAACAAATTGAAATGGAGTCAAAGAAAAGGAGAGCTTATAGCGGGAGGATGGATTAATTTTGATAAAGATAATAAAAATTTAGATATTAATATTTCAGCAGATAATATAGATTTGGACAAATTATCTAACCTTTTTAGTTTGGAAAGTGAAATTAAAGGCTTGGTGAACTTTAAGGCAGAGGTTAAAGGAAATATTGACTTACCTGATATCTCTTTCTCAGCGAAGGTAGAAAAGGGAAGATTTCAGGATTTTTATTTTGATAGTCTTACTATTGAAGCTTTATACGATCAGGATATTTTAGAGGTTAAACAATTTATTCTGGATAAAGAGGGACATCAAATAACGGGGAAAGGTAAGATTCCTTATAAATTCTCTTTTATGAATGAAAAAGAAGTTTCTCCAAATTTAGCCGATATTCCTTTAGATTTTATCCTTACTTTAGAAAATACTGATTTAAGCTTCATTAGAATATTTTTTAAAGAAGACATTAAACAAGTTCAAGGTTTAACTAATGTTGAATTAAAGCTTTCTGGGACTTTGAACCAACCAATTTTAAATGGAAGTATTGCTCTGGCCAATGGGGAAGTAGAATTTTATAAATTACCAACCAAGATAAGTGATTTAAATATCTTACTCCGCTTAGAAGATAATTCAGTTAAAATAGAAGATATGAATTTTAAGATTGATCAATATAAAATGTATGCTTTGGGAAGATTTGCCTTAAAAAACTTGCAACCACAAGATTTAAGTATTAATATATGGAGTAACAATGAAGAGATTTTATATCAGGATATTTTCAAAGCTCAAGCTAATTTAAATGCAAAGATAACTGGTTCATTTACTTCTCCACATTTAAAAGGAACTTTAGCCCTTTCACGAGGAGAATTAAACTGGAAAGAAAATAAAGATATCCCCTCTGATCCATTTAAGTTTTTGTCTAAATTAATCAATATTAAAGGAGATCTCGATCTTGAGGTAAAGGTTTTAGATGATTTTATAGCTAAAACCAATGATTTTAATTTGAAATTAGGGGGAAATCTAAAAGTTCAGGGTGATTTATCTGCCCCAAAATTGAATGGAGAGTTAGAGATTAAGCAAGGCTATATAGCCTTTTTAGATAAGAAATTTAGGATATTAAATGGTAAAGTAATTTTTTCTGATTCATCGGGGAGTGATATGATTTTAGATATTGAAGCAAAAACTGAAATTGATGATATAGACGTATTTGTAAATGTTAGTGGTATTGTTTCTCAACCAATGGTTGTCCTTAGTTCCCGTCCTCCTCTAAGTGAAAGTGAAATAATTTCCCTTTTAATGTTTAATAAAAACTTTGCAGGTTTAACAGAAGGGGAGCTGGGAACAATTTTAAAAGAGGAAATGATTAATTTGATTGCTCAAGGATTGAGTGTAAGATTTCTTAACCAGATAGAAAATGAAATTGCTAATTCTTTGGGATTAGATGAGTTTAAAATTGAGACAATTTTTAAAAAAGATCAGGATTCTAATTCAGGTTTTCTTCCTGGTTTAGCTTTAGAAGGCTTAGCTCTTAAAATAGGAAAATATTTTTCTGAGAATTTCTATTTAACCTATTCTGCGCCTTTATTTGAAATAGGAATAGGTGACTTAGAGTTGGAATATAAAATTAGTGATGATTTAACCTTAAATACTCAGGTAGGTGCAGTTAGTCCACAGGATGATAATTTTGAATTTAAAATTGAACTTCAATATGGGTTCTAAAAAATATTAAAAAAATATTTATAGGAGGAATAAAAGGTGAAAAACAGGTGGGGTCGGATAATCTTAATAGGATTTTTAGCTCTGGTATTTATTTGGAGTGGTCTAAATTCAGTCGAGGCTAACAATCAGGGGAAGATAACTGCTATTGTAGTAAAGGGGAATGAAAATGTTTCTATGGATTTGATAATTTCTCAAATTGCCTCTAATTTAGGAGATGTGTTCTCTAAGGAAAATATCGAAAAGGATATGAAAGCGGTATATGATTTAGGCTATTTTAAAGATGTTAGAATAAAATTAGAACCTTTTCGAGATGGTTATAAAGTAGTGTTTATAGTAATTGAGCATTTACCTATAAAAGAGATTAATATTGAAGGAAATACTGTAGTTTCTGAAGAAGAAATGCGAGAAGTGATGATTTTGCAAGAAGGGCAAATTTTTTGCCAGAAGATATTAAAAAATGACCTGGATCGTATTTCTCAACTCTATAAGGACCAGGGCTATCTTTTAATTAGTATTAAAGATGTTAATTTTGACGAACAGGGGATATTGTGGATAACTATTTCCGAAGGTCGTCTGGAGAAAATTTTAGTGGAAGGAAATCATAAAACTAAAGAATATGTAATTACCCGAGAAATTACCATTCTTCTTGGTGACCTCTTTGATTTTGAGAAAATGAAAAAATCTTTACAAAAAATTTATAATTTAGGCTATTTTGAAGATGTAAGCATGAAGTTAGAACCGGGCAGTGAAGAGGATTCAGTAGTTTTAGTTATCAAAGTAATAGAGAAGAATACAGGGAAATTCGGAATTGGAGCGGGCTATAATTCAGAAGAGGGACTTATAGGATTTGCCAGTATAGAGGAAATGAATCTTTTTGGAGGAGGGCAGAAGGTAGAAGCTAAATTAGAATTGGGAGGCAGGACTACTTATAAACTAGCCTTTCTTGAACCCTGGTTGGGTGGCACTCCTACCTCTTTTGGTTTTGAAGTATATGATACCACCAGAAAAGAAAAGGAGAAAGAAGAGGGAGAAATTATTTCTGAATATGAAGAAGCAAGATTGGGGGGTAAACTTATCTTTGGCCGTAGGATTTCTGATGCCATTAATTTAGGATTAGAATTAAAGACAGAAAAAGTGACCTACAATTTAGTTTCTGGTTCTTCTTTGCCAGATGATAGTGATGAAGGATTGACCAACAGTCTTACTCCGACTTTTACCTATGATACCCGGGATAATGTATTTAATCCTACTTCCGGTCTATACGGTAATTTTTCCTTAGAAAAAGCAGGTGGATTTTTAGGAGGAGATTATGATTTTACCAAATATAATTTAACTCTTAGCACCTATATTTCCACTAAGATCGTGGAAGAAGTAGTAGATATCAGGGCTATTAAAAAGATAACCGATAAACTGGGCAAAGGCGTACTGGCTTTAAGAGCTATGGGTGGTGTGGCTGATACTGATTTACCCTCCTTTGCAAAATATAAAGTAGGCGGAATGAATACAGTAAGAGGATATGATTTCGGGGAATTCTCCGGGGATAAATCTTTAGTATTCAATATTGAGTATAGATTACCTTTAGCTGAAAATTTTCAAGCAGTACTTTTTGCAGATTGGGGTAATGCCTGGGATATCGGAGAAAGCATCAATGTGCTTGATTTAAAATTTGGCAAAGGAGTAGGTATTCGATTTGATACACCTATTGGACCAATTCGTCTGGATTACGGAATTGGTGAAGAGGGAACAGGGAAGACCTACTTTAGTATAGGACATACATTTTAAATAGTTAGCTGGTTACTTGGTTAGTTAGTTAAAAAATATTTATTAGCCAATTTACCTATTTACCAATTTAACAAAAAAAATCGTAGGACAGGCGTCTCGCCTGTCTGGGAAACTGGCGTAGGGGTTCGATTTATCGAACCCGCGTATAGGATAATATATTTGTAAACTGTTAAGTTTTATAAAAAGCAATATAAAAATTTAAGGAGGAAAATAATGCAAGTAGCAGAAAAAGGAGTAAAATCTAAAGTAATTTTTATTCTATTGTTTTCGGCAATTATTTTATTATTTTTAGGTATTCAAAATATCGAAGCAGCAGGGGTGAAGATTGGCTTGGTTAATTTGGCTGAAGTAATAATTAATCACCCTTATACTCAGGAAATTAGTCAACTTAACTTATCTTTAAGAGATGAACTAGAAAAACGTCAGAAAAACTTAAATGAACAAGGCAAAGGTCTTGATGAAACCGGACTTAAAAAATTAGAGGATAAATTTAATAAAGAGTGGGATCCAATCAAACAGAAGATCATCGCTGAAATGAGAGCATACCAAGCAGCTCGCTATTCAGATATTATTGAAGCTATTATTGCCGTTGGAGATAAGGGAAAATATGACTTAATCATTAATAGTGAAATAAAAGTTCCAGCAGGAACAGATATTCTAAATTATCCTATTGCACTTTATGGAGGAGAAGATATTACCCAAGATGTAATAGCAGAAATTAATAGAAAATTGGAAGAAGAACAGAAAGAGACGGATAAGACAAAATGAAACAGGAATTATCCATAGAAGAAATTTTAAACCTTTTACCCCATCGTTATCCATTTTTGCTGGTGGATAAAATTTTAGAGCAAGAAGAGAACAAAATTATAGGGGTAAAGAATGTTACCATAAATGAACCCTTTTTTCAGGGTCATTTTCCAGTTCATCCGGTAATGCCAGGTGTACTTATAATCGAAGCTATGGCCCAGGTAGGTGGAGTTTTAATGTTTTCTAAAGATGAAAATAAAGGGAAAATTCCTTTATTTGCTGGTATTGATAAAGCTCGGTTTAAAAAACCAGTACGCCCTGGGGATCAGTTAATAATTAAAGTGGAAATATTGAAGATGAAAAGAGGTATTGGCAAGGCTAAGGCAGAGGCCTATGTGGATGATAATCTAGTAGCAGAAGCCGAACTACTCTTTACAGCAGTAAAACCGTAAATTCGTTACCCAGTTACCCAGTTTACCTGTTTACCAGTTAATAGATAATTTATCAATTATCCAATCAATAAGTAAGATAGGATAACTGGCTAACTGGATAACTGGCAAACTGGTTAACTAAATAGGGGAGTTAATTGTGCAAGGTATAAGGACAGAAAAGTTAATAAAGATTTACCGAAAAAGACGAGTGGTAAATGAAGTTAGCTTAGAGATTAATAAAGGTGAGGTAGTAGGTCTTTTAGGACCAAATGGTGCAGGAAAGACTACTACCTTTTATATTATAGTTGGCTTAATAGCCCCGGATAAGGGGAAAGTGTCTTTTAACAGTAAAGAAATTACCAAAGTACCTATGTTTCAGAGGTCTCGAATGGGTTTGGGGTATTTAGCCCAGGAACCTTCAATTTTTCGCAAGCTTACTGTAGAAGAAAATCTTCTTCTAATTTTAGAGTCTTTGGGAGTCAAAAGAGATGAACGTAGAGAAAGATGCTATTCTTTATTAAAGGAGTTGGAAATAGACCATCTGGCTGATTATAAAGGGTATATGCTCTCCGGTGGGGAAAGACGTCGAGTAGAAATAACTCGAACCTTAGCCAGTTCACCTTCTTTCATGTTACTTGATGAACCCTTTACGGGAGTGGACCCTATTGCAGTTTATGACATCCAGGAAATAATTGCTTATCTCAAGAAAAAAGGGCTGGGTATATTAGTTACCGATCATAATGTAAGGGAGACTCTAAAAATTACTGATAGAGCTTATATTATGCATAATGGAAAGATATTATCTTCAGGAACTCCCCAGCACGTAGCCAATTGTGAAATAACCCGCAAAATTTATCTGGGAGAAAGATTTAATCTATAGACAGGCGAGACGCCTGTCCTACGAATCGGTTAATTGGTAAATTGGAGAATTTTAAAAGATGTACAGTTTTATTTTAATTTCTACTCTTATTATAATAAGTGGTTTGATTGCCTTTATCGGTGATTGGATGGGTTTTCGAATAGGTAAAAAGAGAGTAACTATCTTTGGTTTACGCCCACATTCTACCGCCGTATTTATCACTATAATTACTGGCATTTTAATTGCTGTTATTACTGTAACTATACTTACTATCTCCTCTAATGATGTTAAAACTGCCTTATTTGGAATGGAAGCCTTAAAGGAAGAACTCGCTTATTTATCCCGAGAAGTAGAGATAAGAAATATTCAATTGTCCACGGCGCAAAAAAATTTACAGGAGACCTCTACTCAGTTACAAGAGATGGAAAATAAATATCAGAAATTATCTTCTGATATAGAAGATAAGATAGACCAATTGGAGGCACTGTTATTAATACGAGATGAATTGATCGAAGAAAAAGAAAAATTAAGCCAAGAAGTTGAAGAATTAAATGCTGCTGTAAAAGCTTTATACTCGGGGATAACCTGGATTCGAGAAGGTGAGGTCATTTTTGGCTCAGATGAACAGATTGCCCTAACTATTGTTCAGGGTGGAGGGTCAATTGAAGAAACAAGAGAAGGGTTAATTAAATTTTTAAATGAGACCTCCGATAGGGTTTTAGCTATGGGGGCAAAAAAAGATGAGCGAACTAATCAAGTTTTTATTATTGCCCAGCAAGAATTTGAAGATATAGTCCAGAAAATACATGATAATGATAGTAATAAAGAGTGGATAGTAAGGCTTTTATCTTCTATAAATGTAGTAAAAGGAGAGCCTGTAGTGGCACGTTTTGTTCTTCTGGAGAATAAGTTGGTCTTTAAAATAGATGAAGAGATTATTTCAGAGGAAATCGAAAGTTCAGAGATTCCTGGTGAAGTGGAAAAAAAGCTTTTATCTCTTTTAAGGAAAGTAAATATTTTGGCAGTAGAGGGGGGGATTATTCCTGACCCCAAGTTTAGTTTTGTAGGGACTATTTCGGCAGTTAATCTATATGATACAGTTAAGACTATTGTAGAATCGGGGACAAAGATGCAAGTCTCGGTAATTTCAGTTTATGATACCTGGAGTGTCGGTCCTTTAAGAGTAAGAATGGAGGCTAAACCCATTTCTTAATTTTTAACAATATATATTGTTTTATTATTTTCTTATAATTTTTTTGCATTTTCCTTGACATTATGATACAACAACAATTATAATAAGATCAATAGGTATAAAAATATTATTAATAAATTGATTTATTGATAAAAACCGAATATTAATTATTAATTTTTTATGTAAATATGTAAATAGTAAATATAAGTACAGTTAAAAATTTTTTAATTTTTTTTGAACTTTTTTCAAAAAAAAGAAGGATTTTTAGATATGGGTGTCGTATATATAGGTGATACTAAAAAAAGTAATATATAGCTATATCATCTTAGATTGATTAAAGTAGTAAGAAAGGAGGTGAAAA
>JAUWHZ010000016.1 GCA_030605615.1 Atribacterota bacterium | reverse complement strand
TGAGAATAGTTTTGTTGGTTTGGCTTTAGGTGCGGCCCTTACGGGACTAAGACCTATTGTAGAGATTATGTTTTGTGATTTTATTATGCTTGCCTCAGATCAATTGTTTAATCAAGCTGCAAAAATTAGATATATGTCAGGAGGTCAAGCAAAAGTACCTATTACTATCCGTACTCCCATTGGAGGAGGACGTTCTTCTGCAGCTCAGCATTCTCAGAGTCTTCAGGCTGTTGCTTGTCATTTCCCTGGAATAAAAGTAGTAATGCCTTCCTCTGCAGCTGAAGCCAAAGGTCTATTAAAGGCGGCAATTTGCGATGATAATCCAGTTATTTTTTTCGAACATAAAATGGAATATAATAAAATATATGAAGTGCCCGAAGAAGAATATACCATCCCCTTGGGAGTAGCTAATATTTTGCGGGAAGGAGAGGATATTACTATTATTGGAACCTCTAATCAGGCCCTTAAAGCTCTTCAAGCTGCAGAAAAATTAGCTGAAGAGGGGAGAAGTGTAGAGGTTATTGACCCTAGAACTTTAGTCCCCTTGGATAAAGAAACTATAATTAAGTCAGTAAAAAAGACTGGAAGATTACTAATTGTAGATGAAGGATATGAACGTTGTGGGGTAGCTGCAGAAATTGCTATGTCAATATTAAAGGAGGTCTTTTCTTACTTAGATGTACCAATTGAACGTCTAACTACAGCCAATGTTCCTATGCCGTTCAGCCCAGCTTTAGAATTTCCGCTTATTCCTGATGAAAAGAAAATTTATCAAAGAGTAAAACAAATGATAAAAGGATAGGGGAGGAAAGAAGTTGGCAGAGTATGTAATAATGCCCAAATTAGGTTTTAATATGGATAAAGGAACTCTTGTGAAATGGGTTAAAAAAGAAGGAGATTACATTAAGGAGCAAGAGGTAATCTTTGAGGTAGAAACAAATAAAACTGTTATGGAAGTTGAAGCTCAAATTTCTGGTTTTTTAAGAAAGATATTAGTAACTGAAGGTAAGGAAGTTCCTGTAACTCTTCCTATTGCTATTATAGGTGATAAAGATGAAGATATTAATAAAATGATTGATGAAGCCTATCAAAAATTAGGAAAAGCTGAAATGATTAAAAAAGAACCTAAAACAGCTAAGCGGATTTCCCAGGGGATTAAGGAGAAGCAGAAAATAGAACCAAAAAAAGAAAAAGAAGAGTTTAAAAAAATTTCCCCAAGGGCTCGAAGAAAGGCAAAAGAATTAGGGATAGAAGTGCAATTATTGGAAGGGAGTGGACCAGAAGGACTAGTAATCGAAAAAGATGTAATATCCTATTATCAAAAGAATAAGACAAAGGTCAGTCCAGTAGCTAAAAAATTAGCTGAAAAAGCTGGGATAGAAGAAGTAGAAAGAATTGAAAAAAGAATTCCTTATACGGGGATGCGCAAAATAATTGGTGATCGACTCTCGATAAGTAAATTTAGCGCCCCTCATATATATTTTACTACGTCTGTAGATATGTCTAAGGCTAAGGAATTACTGTTCAGATTGAACCAAGAGATCAAAGGAAAAATATCTATTAATGATGTAGTAATCTTTGTTGTTGCTAAAGCACTATGTGAGCAACCAAAAATAAATTGTTCTCTGATTAATGAGAAAATTGTTTATCATAAAGATGTTAATATTGGAGCAGTAATAGCCTTAGAAGAAGGCCTTATTGTCCCAGTGGTAAAAAATGCTGATAAGAAAAGCTTATTAGTCCTGTCTGAAGAGACAAAAAAGCTGATTAAATTAGCTAGAGAGAGGAAGTTAATGCCTGATGATTATAAAGGAGGAACCTTTACTATATCTAATCTGGGTATGTATGGAATAGAACAATTTACTGCTATTATTAATCCTCCTGAAGCAGCTATTTTAGCAGTTGGAACAGTTAAAAAAATGCCTACTGTAACTGAAGAGGGAGGGGTAGAGAAAATAGAGATTCATTCTTTAATGAAGATTACTCTTTCAGTTGATCATCGCTTGATTGATGGTATAATGGCGGCAAACTTTTTAAAACGCGTAAAGTATTATTTAGAATTTCCTGAAGGTCTTCTATTATTTTAATATAATAGTTTTTAGAAAATAATTTATTTTCTTATTGATTGAAGAGAAGACAAATTATATTAAAAAAGAAATATGACATAAAAAGATTTAATTGTATTTAATTTATAAAAAATATAGAAAATTAATTATAAAGCAGTAGAAAAGAGAAAAATATGTCTTACGGTTATACAAGAAACATCCTACACATAAACCTATCCACCAAAAAACACTGGACAGAACATCCCCCTGAAACTTTTTACCGCATCTACTGGGGAGGGCGGGCTTTAGCCCTCTATTATATGTTAAAGGAGATGAAACCCAAAACAGATCCCTTGTCTCCTGATAATCTTCTTATCTTTGCCCCTAGTGTAATAACTGGTACTCCCGCTCCAGCTATACCCCGTTATACGGTCTGTGCCAAATCTCCCTTAACTGGAGCTGAAGGAGAATCAGAAGCTGGAGGTTATTGGGGACCTGAACTGAAGAAAGCTGGCTTTGATGCTATTATAATAAAAGGTAGCTCTTACTATCCAGTCTATTTATGGATTAAAGATGGTAAGATAGAAATAAAAGATGCCACCCATCTTTGGGGGAAAGACACTGGGACTACCCAGAGGATAATCAAAGAAGAGTTAGCCGATGATAAGATCAGGATAGTCCAGATCGGTCCTGCCGGAGAAAACCTGGTTCGCTTTGCTAATATAGTAAATGAATTAAAACACTTTAATGGCCGTAATGGTCTGGGAGCAGTTATGGGCTCTAAGAAACTAAAAGCTATTGCGGTAAGAGGGACTAAACCTCTAAAGATATATGATCCAGAGAAGATAAGAGAAGTAACCAAAGAGATTACTAAAAGAGTCATGGACAATCCCCTAAGTCGAGATCTTCGAGAATTAGGAACTCCTGCTGTTGTTCGTGGCTTTTATGAAGCAGGATGCCTTCCCTCCTATAACTGGACTACCGGCTACTTTAAAGAAGGAAAAAATCTTACTGCCGAAACCTACAATAGAACTATCTTAAAAGGTACTAAAGGCTGTTATGCCTGTCCCATCCGCTGTAAAAGAGTAGTAGAGATCAATGAACCAGATCTTAAAGTTGACCCTTCTTACGGAGGTCCGGAGTATGAAACCATCGTTTCTTTGGGTTCTCTTTGTGGTATTTCCGACCTAAAGTACATTGCCAAAGCCAATGAACTTTGTAATAAATACACTATGGATACCATCTCTACCGGTATGGTAATTGCCTTTGCCATGCAATGCTACAAAGAAGGACTGCTGACCAAAAAAGACACCGGAGGAATAGAACTTACCTTTGGCAATAAAGAAGCAATGCTTAAGATGATAGAAAAGATTGCTCATCGAGAATTTGGTTTGGGAGCTCTCTTAGCCCAAGGTTCTTATATTGCTGCTCAAAGAATCGGAAAGGGAGCTACAAACTTCATTCACCAGGTAAAAGGACAGGAAATCCCCATGCATGATCCCCGAGTAAAGACTGGAGTAGGGTTACAATATGCCTTAGCTGACTACGGAGCTGACCATATGAAGGCTGCCCATGATCCCTTCTTTAAAGATAAAGACTCGGTAGGGATAAAAGAGATGAAGGGCTTGGGGATCTTAGAACCCATATCTCCTACCGATATAGGTGAAAAGAAAGTCGCTCTCTTTAAACTTTTAGATATCTATTGGACAGTCTTTGATATCTTAGGGGTCTGTGACTTTGGTTATGCCCCTCGCAGTGTGGGTACAATGGAGGAATTATTAGAGATTATTCGTTCTGTTACCGGATGGAGGACAACCTGGTTTGAGTTGATGAAACTGGGAGAGCGTTCTATTAATATGGCTCGTATCTTTAACTACAGAGAAGGCTTTTCTTCTAAAGATGATACCTTACCTGAGGTCTTCTTCCGTAATTTTAAAGGCGGTCCCTTAGATGGGAAAGGGGCAATCAGTAAAAAAGATTTTCAAAAAGCTATAAGATTACGCTATGAACTTATGGGGTGGGATGCTGATACTGGAATTCCTACCACATCTAAACTAATTGAATTAGGTCTGGATTGGCTTATTAATGAAGTAAAATAAAAAATAGAGTTAAAGGGTATTTGAAGATTAAATATCCCTCTAACTCTTTATATTAAGTTATTTATCATTTACATTTGTCTTAATTTTATCAGAAAAACATATAAATTAATTATAAGCTAATTTTTTATTTTTGGATAATGCCAAATTTCTTTAATCTTTCTATTGCTTCTTCTAATCTTTTTTCTTCAACAGTTAAAGCAATTCTTACATAACCTTCTCCATAATCACCATAACCAATTCCTGGAGTAACGATTACTCCGCATTTTTTTAATAAGAGGTTAGCAAAATCCATAGAACTCATTTTGTTTAAAGTGGGAATCCAGATGTAAAAAGTAGCTTTAGTTGGCTTTAAGTCCCACCCTAATTTATTTAGTCCATTTATCACTACATTTCGTCTACCGGTATAAATTTTATTCATCTTCTCTATATTATCCTGAGGACCGGTTAAGGCTTCTATCCCGGCTTGTTGGATAGCCTTAAAGACACCCGAATCAATATTGGTCTTTATAATAGAGAGAGCTGAAATTGCTTCTTTGTTTCCCACTGCAAAACCAAGTCTCCAGCCGGTCATATTATAAGTTTTAGATAAAGAATGAAATTCAATTCCTACCTCTTTAGCCCCATCTACTTCTAAAAAACTGTTGGCCTTGTAATCATCAAAGGTCATTTCTGAATAAGCAAAATCATGACAGACTAATATATCATATTTTTTAGCAAATTTTACTACCTTTTCAAAAAAATCCTTATTAGCCACTGCAGCAGTAGGGTTGTTAGGATAGTTTATAAACATTAATTTAGCTCTTTGTGCAATCTCTTCATCTATCTCTTCTAAATTAGGCAGAAAATTATTTTCTTCTAATAAAGGCATGATATAGGGGAAGCCATTGGCAAAAAAAGTAGCTGTTTTGTAGACAGGATAACCAGGCTCAGGTACAAGGCTAAAATCTCCCGGATCAATAAATGCTAAGAAGATATGGGCTATTCCCTCTTTGGAACCGATGAGAGCCATAACTTCATTATCCGGGTCTAAATCAACCCCAAATCTATTTTTATACCATAAGGCAACCGCCTGTCTAAATTCAGCTGTCCCCTGATAAGGAGGATAATTATGGGTTTTAGGGTCTTTGACATTTTCCCTTAATTTTTCAATTATATTATTAGGTGTTGGTTGGTCAGGATCCCCTATACCTAAGTTAATAATATCAACTCCTCTTTTTATAGCTTCTTCTTTTTTCTTATTAACCTCTGCAAATAAATAAGGGGGGATAGTTTCTATTCTTTGTGCTATCTTCATCTACAATTTCTCCTTTTGTTTCTCGTTTCCTATTTTTTATATCAAATAATTGGTTAATTATAAATATATTTCTCCCCTGAATACTAATTCTGCTGGTCCAGTCATGTAAATGTTTCCGTCATCAGCCCATTGGATATCTAAATCTCCACCTGGTAAGTGAATTAGGGCCTGGCGATTAGTCTTTTTATTTAAGACACTAGCCACTAAGGAGGCACAGGCTCCAGTTCCACAAGCCAGGGTTTTTCCTACCCCCCTTTCCCATACTCTGAAATTTATCTCTTGTTTATTTAAAACTTGAATAAATTCCACATTAGTTTTTTCAGGGAAGAGGGGGTGATTTTCAATTTTTGGGCCAATTTCATCTACTGGTATAGATTGTACATCATTGACAAAGATTATACAATGAGGATTCCCCATAGAGACACAGGTAATTTTGAAAATCTGATCAGGATTTATCTTCAATGTTTTATCCACAACTGTGGGAGTATCTTCTCCTGCCATAGGTATTTCTCTTCTTCTTAGTTTGGGGTTGCCCATGTTTACCTTAATTCTTAAAACTTTTTTATCCTTTAAATTTTGAAAAATTAGTTCAGGGGTGATTATTCCTGCTAAAGTCTCAACTGTAAATTTGTTTTTAGAGATTAATTTATTTTCATAGGCATATTTTGCAAAACACCTAATTCCATTCCCACACATCTGGGTTTCACTACCATCAAAATTAAAAATTCTCATCCGTAAATCTGCCTTAGAAGAAGGTAGTATAAGTATTAATCCATCTGCACCTATCCCAAAGTTGCGATCACAAAGTTTTTTTGTCAGATAAGAGAGGAAAGATGAATCACCCAAGGATTTATGTAAACAATCTATTAAAATAAAATCATTACCTATACCATGCATTTTTATAAAATTTATTTTCATAACAATTACCTCTTATATTTCAAATATTCAGTACATCCTTCATTTTGTAAAAACCAGTAGGTTTATCTTTTAAAAATTTTATTGCTTGGATTGTTCCATAAGCAAAGGTATCCCGGCTGTGGGCTTTGTGGGTAAGTTCTAATCTTTCACCCAGGGCAGTGAACATCACGGTATGTTCACCAGTAATATCCCCACCTCGAATCGAGTGGATACCAATCTCTCCCTTTTTTCTTTCTCCAATTATTCCTTCTCTGCCATAGATTGCCACTTCATCCAGATTTACATTTCTGGATTTAGCAATCTCTTGAGCTAATTTTTTAGCAGTGCCACTGGGGGCATCTTTTTTGAAACGGTGGTGGGCTTCTATAATTTCTATATCATAATCATCTCCTAATGCCGTAGCAACTTCTGCGGCGAGCTTAAAGAGTAGATTAACTCCCAAAGACATGTTTGGTGAGAGAAGAAAAGGAATACCTTGAGCTAATTTTTTTATTTTCTCAATTTCTTCAGATGAAAATCCTGTTGTTCCCATAATCATAACTTTTTTATATTTAGATACTATTTCCAAATGTTGTAGAGACACTTTAGGATTGGTAAATTCAACTATCTGGTCTGCATTTTGAATTATTTCCTCCAATTTCTCTTTAATAATTATTCCAGTTTTTCCTAAACCGACCGTTGCTCCCCAATCTTTTCCCTTATTCGGATGAGAAGAGGCTTCGATTATTCCTACTAATTTCATATTTTCATTTTGATAAATTAATCGAGCTACCTTTGAACCCATCTTTCCACAACCGCCACACACGACCACTTTAATCATGGTATTATTCCTCCAATAAGCCAAATTTTATTAAATCTACTTTTAATTTAGCTAAATTGTTTTTACTCAAAGGAGCTAAAGGTAATCGTAAATCACCAGAAGGTAATCCCATTAGTCGAGCACTGGTCTTAACCGGGATAGGATTGGTTTCGTAAAACATAGCATTGCTTAAGGGATAAATTTTAGACAAGAAAAGTTCTTTAGCTTTTTGGTAATTTCCTTTTTCAAATTCACTGACCATATCAGAGACATCCCGAGGGATAATATTTGCTACTACTGAAATTACCCCTTTGCCACCAATGGATAAAACTGGGAGTAATAATTTGTCATCCCCAGAAAGAAGAGTAATTTTATCTCCGCATAATTCAACTATATGAGTCATCTGATCTAAATTCCCACTAGCTTCCTTAACTCCTACAATATTTTTTAATTTAGCTAATTCTGCTAAAGTTTCAGGTAATATATTTATTCCAGTTCGAGAGGGGACATTATAAACTATAATCGGTATATCCACTTCTTCAGCTATCTTTTTAAAGTGTAGATACAACCCTTTTTGGGTGGGTTTATTATAGTAAGGGGTAATTATCAGGGCTGCATCTGCTCCGGCTTCCTTGGCATGAGATGTTAGGTCTAATGCTTCCCGAGTACAGTTTGAACCAGTCCCGGCAATTACCGGGACTCTGCCGGCTACTGCTTTGATAGTTGTCTCGACAACTTTTTTGTGTTCCTCATGAGAAAGAGTAGGTGATTCTCCGGTAGTACCACAAGGGACAATACCATTAGTTCCATTTTGAATATGAAATTCTACCAGTTCTTTTATTCCTTTTTCATCAATCTCACCATTTTTTGTAAATGGGGTGATCATGGCTACAAAAGATCCTTTAAACATTTTTATTCCTCCTTTATTATTTATAGTCGTTAGTGAATAGTGAATAGTCGTTAGTATAAGTTTTTAGTTTATAGTTTTTAGATAGAAAAAGTCGGTTTTTGGTTATCAGTTTTCAGTAGCATCACAGCGTTGCTGTGATGAATAATAGAGAAGACACGGCACGCCGTGCCTCTACATTATGCGGGCGTATAGCAATACGCCCCTTGCAACTCGTACCTTACATCTTACAACTTCTTCTCTTTACTAAATACTATTCACTATTCACTAACGACTATTTTTCGATACGAGATACGAATTTAGCTTTGCGCTAAATTCAATTAGTAACCACAATTCCCGCCTCTTCTAACGATTTATTTATTATTTTATACGCGAATTTTCTATCTTTCCATTCTAAAAAGATTAATATATCTGTTTTAATAGTAGTCATTTCGATGATGTTTATATTATTTTCAGCCAGGGGACGAGTAATTCTTTCAATTATACCAGGTGTTTCTATAAAATCTCTGCTTCTGGCAATAATTAAAGCGATGTCTTTTTTTAAGGTAACTGATTTTAATCTTTCATCTTCAATTACTATAGGATGGATCAGGTCATAGGATTTTTGAGTAAAATTTTCTGTAACATAAATCCCAATATGTTTTGTACCTATAGAGACACTATACAGACTAATATGATTATCCGAAATAGGAGAGATTATCTTTTTTAATAATCCAGGGGTGTTAAAAATTTCAGTCCCCAGTACAGTTAACATGGTGAATTTTTCTTTGAAAAGGATCAATTTGCTTTTAAAAGCCCCTATTATTTCCGTTCCTTCTGTAGATAAATTTCCATTCTGAAAATGAATGATTTTTGCTTTCATCTTATCCGTCTTGTATTTTAAGGCTTGAGGATGTAAGACCTTTGCTCCTCCTTCAGCAAGGATGCCCATCTCATCAACACTTATTTTCTTTAAAGTTATTGGTTCTTTTATTATACGAGGGTCAGCACTTAAAATTCCCACTGCGTCAGTTACTATAATTACCTCATCTGCCTCTAAAAAATTTCCTAAAGCGAAAGCGGTAATATCACTTCCTCCTCGACCCAAAGTAGTTATATTTCCATCTTTATAACTTTTTCCTAAAAAACCGCATACGATAGGAATAATTCCCCTTTTAAGTAGTGGTTCAATTATTTTTTGACACTTTTTTTTACTTTCCGGAGAAAAAATTTTTGCTTGACTAAAATTTGAGTCAGTGATAATTGGAAAATCATTCTCAGCAGGGTCAAAATACTTAGAAGAGAAGCCCATAGATTTAATAGTTGTTGATAAGAGTCGCGCACTTATTCGTTCTCCCATAGAAACAAAATCAGCGTAATCTTTGTCTTCAAAACGATCTTTAGCAGAATCTTTGAGTAGGGAGGTTAATGTATCTGTGGTATTTCCCATTGCAGAAGCAACTACCACTATTTCATATCCCTTTTTTGCTTGTTGAATTATAGATTGGGCGGCTTTTTTAATCCTTTCTGGATCTTGGACACTTGTTCCACCAAATTTTACTACCATTTTCATTGCTTATCACCTTTATATTTTTTTATTTAAACCATTCTGGTATAGTATCATTTCTTACTATATCAGTATAAGTTTCTCTTTTTACCATCACATTATCTTTTCCTTGATTCACCAGTACAACTGCCGGTCGCGGAAGTCGATTATAGTTACTAGACATAGAATAATGATAAGCACCGGTTGTAAACACAAGCAAAAGATCACCAGGAGATGTCGAAGGTAGGTTCAAATCTTTTATTAGAATATCTCCAGATTCACAACATTTGCCGCCTATGGTTACCATTTCTTTAGGAGGATTATTTATTTTATTTACTAAAACTGCTTCGTATTTTGCATCATAAAGAATAGGCCGAGGATTATCGGCCATACCACCATCTACAATAAGATATTTTCTAATTCTTGGTATCTCTTTTATAGTACCGATAGTATAGAGGGTGATACCTGCTTCGGCCACAATAGACCTTCCTGGTTCTACTAAAATTTTAGGTATTATTAGATTATTTTTTCTTACCTCATTTTCTACATTATTGACAATTAAATTTACAAAATTTTCTATAGAGGGAGGTGAATCGGATCTTGTATATTTTGCTCCTAATCCTCCGCCTAAATTTAATTTTAACGTATCTATCCCCCCGAGGTCTTTTATTTTTCTTATTAGTTTTACCATTTCCCTAACTGCCAAAACATAAGGAGATAGATCAAAAATTTGTGAGCCAAGATGACAATGCAGGCCCTTATAAACAATATTTTTCGTAGAAAGAACTTTTTTCATAAAATCAGGAACTCTGTCAATACTAATTCCAAATTTTGAATCTACCTGACCAGTTTGAATATATTGGTGGGTATGAGTATCTATCCCCGGAGTTACCCGAAGAATTATTCCTGTCTTTGTATTTAAACTTTCTGTAATCTTACTAACCAAATCAAGTTCGTATTCGCTATCTACAATCATAGTGCCAACTTTTTCTTTTATGGCAAATTCTATTTCTTCTTGGGATTTGTTATTGCCATGGAAGAAAATTTTATCTGGAGGGAAACCTGCCGAGAGAGCAGTATATAGTTCTCCCCCAGAGGAAACATCCAGGCTTAAGCCCTCCTCCTTTAAAATACTACATATAGCTTTAACCAAGAAAGCCTTTCCGGCATATAATATTTCAAAATCAACGTTTCTTCCAGAAAATGCATTAACATATTCCCGACATTTTTTTCTGATTATATTTTCTGAAAAGATATAACAGGGGGTATCATATTTTTTAGCTAATTCTACAAGGTTACATTGGTCAAATTCTAAAATTCCAGATTCATTTATGGAAAAACCTGATCGTTTAATTTGGGATATTGTTATATCTTGAACTATCATTTTGTTTTTTTCTCCTTAAATTTATAATTTTAAAATAAAAAAGGCAATTGAAAAGCGCTAACTCATCAATTGCCTGCATATAAAAAATATAGCAATCTAATTTTACCCCATTTTTTCTCATTAGATTGAGATAGCGCTCCATCAGAAATCAGGGATAAATTTCTGATGACAGTCTTATGGCTCTTAACCATAAACCCAGCATAAAGATTAGAGCTATTATCTTTGCGCTTCGGCGAGAACACCTTTCTTGATGAATCTTTGGAGCTCTCCTCATCACCAGTACTGATTATTGCTCGCGCCTCTACCCCACTTAAAAAAAAGTGAGGCAACAAATATTAAATTTTTAATAACATAGCATAAATTTTAAAAAAAGTCAAAAAATTTATATTTTTATTCCTATTTTAAAGATTAAGAAAATTCCCAGAAAATATCCCAAAAAAATTAACCAGGCAGCTATCCCTAAACTAAATACTGATTTTTTCGGTTTATATGCTACACTGGCAATGGCGAAACTGGTGAGAGTTATGGCTATTAGAGCACTAATAATATGTTGTGAGGAGACTACACTTAAAATTGGTGGACCATCATAAAATATATCTGAAAAGAAAGGTATGGTCATATTAAGAATATTCGCTCCCAGGACAATTCCTACCGCAAGATCATAAGCCTTTATTCTAATAGCCGCAAGGGCAGTAACTAATTCTGGTAAAGAAGTAACGATGGCTAATATTATTGTCCCCATAAAAGTTGTTCCCCAGCCGGTAAGGTCAGCTAAACTATTGGCTATTTGTGCTAACTTCATGGCAGTAAAGATTATTATTATGGCTGCTATTAAAAATTTAATATTAGTTAAGGGTAAAGAATAGGCAGCATAATTTTCTTTCGGGATACCCAGGACATCATCAGGTTTACTTTTTTTACTATATTTGAATATTACTATAATACCTAAAAAATACAGAATTATTAAAATTAGAGAGTCTATGCCAACTCCTACAAAGAGAAACGATGGTTTTAATAACATACTCAAGGCGGCAATTGCACACAGAAATATTCCTAAAATGGCAGTTAGAATTTGGCCGGGAGTAACTTCCCTAAGAAGTGGACCAGGACCATGAGCAAAGTCTGCTATGGCGATAATTAGTAGATTAAACATAATGCTGCCGAAGATATTTCCAATAGCTAAGTTGGGAGCATTGATCCAGGCAGCACCGGAGCTTGAAGTGATTTCGGGAAGAGAAGTAGCTAATGGGATTAATGCAGCTCCAATCCAGACCCTTCCTAATCCAGTCTTTTCAGCAATTATATCTCCATAGTGAGTTAGTTTAGTTCCTATGAAAATAATTATGAGGGCACATATTAAAAATAAGAACCATAAATTAAGCAAATGTACTTGTAATCCTCCTTAGATTAATATATTTTATTTATATAAATTCATTAGTAATTAAAAAAATATTATCTCTTAATTTAAAAAAATTATAGCATTTCTTTAAAAGCTAATCAATTTATTCGTATTGCGTATCGAGTATTGAGTATTGCGTAAAGAGGTAAAGAGAAAGAAAAGACACTACGGCAACGCCGTGGCGCTACTAATTATTCAATAATTCGTGTTACACATACCTTAATAAGTATATAGCTGGTAAAATTTTGAAAAAAAGTAAAATTTATGCAGGGATTTTGTTTTTTTTGTAGAATATAATATATAGAAAAAAAGAAAAATTCTTAAAATTAAAAGTAAAATATGATAAAATGTAAAACAAAAAAGAGAGGTAAAAATGATCAGAGTAAAAGTTTCTGGAGTTGCAATAGACCCGGTTACGAAAGGTTTTGTGGTAATTTTGAAAGATGAGACGGAGAAAAGGTGGCTTCCTGTCTGGATAGGACCTTATGAAGCAAAGATGATTTCTTTATCTTTAGAAAAGATTAAACCTATAAGACCGTTACCTCATGATTTAATAAAAAATATTTTAAATACTTTAGGGATTATCGTTACCAAAATAGTAATTTGTAATATTAAAGAAAATACTTACTTTGCAACTATTGGATTAAAAAAAGATAATCAAGAAAAAGAAATTGATGCCAGACCGAGTGACGCTATAGCTTTAGCTTTAAGGGTTAATGCTCCAATTTATGTAAATGAAGATGTACTAAATAAAGCTTCCACAGAGAAAATTGCTTTAGAAGATGAAAAGGGAATAAAGCTTGCAGAATTACGAGAAAAGATGCAAAAAGCAGTAGAAATAGAAAATTATGAAGAAGCTGCTAAATTACGGGACCAAATTAGGAGTTTAGAGAAAAGATAATTTTTTCTTTTTTATATTTCCCCTAAAAAACATTAAGCCTAATAAAGATCAAAAGCCTATTCCAAAAAAACTTAGTTGAGAATAAAGTTGTCTCCTGACACAGTAAGAAAGGAGTAATTTAGATGAAAGAAAATTATAAATTTTTTCGCGATAGTTTAAAAAAACTGAAGCCTTATGATCCTCATCAGGTACCTTATAAAGTAAAATTAAACGCTAATGAAAATCCTTACGGTTTACCAGAGGAGATTATTGAAGAAATATTAAGAAAAGCTAAAGACTTGCAATATTCTCGTTATCCCAATGGGAATTCTCAGAAGCTAAGTGAGATTGTTTCATCTTCATGGAATTTAAATGTAGATAATATAGTTATTGGAAATGGTTCTGATGAACTTATCGATTATTTAATTAAGGCTTTTTCCGAAAAGGGTAGAGGGGTTATTTCCCCCGCCCCTTCTTTTGCAATGTATAAACTTTATTCTCTTATTAATGGTTGTGACTTTATAGAAATTTCTTTAGACCAAAATAATTTTAGTTTAAACGAGGATAAAGTTTTAGAAGAAGCAAAAAGAGCAGATTCTTCTATAGTTTTCATAGCTTATCCCAATGCTCCTACCGGAAATTATTTTGCTGAGGATAAGATTATAAAAATAATTGAAGAATCAAGTTGTCTGGTAGTGGTGGATGAAGCTTATTATGAATTTGGAGGTAAGACCTTTGTTCCCCTCATTTCTCGTTATAATAATTTAGCTATTCTCAGGACTTTTTCTAAAGGTTATAGTTTAGCCAGTTTACGGGTGGGTTATTTGCTTTCTAATCCTGAAATTATCCAGGAAGTAAGAAAGGTAAAAAGTCCTTTTAATGTAAATTCTTTTTCTCAACTTGCGGCTCAGGTAGTTTTTGAAAATAAAGAGATATTAAAAGATGGAATAAGAAGTATTATTAAAGAACGAGAAAAGTTAATAATTAGAATAAATGAACTTTCACCTTTTAAGGCCTATCCTTCTCAAACTAACTTTGTTTTGGTTGAGGTAGGCTCAAAAGAAAAGTCTAATTTAGTTTATAATAATTTGTTGGAAAAAGGCATTTTAGTTCAAACTATTTATGAGCCTGCTTTTTCAACCTCCAGATATTTTCTGCGTATAACTGTAGGAAATAAAAAGGAGAATGAAATTCTAATTAAAGGTTTAGAAAACGTGTCAAAGAACCATTCCCTGTCACGCACTGACTGGCAGACTGGAAGACCGGTAGACTGGCAAACCAATAGACCAAATTATTTGATAGATTGAAAGGAGACTAATGATGTTTATACAATATATGAATAAGTTTTTACAAATAATCTTAGATTATTTTAGCCCCGAGAATCTTCTATTGTTGTGGGGGAAGTTAATAACTATAATTATAATATTAGTTGTAGCAAAGATAGTTTTGTCAATAATTAATAAGTTAATTGCGAAATCTTTAACCCCTTTAAAAAAATCTAAAAATTATCAGAAGAGGATTTCCCGCGCAAATACCCTTATCCCGCTTTTACAGAGCATTTCTAAATATGTAATTTATTTTATCGCTGGAGTAATGGCATTAAGAGAGTTAGGCGTAGATACTACCGCTATAATTGCCAGCGCTGGTGTGGTTGGTTTAGCAGTAGGTTTTGGTGCACAATCTTTTGTAAAGGACGTTTTATCGGGTGCTTTTTTACTTTTTGAAGGAACAATTTCGGTGGGAGATTCTATTAATGTAGGAGAACATTCTGGCAAAGTGGAAGTTATTGGTTTAAGGAATATTCATTTAAGAAAGTTTTCAGGTGAGTTAAGAGTGATACCTAATGGAGAAGTTGCTAGTTTTGGTAATTTTAATAAAGGCTATATGAGGGCTATTGTTGAGGTGGGAGTAGCTTATGAACAGGATGTAGAGAAGGGGATGAAGACCTTAGAAGAGATTGCTAATAAATGGGCTCAAGAAAATCAAGACATTGTTTTAGAACCACCTATTGTTCAAGGGATACTGTCTCTTGGTTCCTCAGATGTTACTTTAAGGATATCAGTTAAAGTAAAACCAATGACTCATTGGGAAGCAGAGAGAGAACTTAAAAGAAGAATTAAGGATGCTTTTGATGAAAAAGGAATAGAAATTCCCTTCCCCAGACAAGTAGTCTACCTAAGGAAAGAAAAAGGAGAAAAATAAGATATAAAAAGGTTTAAGTTTTTCCTTCATTTTTATGGAATATTTATATAATCAATATCTATGTGGGAAACTCCACAATCAATTTCTATCTCTGTTTTGTATTCTGAGCTATTGTAATTATTGGAGATATATGTACTATTTCTCTTAATAAAGTCGTCAAGGTCTTTTATAGCAATTCCCGAATCAATACTCACTGTTGCTCCTACATTTTTAGGTATGGCAATATCAATATTAGATACTCCTGTATCTATAATTATTTTAGAATCATATTGAGGTATAACCAAGTTAATATTACTTGCTCCACTTTCAATATATAGTTTTTCTACTTTAAAATCTGATAAGTTACAATCTGTATTGATAGCGCCTGTTTCAATAGATAGATTATATATTATTTGATTATTTAATTTTAATTGCCAGTCATTTTTGACATTATAAAAATTTTTTCTTCTCACTGGTAGGTGATAAATAAGAATGCTGACCTCCTTTTCGGTACTGGAGTATTTTTCAAAAGGTTCAAATTCTTTATATTGATATTGAGAAATGCATTCATAAAGTAGGGTAGTAGATTCACCCATAGTAAGCTTCCCCAAATCAAGTTTTAATTCAATTGAAGCTCTTTCGATTTTAGGATACTCCTTCGTTTCTAAAGCTACTTCTGTTTCTGGGGTTATTTCTGCTTCTAGAGCTACCTCAGTTTCAGGAACTTTTTCAACTTCTATGACTATTTCTCGACTTAGGGTCTTTGCTTCCCTTACTATTTCTCCTTCAAAACTAATTCCCATATAACTTGCTCCCATTCCTGCAATAATTCCCAGGAATATAATTAGTGGTCCCATAAAGGAAAGACTCTTTCCTCTGAAGATTAAAGACAAACCCAAACTTACTAAAAGTAGAGGCCAGAGTTTGACTATATTTGACCACACAGACCATTCTAATATTTCTAAAGTATTTGCTAAAAAAATTATTCCTATAAGTAATAAAGTTAAACCTTTAATTATTTTATTTGCTTTCATTTTTTTCACCTCGATTTTTACTATCCGCTACACGCTATACGCTATCATGCGAGATATGATTCACGAGATACGAGATACGATTTCATTCCTTTTTAGTAAGACTGGACCAGGAATTAGCAATTAAAAGGTCTATTAGTCTTTGTTGGTCAGATAAATATTCGGGATTTAGACTTAAGGCAATTTCTCCTTCTCTTACGGCATTTTCATAATCTTGACTGCGGTAGTAAGATAAGCCTAATTTGTAATGTGCTTCAGAAAGAATATAATTTGAATCTGCTAATTGAAGAGCGAGCTCATAGTTTTTACAAGCTTTTTGAAGTTCTCCTGCATTGTAATGCATATCTCCTATTTCAATAAAGGCTTGGGCGAAATTATCAAAAGTAAAATCTTTAATATATAGAGGATAAAATGTCTGGGCTAATACCTTTTCCATTATAGCTTGTTCGTATTCTTTGCCTTTTAGATCAATAATTCCTAATCGATAATATGCTATGGCTATTGACCGTTTATCTTCACTAAATTGAGTAGCTTTATTATAGGCAGATACAGCTTGATCAATATTTCCTATACTACTATAGTAGTCACCCAAATTTAAGTAACAGGCTGCATTTGTTTTATAAGCCAAAAAATTTTCTAAGATATAAGGGCCTGGTTTAAGTTTGCCTAATTTTATATATGTCTCTGTAGCTTTAATCAATTGGTCATTATCCTGATAGAGCTGGGCTAATTCAGAGATAATCTTATCGTTTTGGGGAATAAGTTCCGCAACTTTTTCATATTCATTTATGGCTGAGTCATATTCAAGTGCTTCTTTATATATTTTGCCTTTTACATAATAGGCAAAACCATTATTCGGGTCATCGATAATAATTTGAGATAATTTAGTAAGAGCTAATTCTTTTTCTCCTATTTTGTATAAAGCATAACTTTGATTTATCCTGGCCAATATATTTGTTTCATCTAAGCCTAAGGCTTTCTCGTATTCTTTTTCCGCAGGTTCATATAGCTCTAAAGAACAATAAAAATTACCCATATTAATATAAGTGAAGATACTAGGTTTTGTTTTTTTTCTTTCTATAATTTCTTGTAGTAATTTTTCCGTTTCATTACTAGCAAAGACAGTGGTGGCAAAGAAGACTAATAGAATTATTAAAAAAATTAAAACATTTACTCTTAATTTATATCTATTCATGGTTACCATCCTTTCTTTTTTTAATTTTATATAATTATCAAAAACAATTTAAGCAGTCTGCTATAAATTATATGTTAATATTTCTATATTTCTATATTTCAACATCTTTTCTTAAAATCCTCTTTTTTGAGGAATTTTTTTATTTAATTATTTTTTATTATTAATTCACTAATCGAATAATCGCTAGCAGGACAGGGTGGCACTCAATATTACTTGAGTGCCACCCTGTCTATTAGTTAATTAGCTATTAATAGATGAATAAATTCAGATATGTTATTATTTAGTTAGATAAAATTAGGTTGAAAAGAAGGATTTTTAATTATTATGTCGAATTATTTAATTACTTGGAAGAAAAATTTTTATATAAATTTTCAATATTCAATAATTATTATTGATATGAATTAATTTTGTTTTCTTTCTCAAAAAATTATTTAGCTGAGAGGAGATTTATTTATATGAAGATTACACATAAACTTGCTCAGAGTATTGTAGATAGAACTATGAATATTTTAGGGAAAAACATTAATATTATGGATGAAAATGGTGTGATTATCGGGTCTGGCGACAAAAGTCGCTTAAATCAATATCATGAAGGAGCAGCCAAGGTAATTAAAGAAGGAAAAAAGTTGGAAATTTATTCTAAAGATATTAATCATTTAGTGGGGGCAAAACCAGGAATTAATCTCCCCATAGAACATAATAACAAAATTATAGGGGTGGTAGGTATTACTGGTGAACCAAATGAAGTTAGCCCTTTTGGCGAAGTGATTAAGATGACTGTAGAGATGATGTTACAGCAGGAATTTTTATTAAAGGAATTACAATTAGAACAACAGGCTCAGGAAAATTTTATTCACGATTTAATCTCCGGAAGAATTGGAAATGACCCGGATTTATTTATAACTCGGGGGCAGATTGTAGGATATGATATTTTAATTCCCCGGGCAGCCTTGGTTATAGATATTTATCAGTTTGAAAAAGCCGCTAAGCAGAGCTTACAGGCGTTCAAAGGGTCGAAAGAAGGAGAAATTCATTTACAGAGATTAAAGAATGATGTGTTAAAAACTATTCAAGGGATATTTGTGGATACCCCCCAGGAAATTGTATCTTATACGGGGGGAGATAGATTTGTAGTTCTGAAAATTATTAATCTTAAAGATTCAGATGAAATTCTAAGAAAAAAATTATTTAGAATTGGAAAGAAAATAAAAAATACCATTTCTCAGAAGATGAGGTTTAAAGTAACCATCGGAATCGGAGAATATCATGAAGGTATTCAGGGCTTAAATAAATCATTTAAAGAAGCCACACAAGCTTTGGATGTAGGTACTAAATTAGAAGGAGCAGGAGATATTTATCATGTAGACAATCTGGGCGTAGGCAAGCTGTTAGCAGAGATAAAAGGAGAAAGTCAGCAAGAATT
>JAUWHZ010000021.1 GCA_030605615.1 Atribacterota bacterium | reverse complement strand
TTAATATGTTCCTGGCATACTTTAGGTATACCCTGCTATCTGCAGATGGATAATCAATTACCTATGCGAGGGAGTAACCAATACCCTCACTCTTTTGGGCTAGTCATCCGTCTATGTCTGTCTTTAGGTATACAACCTCTCTTTATTCCTCTAAGAGAACCCTGGAGGAATGGGATTATCGAGCATTTTCAGAATGTCTTTGATAAGATGTTCTTTCGGGCACAGTATTTTAAAGACTTTGATCATCTTTACAAAAAGGCTAAAGAGTTTGAATTATTTCACAATCAGAATCATCATTACAGTACTTTAGAAGGCATGACTCCCAATCAAAAGTGTTCCGGAGACATTAAGCTTTTACCTGATTCTTTTAGACTTCCTGAAAAATTAGCTATTTCTCCAGGATATATACATCTTGTCCGCTTTATAAGAAGTGATCGTATTTTAGATATCTTTGGAGAAAAATATATCATGCCTGGCAATGTAGAACATGAATATGTCTGGTCTACTATTGATACTGTCCAAGAGAAATTGTTTGTATGCCATGATTCTAAATTAGTAGTAGAATATGATTATCCTTTACCAAAAAGCTCTATTGATTTATCAAAGATCGATATCTAGAGTTCACGATGTCTTGATATTTTATTATCATTAGGAGTTCACGATGTCTGTGTATTATAATGCCCCTAAGAAGGGTTCACGATGTCTGTGTATTTAATAAATAGTCGTTAGTATTAGTTAGCGTGGAGCTTAATCTAGGACATATCGATTAAGATAGAAGATTGATTCACATTAAAGGAAACAGGAAAAGAAAAGACAATATGCGACACAGTCGCATATTTTTCCAATACAAAAGGATATCCTACATGTTTAGGTATGAATGAGTTAGGCGAAATGAATGAAAACTACTAAGGAGGATTAGGTACCATGCGTGTTGTTAAAAATACATCCATGCAGAAAGATGTTATGTCTTTCGGGATGAAATCTATACTTTTTTTGCAGATAGATTTGGAAGGTCATAGTCTGTGGTTTCGCAATGCTCAGAGTAAGCCAGCCGCAGTCGATGCTCGAGCTCAATTTGCGGAAAGTCTTAAAAAGATGTTGTGGAAAAAACACAGTTTTCGTCGGCTATACTGGCTTGGAGACGGAGGTATGTTTTTCTGTGATGTTGCTGGATTGAGCGACTTCGATTGCGCAATTGACGTAGCTGATACTGTCTTTCAAATATTCTCGGATTGGAAGGCGAAAGAGGAGGGTCGTGCGATTCTTCAATTGCGAGTCTCTATCCATTACAGCTCTCCGGTATATACTCACAAAGAATATGGATATTGGACTTCAGATGATCTTAATGTCTTTTCAAAATACGAACGTGAAATCGCACTTCCAGGGACTATAGCGATCACCGACAAAGTTCGCCCACATCTACTAAGTGAGAATATACAAACAAGATTTCCTAAAGACACAGAGAGAGAAGTTTTTTTCGGTAGAAGCTCAGTCACAGACGCATTGATTAGATATGTATATTATGATGCTAGCCTTCAACCGCCCACATACCCAAGTACATATTCTCTATTCTCTTTTCTTAATGGGCTCTCAATGGAGGTTGGGTTAGTGTCTAACAAGCTGGTTGGCCCCGCATCAGCGATCCGGCTAGTATTTGGTGAGGCAATTCTTCTCTATGGAGTAGGGAGTCCTTCGGAAAGTCTCCGGGTTTACCTTAAGAGATGTGATCTACCTTCTTCTTATAAGTTAACCCCAAAAGAGTTGAACGAAGTAAATAAAAAGGCCAATGTAATAAAAGAAGAATTTCAAAAAAGAGGCCTTGAGGATAAACAGAAGGTCTCTCCCGAGCGTATAGTATTTCCTCTCTCAGACTTTCCCTGCTTTACGATTGAGTATCACCCAGAATTTTGGAGTATTGCCCGAGCATTTCAGAAATTGCTCGAAGAAAATCAATCAGACAAATCAATGTGGTCCAGGCTAGCGAAAAACGCTGCTGATACTCAAATAAGTGGTATGAAGTATCCAGGCATTCTCTGCATGCACATACTCATACATACCGCTCCAACTGGAACTGGTGAGAGATTTGTGCTGCTGTGCCAACGAAACAAACGTGGTCCAGAAGGCTTCTTTCACGAGGGTAAGTGGTCATGCTCCATAGAAGAACAAGTGAATATTGGAGAAACTATTGAAAGGTGTGTACGGCGCGGAATCTCTGAGGAGTTACTCGGACCGCAAGTAAGTGAACACCTTGAGGTAAAAGTGGTTGCTGCATTTATCGAACGAGTGTTACTCAACTTAACGCTTTTAGCTGTTGTTGACATTCCAATGTCTTATGAAGATATTGTGGAGCGTTGGATGCGAGATGCCATCGATAAAAATGAGCATAGACAATTGGTTGCTCTTCCCTTGCGAGAAGACCTTGTAGTCAAATGTCTCAAGTCAGGAAAGTTGGATTCAAATGCGAGAGGCGCTTGTCTCGTTTCTGACAAAAAAACGTTTAATAGTACCATGAAGTGGGAGCTTCATCCTACTTCTCCACTCCGATTGGCTACCGCATTATGGTTTAAAAGTCTAGGTGGAGAGTGAAGGAGGGAATTAAAAACAGTATATAGTCGATAGTATGTAGTATATAGTAAAAGCAAAAACAATAAGATAAAAAACAAGTCGTTAGTGAATAGTGAATAGTCGTTAGTTTTAAAATACAGGTCACAAGTTACAAGTTGCGAGTTACAAGATGCAAGTGAATTTAGTTAGCTGGTTTGTCGGTTAGCCAGTTTATAGATGTAAGAAGTATTTAAAAATAATTAACTTGTGCATTGTTTAGTGTATAATTAATACAGGAGGTGATGTACTTGAAAAGGTTAAATATTACCTTGCCAGAAAAAATTGCCCAAGAGATAAAAGATATCCCTAACAAGAGTAGCTTCATTTCCGAAGCTGTAAAAGAAAAACTTGATAGGATAAATAAAGAAAAATTGGATAAACTTTTAATAGAAGGATATAAAGCGACCAGAAAAGAAGATAAAGAGATTAACCAAGAGTGGGAAAAGATTACTCTGGAGGGATGGAGATAATATGGATTTTCCTAAAAGAGGTGAGATTTGGTTTGTATCCTAAAGATTCTAAAGTAAAATGCAATCAAATTCGAACTATAGACAAGAAAAGACTTATCAATTTTGTAAGCGCTTTGCTTCCTGAAAAATTAGAAAGGGTAAAGAAGGCACTTTTGATTCATCTTGATATTAACTAAGCATGGAGAAGTGAGAAAAATAAAAGGGATTAGAGGATTTTTGAAAGTTTTGTAGAATATAAAATAAAGAATAAATAATTGCAAATAAAAAAGTTAAGAGATATTATTAGTAAAGTAAAGTTAAAGTGAGGAAGGAAATCTGTGAAGAAAATTTTTAGGAGTTTTTCTTGGATTGTTTTAGATATAATTTTTATAAATGTTTCTTTGATTCTTTCTCTGGTATTAAGATTTGGAAAGGGCTGGAGAGCATATTTTTATGTCTATCGAGAATTATTTATCTATCTTTCTATATCCTTTCTTTTATTTGCCTTCATCTTTAAATTATATAAAAGAATCTGGAGATATTTAAGCATAGGTGATCTTTTTCTAATAGCTGAAGTGGTTACCGGAGGAATATTTGTTTCAGTTTTATATTTAAATTGGATGAAGGGTATTGCTTTTCCTCGTACTATCGTAGCCTTAACCTGGTTTTTCAGTCTGGCCCTGGTGGGTGGAAGCAGATTGGTCTGGAGGATATATTGTGAGAGAAAGGGTGTTTTTGAAAAAGGAGAAGAGCGAATATTAATTATAGGGGCAGGAGATGCGGGAGAAGTTATTTCTCGTGAGATAATCAGGAGGCCGGATTTAGGTAAGTTAGTTGGGTTTGTGGATGATGATAAGGAGAAGATTGGAAAGAGAATTCATAATATAAAGGTATTGGGTGGTATAGAGGGGATAAATAATATTTTAGAAAAAGAACAGGTCAATACGGTTATTATTGCCATTCCCACGGCAAGTGGTAAAGAGATTAGGAGAATCATTGATAATATAAAAAATAAAGAAGTGAAGATAAAGATCTTACCCGGATTGTATGAGTTGGTGGATGGGAAGGTTAGTGTTTCTCGGATTAGGGAGGTAAGGATTGAAGATTTGTTAGGTAGAGAACCTGTAGAGTTAAATTTGGAGGAGATTTCAGGATATCTAAAGGACAAGAGAGTGTTGGTGACTGGAGGGGGAGGCTCAATTGGAGGAGAATTGGCCAAACAGATTTGTAGATTTGAGCCAGGTGAGCTAATTTTGTTGGACCATAGTGAAAATGGCCTTTTTCATATAAATCTTGAACTTGAAGGAAAATGGCCTGGAGTAGAGATTGAGTTGGTGGTAGCAGATATCAGGGATAGAGAAAAGATGGATAAGATATTTAAGAAGTATATGCCAGAAGTAGTTTTTCATGCAGCAGCTCATAAACATGTACCAATGATGGAATATCATCCTGATGAAGCAATTATGAATAATATTATTGGTACTAAGAATGTGGCAGAGCTGGCAGATAATTGTGGTGCAGAAAGATTTGTATTTATTTCTACTGATAAAGCAATTAATCCTACAAGTGTGATGGGTGCCAGTAAGAGGGTGGCGGAGATGATGGTAAAGGATTTGGGAAGTAGAGATATAGGAGTAGAGGAGAGCGAAAACAAGACTAAATTTGTAGCGGTTCGTTTTGGAAATGTGTTGGAAAGTAATGGCAGTGTAGTGCCAATGTTTAAGAAGCAGATTGCAGAAGGTGGGCCAGTTACGGTAACAAGTAGCGAAGTGAAGAGATATTTTATGACTTTGCCTGAGGCAAGTCAGTTGGTGATTCAGGCCGGAGCGCTGGGTAGAGGTGGAGAAGTTTTTGTGTTGGATATGGGAGAACCGATAAAGGTACTGGATCTGGCCAGGGAATTAATTCGTTTGTCTGGCTTTGTACCTGATGAAGATATAGAGATAAAGTTTGTGGGATTAAGACCGGGAGAGAAGATGTTTGAGGAGATATTGACTGAAAAAGAGCGGAGTAGGGCGCTGGGAGATAGCGGGCATGAGAAGATTTTTATTGCTCAGGTTGAGGAAGTTGATGGAGAGAAGTTGGAGAAGGATATTGGAGAGTTAGAGGTGCTGGCTAAAGAGATGGATACAGAAGGAATTATCAGGAAGCTGCAGGAGATGGTGCCAAGTTATCAGCCTAATCGAGATATGCTGATGTAAACAAAATTAACCCTTAATATTTAATATTGAATATTAAATATTAAGGGTTATAATAAGTGTAATAAAGTTAATAAAAATAAAAATAAGGTGTGAAGCTATATGAAATTAAAAACAAGGGTATTAGAAAAAACTATACTTAAAGCGATTAAAACTTTTCCGGCCTTAGTGGTTACAGGCCCTCGGCAATCAGGAAAAACTACTCTTTTTAAGATGCTTTTTTCCAAAACTCATACCTTTGTAAGTTTAGAGAACCCAGATGTGAGAATTAGAGCGAAAGAGGATCCAGTCGGTTTTTTAAATCAGCACAAGCCACCTTTGATTATAGATGAAATTCAGTATGTACCTGAGTTATTATCTTATATAAAAACAAGGATAGATGAAGACCGAAAGCCAGGGCAATGGTTGCTTACTGGTTCTCAAAATTTTATTCTTATGCAAAATATTACTCAATCATTAGCCGGTAGAGCTGCAATTCTTTTTCTTTTGCCATTTTCTCTTTCTGAAAGAGTTGATAATGCCAAGAATGCTCAGGATGTTTCCACCTGGATAAAAAAATTAAATTTAGACCATAAATATAACCAGCGAATTTCTCTTAGTGAAATATTAATGCGGGGATTTTTCCCCGAAATTGCTCTTCACAGAAAAGTAGATAGAAAACTCTGGTGTAGTTCTTATATCACAACATATTTAGAGAGAGATATAAGAAATTTAGCTAATATAGGAGATCTTGGCCAATTTGAAAGATTTTTAATAGCTTGTGCAATTAGAACAGGTCAAATTCTTAATATATCTGAGGTAGCCCGGGATATCGGAACCAGTGTGCCAACAGCAAAAAGATGGCTTTCTCTTTTAGAAACAGGACATCAAATATACCTTCTCTATCCTTATTACAGAAACATTGGTAAGCGTATAGTAAAAAGTCCTAAACTATATTTTAACGATACTGCACTATGTTCCTATTTATTAGGATTTAATGATCCTGAGACTCTGATTAGAGGTCCATATTTTGGAAATTTATTTGAAACAATGGTTATGGGTGATTTTTTGAAAAAATTTTTGCATTTCGGAGAAAAAGCTTCTATGTACTATCTTCGTTCAAGAGATGGGCTAGAAGTAGATTTAGTTATTGAAGTAGAAGGGAGCCTGCATTTATTTGAAATAAAAAGTTCAATGACTATTACTCCTAAACACATAACTTCATTAAGAAGAATGGCTAATGATTTAGGCTCAAGAGTTAAAACCGCAGTAATTATTTCCTGCTCCGAGGATAACTTTATAGTCAAGGATAATATTATTAACTATGGCTGGAAAAATGTGTTAATGGTTTAAAGGAAGAAAAGGGAGCAGGTCCGTCTGTCTATGAATTATAATAGTGTATCATCATCTTTATTATTATAGATCAAAATGTTCCCTGATCAGTTTGTTTATTTTGTTTAAAATTTCTTTGTCTTCAATATTTCCTATTTTATTTAGCAGTCTTTTCTTATCTAAACTTCTTAATTGTATAATCATTATCTTGGAATTATTATTTAAATTACCTGTTTCTTTTGGAATATAAACTTCAAAGGGATAGATTTTATTTGTATTGGAAGATAAAGGAGCCACTGTAATTAAGGGTGAATACTGATTGTGAATATTATTAGATATAAAAGCGGGAATCTATTTTTGACAAAATATAAAGATTGTGCTAAAATAACCTTACTAAAATTGTAATAATATGCAAAGATAGTGAGGTAATATGAATGAAAAGATTAAAACCACGCAGAATTGTAAATAAAATTATGGACAGGCTTTTAAAGGGTAATGATTTAATTGTGATTTTAGGGGCTAGGCAGGTAGGTAAGACTAGTATAATGCAATTATTGATGGATGGACTTTTGCAAGTAGAAAAAGTTGAAAGAAGTCGGGTGTTTTATTTTGATCTGGAAGATATGAATTTATTGGAAGTATTAAATCGGGGTGTTGAAGAGTTCATTGCTTTTCTTAAGGCAAGTGGAGCAGATTTAAAAGAGAGATGCTTTGTTTTTCTTGATGAAATTCAATATATGGAAAACCCGAGCAGTTTTTTAAAAATTCTTGTAGACCACCATAAGGAAATTAGTGTAGTGGTAAGTGGTTCATCATCCTTTTCTATAAGAAGTAAATTTAAGGATTCATTAGCGGGAAGAAAAAGGATATTTGAGATTTATCCTCTCGATTTTGGTGAATTTGTTGAGTTTAAAGATAGAAAAGCCTTAGCAGGTTTTTGGAATACAGCTAATTGGGAGAAGGCTCGTTTCTTTGAAGGCGATTTTTTAAGATATTTTGAAGAATATGTAATATTTGGAGGTCTCCCAAAGGTTTCTCTTATCCCCTCTCGAGAGGAAAAAGTTGAGTATTTAAAAGATGTAGTAAATTCGTATATTAAAAAAGATATCAAAGATCTTTTTCGTATAGATAATCCTTATGCTTTTAATAGGGTTATTAAATTGCTTGCTTTGCATGCCGGTAATTCCATAAATTTTTCTAATCTCACCACTATATGTGGAATATCACGGCGTACTCTTGAACGTTATCTATTTATTTTAGAAAGTACTTTTGTTATAAGATTAATTAATCCCTTTTACACAAATAAGATAAAAGAAGTCACTAAAATGCCTAAATTATATTTTATGGATACCGGGATTAGAAATATAATTGTAGGTGATCTAAATTCTTTAGGGGAGAGAAGGGATTCCGGTAGTTTAGTTGAAAATTCTGTATTTTTAATGCTTTTAGCCAGCAAAGGTCCACTTGATGAAATATATTATTGGAGGACAAAAGCCGGTGCTGAAATGGATTTTGTTTTAAAGGGTGATACCTTGAGAGGATATGAAGTGAAATATCGTCCTTTTAAAGAGGCAAAAATTTCAAGAAGCATCAGATCCTTTATAAAGGAGTATTCTCCTGATTTAACTTGTATATGCACAAAGAATTTTTATCAGGATGAAATAAATATGGATTTAATGGGTTTTAGTGGTTTAAATAATAAATCTAAGATTATATTTTTACCAGCATTCTTTCTTTCCAAAGAAAAGAGATAAATGTAAAAAAAAGTGCCTGGCACAAAATTTTACATTTATGACAAATTTAGTGCTTGGCACTTTTTATATAAGCAAATCAAAATCCCATTGATTTTTTAAGATTTATTTGTGTTTCGAAGAAATCTCTTTTAGAAATATTTCCTAGTAAATATCGTCCTTTTTGTTATCCCAAACTTCTTTTAAGACAGGGCTAATTTGAGTAGTTATTGCCAGTAATTGTTTTTCCTCATTATCTCGATTTAAGTGCTCCCATATAGATTCAAGAACATACTCGCGAATAGTTTGTCCATGTAAGGCAGCATATATTTTTATAATTTGTGTCAAGGCACAAAACTTGTCATTTTTTAGGGGAAAAGTTTATGGTATAATGAAAAAAATGTTATCTGTTTGGGGTAGGTTAGTAAAATGGTATTAACCAGGACAAGAGAAGAAATTTTAAGTTCTCCTAAATTGAATAATAATCGGGGGAGATTCGGTGGAGTATTGGTGATAGGTGGAGCTAATATTGATTTAAGGGGCAGGCCTGGAGAGGTGCTGGAAAGGCATGCCTCTAACCCGGGCAGGATAAATATTGGTTCAGGAGGAGTGGGAAGGAATATTGCCCATAATCTGGCTTTACTTAATGTGCCGGTTACTTTATTGAGTGCTGTAGGGGACGATGGAGAAGGGATAAGAATTTTGGAGGAGACCGGGAAAGCCGGAGTTAAAATGGAGCAGATGATAATATCGGGAGAGCATCCTACCGGAATATATCTGGCCATATTGGATAGTGCAGGGGAGATGGAGGTAGCGGTCTCAGATATGCAGATATTAGAAGAGATTACAGTGGAGTATCTGAGGTCAAAGGCCTACCTGATTAAAGAGAGTAAGATGGTGGTGGTTGATACCAATATACCGGAGGAGAGTATCGGATATGTGGTGGAGTTGTGTAACAAAGTTAAAGTACCTGTTCTGATTGATCCAGTCTCGGTGGAGAAGGCCAAGAAGTTAAAGAAGGTACTGAATGGAAGCAGGAGATGGACTATTGATTATATGACTCCCAGCAGGGATGAACTGGGATCAATCTCAGGGATTAAGATAGATGATGATCAGGATATAGATGTGGTGAGGGCGGCAGAGGAGCTAAGGCGTAAAGGGGTAAAAAACGTGATTGTCACTTTAGGAGAAAGAGGAATATATGTCTCTTCTGCTGGTGATTATGGAGGAGGAGAGAGATTAGATAAATTTATAAAGTCCTATAAGGGGGAAGTAGTAGATGTGACCGGGGCAGGGGATGCGCTGGTGGCGGGTCTGGTATATGGAGTATTTTTGGGATATCCCCTGGAGATGGCAGCAAGATTTGGCCTGGCAACGGCAGCTCTGACCATTTCCTCAAAAGAGGCGGTAAGGAGAGATTTGAGAGAAGGTTTGTTAAGAAGTAGGATAAAAGAAGAAGATAATGAATAATGAAGATAATAAAGAGGGAAGAAGGTTAATATAGATTAATTATGAGCGGAGAAAGATATCTTGATTTTTCAAAAGAAGTAAAAGCTGCTTTGGAACAAGATAGACCGGTGGTGGCACTGGAATCTACTATTATAGCCCACGGTATGCCTTATCCTGAAAATTTGGAGGTTGCCCGGGAAGTAGAGAATATTATCCGGGAATATGGAGTGGTACCGGCAACGATTGCTATAATCGGGGGGAAGATTAAAATAGGTTTAACCAAAAAAGAATTAGAATTTTTAGCCACCTCCAAGGAGGTATTAAAGGCCAGTCGGCGCGACTTGTCGATAATCATAGCTAAAAGGCTTACGGCTTCTACTACTGTAGCAGCAACTATGGTGGGAGCATATCTTGCCGGAATACAAGTTTTTGTCACTGGAGGTATAGGCGGGGTACATCGAGGTGTAGAAAAGACTTTTGATGTATCTGCCGATTTGCAGGAGTTAGCGCGGACACCGGTAGCGGTAGTATGTTCCGGGGCAAAGGCTATCCTCGATCTTTGTTTGACTTTAGAATATCTGGAGACTATGGGCGTGCCGGTGCTGGGATTTGGGACTGAAGAATTTCCTGCTTTTTATTGTAGAGAAAGTGGGTTGAAAGTTGATTATACGGTAAATAACGCGGCAGAGGCGGCTGAAGTGATTAGAACAAAATGGGATTTGGGATTAAAGGGTGGAATAGTTATAGCCAATCCTATTCCTGGAAAGTTTGCTCTGCCTAAGGATTATATGGATAGAATAATAGAGGAGTCTCTTAAGGAGGCAGAAAAGGCTGGTATAAAAGGAAAGGCCCTTACTCCTTTCTTATTGAATAAAATAAATGAATTAGGTGAAGGTAAGAGCCTTAAGGCTAATATTGAGCTGGTAAAAAACAATGCCTTGGTGGGCGCAAAAATTGCTTATGAACTAAAAAGTTAACCAAAGGTGCCAGGCACCTTTGGTTAACTTTTATGCTGATATTTTTAAAAGGGAATAATTTTTAGGGGGAAAGATGGAAATAGTTATTGTTGGTGCCGGGCCGGTAGGGTGCTATACTGCACAATTATTGAAGAAGTGTGGGATTGATAATTTTAGAATAATTGAAGAACACCGAGAGGTAGGAAGACCAGTAAAGTGTGCAGGAATTGTAGGAAGGCCGGTCTTTGAAGATAGCTTAATTCCTCTATCGAAAAGTTCTATATTGAATCAGATTGAGGGGACTTATTTTTTTTATAAAGGAGATAATTTTCGGATTAGAAGGCCTGGTGTGGCCTATGTAATCGACCGGGAGAAGTTTGATAAAAATTTAAGTCAAGGATTAGAGGTAGAGCCTGGTCGGAGATTATTGGAAGTAGTAGAAGAGGGGAATAGTGGGGGCAGATATAGACTTAAGACCAATCAAGGTGATATCTGGGCCGATGTGGTTATTGGGGCTGATGGACCTCTGTCCCGAGTGAGAAGGTTTATAGATTTTAAAAGGAGAGAGTGGAAAAGGGGAAAAAAGAGAAGTAGTGCGAAGGAGAATAATAGTAATGGCAGCGATGACTTTAAGGAAATCAATTTTTATAAAGGGGTTCAGTACAGAATAAAATTAAAAGATGAGGTTGTTTCCAAGGAGATGACCCGGGTATATATGCGGGAAGGAATCCCTTTTTTTGTGTGGATTATTCCTGAGGGAGATGGAATTATTCGATTAGGGGTAATTGCAGAAAATGGGAGGAGAGAGTTAGATCAACTGATTGAGGAAGAAGGCATAAGAGGCGAAATTGTCGATAGATTAGCCGGAATTATTCCCCTGGGATTGAGCCAGAGTGTTTATAATAATGTGGCTGTAGTGGGAGATGCTGCTGGTCAGGTAAAGCCTTTGACCGGAGGCGGAATATATTATGGCTTGAAATCAGCAGAGATTTTAGTGGAGTGTATTAGAGAGGGTAAGTTGGCTGAATATGATGGAAAGTGGAAGAGGAAATTTGGGAGAGAGATAAAGTTTGGATTATGGGCCAGGAAAGTTTATGAGAAATTAAATAAATATGAATTAGAGAATATTTTCTCGTTGTTTAAAGAGAATGCGGAATTTATTGAGAAGGTGGCAAATTTTGAGAATCATTCTTTAGTATTTAAAGAGGCATTCAAGAATCCGAGGATATTTGTGAAAGCTGGGAAGATCTTGGGGAGGAATATAGGGAAGATATTATTTTAAGAGAAGCAAGAGAGGTAAGAGAAGGAGGGAATAAATTGAAATCAATTATTCTTTGCGCAGGAAAGGGCACTCGCCTTAGACCGCTTACCCACACCAGTGCAAAACATTTAATTCCTATTGCCAACAAGCCAGTGTTATTTTATGGGATAGAGGCAATTAAAAATTGTGGAATAAAAGATATTGGCATAATAATCGGAGAGACAGGAGAGGATATAAAGAGTGAGCTTAGAGAGGGTAGTAAGTGGGGAGTGAATATTTCTTATATTGAACAGAAAGAAGCTTTGGGATTGGCTCACGCAGTATCGATAGCTCGGAATTTTTTAGGAGAAGAGAAGTTTTTAATGTATTTGGGAGATAATCTTTTAAAAAACGGGGTAGAGAGCTATGGGGATAAATTTATTCAAGGAAATTACAATGCCTTTGTGTTATTGACTGAAGTAGATAATCCGAAGCAATTCGGCGTTGCTGAGCTGGAAGAGGGGAGAGTCGTACGGGTAGTGGAAAAACCTAAAGAGCCAGTCAGTAATTTGGCCTTGATAGGAGTCTATTTTTTTGATAAAAATGTTCATCGGGCAATTGAGAATATAAAACCTTCTGCGCGGGGGGAATTAGAGATTACCGATGCGATTCAATGGATGATTGATAAGGGCTATAAAGTTGGTGCTGAGGTTATTAGTGGTTGGTGGAAAGATACAGGTAAACCTGAGGATATTTTAGAAGCTAATCGCTTAATTTTAGAAGATATTGAAAGAGATATTGGTGAGGCGAAAGTGGATGAGGCCTCTCAGATTTTAGGAATGGTTAAGATAGGGAAAGGGTCAGAGATTATAAATTCTAAGATATTGGGTCCGGTAATAATTGGAGATAAGGTTAAGGTAACCGATTCCTATATCGGTCCTTTTACTTCCATTTCTGAGAGGGTAGAAATAGAAAAGAGTGAGATTGAATGTAGTGTAATTTTAGAGGAAACCAGGTTGGAGAATATAAAAGGACGAATGCAAAGGTGCTTAATTGGGAAGGGCGTGAGAATTTATCATTCTAAAGAATTGCCTCAAGTGTACGAATTCATCTTAGGCGACCACAGCAAAGTAGGCTTATTATAGAGATGAAAAGTTAACCAAAGGTGCCTGGCACCTTTGGTTAACTTTTTTAGAAGGAAGTTCCTAAAGTGATGTAAATGTCATATCCTTTGGGGTCGGTCAGGGCTTTGGCTGCTCCCAATCTTAAGGTAAAGGGAGAATCTAGTTGCCAGTTTAGATCTGCTTTAATTTCTCCGCCCATGCCTACCTTAAAATCTTTCCAGTTAATATCATTAACCTTATTTTCCCAGGCATTTCCAATATCGACAAAGAGGGCACCAGAAAGTCTTTCTAAGAAGAAGGAGAAAGGTCCAAGATTTACACTGTGTTCGATGTTGGCTATAGGAAAACGGTATTCCAAGCTGGTTAAGAGAAGGTTGTTGCCCTCAAGGAGAGCGGGTTTATATCCCCGTAGAGAGAAAGTTTCCACATCAACATTGCTAAGATTATCCGCAGAATAGTGACCTCCCAGTTTAAATTTTTCCCAATCTAAATTTTGGTCTATTATGTTAGGACTGCTAAAGCCAGCCACTAAACGAAGGGACAAGACCTGATGTAGAAAGGGGAGAGAGATAAATTTTCTGCCATCAAATATCAATTTGTCAAAAGTATAATCACTACCTAAAGCTTTATCGGCATGTTCATAGGTCAGAGAGAAGGAATGGCCTTGTTCAGGGCTGATAGAGAATCCATATTTTTCTGCATCAGAATAGGAATAACCTAATCTTAGGCTGGCGATTTTCTCCTGGTCAGTATCTAAGGGTTGGGGAGTTGTTGTGGTGATAGAAGATAATTTTTCGTATTGGTAGCCGAGGGAAAAGATTTGCATATAAGAGCGAGAATTTGTAGTGGTCGCAGTCTGTCCTTTAAAGGGGAAATAAATATTTACACCGGCCTTTCCTTCTTCCCACCAGGAAGTCTGGGGAGTTAAACCAGCGTTACCAGATAGATAAAGATTAATGATGGGAAAGTAATTATAATTATAATAATTGAAGTTGTAGTTTAGGTTATTATTAAGTATTCCATAAGTAATAGTTAAAGGTAAGGAATAAAATCCCAAAACATCTTTCAATTCAGTTGAAAAGCCAATTCCTAAATCGTTTTCCGTGATCTGGGCAGCGGGAATCCAGTAGGTGGGCGGCCAGAAGGAGGATAAAGGATGGTAAGGATGGCTCGGGTAATTGTTTTCAAAATTAGAAGAGGTATTTAGGTCTTTATTGAATTGTTGTGCTGCCACAGCCACAATTTGGGGCTCAACACATTCTATTCCTACTTCTGTCCACTGGTTGGGGTCTACTTTCATAAGATGCAGTTCATATCCTGTAGCGTGATATTCAATAAAGGCCAATTGTTTGCCATCGGGAGAAAGGGCAGGTTGAAAGGCTCCACTTAAAACATTGGTTACTTGATATAGTTTTTTATCGGGGAGCGAGAAGGCAAAGATATTATAAATCCCGGTGCGGTCAGAAGAAAAGAAAAGATATTTGCCATCGGGAGACCAACAAGGGCTAAGGTCATTATATTGGTCTTGAAAGATAGGCCAAAGAGTAGAATTACTATTAGAATTAGGATTAAGATTAGAGTCAAGATTTAAGATATATATATCCTGATAGCCCTGGTGCCAGGCAGAAAGGGCGATCATATCCCCCTGGGGAGACCAGGAGGGTTGATATAATTGGGTATCATCACGAAAATCAGTTAAATAGGTAATATCCTCTTTTGTAATATGTGGAGTAGTAAGTGAAGAGGTAGTTTGATTAAGGATTGAATTTAAATTAATCAGGATTAGGTTATTTGTTCCTGATTTATTAATTATCGCCACAATTTTAGGATTATCTGGCTCAGGTGACCAGTCAGGATCGCGTGCACGCAATCCTTCGGAAAGACGCATCTCTTTTTCCACCTTTAAGTCATATAAATAAAGGTCATAAAATTTATAAAACTGCTCATAATTTACTAATTTGGAATAAATTGTTTTAGAACCATCAGCAGAGATGTCAAAAGAAGAATCCCGCCCATAGACCCTTTTAATCAGGGGCTGGTTTTTAATGGCAAAAGGGGTTAAAGGGAGGGAAGGATTTAAAGGATCGATAATTTGAATAAAAGGATAGTAATGGGGGGTAGAAACTCTAACTGCTATCCTATCTCCATTGGGTGTGGAAATCCAGTGGGGGTAATCGACCCAATAATTATATTTAGTTAATTGCTGAGAGGTGGTGATACTTTTTAGGGAAATTATTTTTTGTGACTGGGATTGATACTTTTCTTTTAGGTGATCTTTCCAGATTTGATACAGTTCGTCCAAGTTTAAGCCTATGGTCTTTTTTAGGGCATAATTCATTCCTAAGTAAGGATATCGACAGAATGTTTCACTTAGGGCAATGACTTTATTTTCCCCGTATTTTTGAGCTATAAAATGGATGAGAGATTGGCCATAGATATAAGGTGCGGTGCTGCCCGGCCAAGAAGTAAGGTAATAACCGTTTATCTGATCTAAGGTGTTAAATTGATCTTCCAGGGCGGCCATACGAAGATACATATCATAGCGAGAATCTATACCTCTTCCCCCAGTAGTAAATTTAGTTTCATTATAAACTGCTAATCCTTCAGTTGACCAGGTGGGCTGGAGGGCATTGGGAGTAATTATCTGACCGAAGAGAGCTCGTAGAGCAGTGGTAAGACCACCGGTCATCTCAAAATGAGCCATGTGGGTATATTCGTGAGTAATAACTATTTTAAGCCAGCTTCTAAATTTCATATCAAAGGATTTAGCAGTGGGGGGAGTTAAGGAAAGGCGAATCACTCGATGGGGGAAAGGTGAGGCAAAACCAAGGGCATAATCAGAAAAATCTTCTATAATTATGGCTATCTTTTGCAGGTGATGGTGCTTGTTGGGCGGGCCAAGCTGGGCATTAACCTGGCGGTAGGTCTCCTCAGCGATATCAGCCACCTCTTGAGCTAATTGTTTGCTATTATTACTGAAATCTTCGTCATTTTGTTTATTATCTTGCAATTTAGAAAAATAAACCGAAAAATGAGGGCTTTCCAAAACCTGCCAATTCAAGCGGGGGTCATAACGAATAGCCTCCACACTCATAACTAATGGCGAGTATATTAATAAAACTATTATAATAATGATATAAATAAAAAAAATTATTTTTTTTTGCATGTTCTCAGACTTCTTCCCAAAAAGTTTCCCAAAGGTGCCAGGCACCTTTGGGAAACTTTTCTATAAAAATAGGTTTATTTTAATATGATTTAGCCAGAGCTGGTATATACGATCAGAGATTAAATTTCTATCTACCTTTTTACATATTTTTAGAACACTTGAACTGGTTATTTGTAGAGAATTTGCTACATCTTTTACTCTGCAACCCTCTTTTATTAATAAATATACAAGTAAATGTTTTAATCGTTTATTGGTGTCTATGTTTCCAATTTGTTCTTTTGTTTTTCTTAATATATTTTCTATATTTCTAGGTGATTTATTTTGGGTCTGATTTGAGGTTATTTTAGTGATATTTTGGAGAATTTTTTCCGGTTTATCTTTTTGAATATTTTCTTTTACGAAATTTATAAAATTTTCTGGACTGGCTTGACAAAGTTTTAATAATTCCCGAATATTCAGCCAAGGGAGAACGTTTTTGTTTTGATTTTGAGTAGAGAGAAAATATTGAAAACTGCTCCAGGGGTATTCTTCGGGGGAATCCACTAATGAGGCCTCTACCGGATTTAGGTTAATATAAGAAGCCACACTATATAGATAAAGAGAATTTAGGACAATATGGCTTTTGTATCGGTCTTGAAAGAGGTGACCTTTTCTAATGTGTCTTATGTTGAACCAGTGGGCATAAGAGGAATTTAAAAACTGCATGGCCTGAGAAAGATTTGCTTCTTCTGTCTTTAAAAGTAGGTGAAAGTGAGTATCCATCAGTACATAGGAAAATAGGTGAACTTTGTGAAGGTTAACCATTTTTTGTAAAAGTTGTAGAAATTTATTTCTATCTACATCATCAGTAAATATGTCAGTTCCTTCCACACCCTTACCAATTATATGATAAATAGCGCCTCTATCTTCTATCTCTTTCCTATTTCTTCTTGCCATAATGTGATTATTATATCTTTTATAAAAAAATAGTTCAAGGGATCTCAGCATAAAAGCTGCTAAAAAGTTTCCCAAAGGTGCCTGGCACCTTTGGGAAACTTTTTTAAATAAAATTTTGTTGGAGTTTTTAAAAGAAGTAGTGTATAATTAATTTTGTTTGTTTAAAAAATAAAACCAAAGAAATTGTGAAAAAGGAAAAGTGTAGTTTGCTATTCTAGGTTACAAAGTTGATTTCTTCTGAGAACGAGAATTAAAAAATATATGAAGAAAGATATGTACTAAAGAATGAAGAAGTTTTTCATAATATTGCTTGGAATAATTGTA
>JAUWHZ010000002.1 GCA_030605615.1 Atribacterota bacterium | reverse complement strand
ACGGGTTCAATGAATTGAACCCCTACTCCACCCCCACCTTAGTCCTCCCCCGTCAAGGGGGAGGAAACTACGAGGATGTCCTACGACTCCATATTTTTGCTATTACTTCATTTTCGTCATATTCATCTAAATTTATCCATTCGATATTTTTTATTTTATTATTAAACCAGGTCATTTGTCTTTTTGCATATCGACGAGTATCTCTTTTTATTAAGTCAATGGCTGTTTCTTTATCATATTCACCATCAAGATATTTATTTATTTGTTTATAACCTAATCCCTGCATTGAATTTAGATTCTCATTATATCTCCTGGTTCTTAAATTCTTTACTTCATCGATGAGTCCATCTTTAATCATTTTATCAACTCTTGCATTTATTTTTTGATATAAATTCTCTCTATTCATTTTGAATCCTATAATATCATATTTAAATTTTGAATTTTTATTGTAAGCTTTTTTCTGTAAATAAGAGATGGTTTTACCGGTAGATTTATAAACTTCTAAAGCCCTGATTATTCTTCTTAAATCATTAGGTTTGATTTTTGAAGCAGAAACTGGATCTATTTTAGATAATTTATCATATAAGTATTTTGTACCATATATATTTGCTTCTTTTTCTAAGATCCCTCTATATTCTAAATTTTTACCAGGACCGGAAAAGAGCGGTTCAATTATTGAAGTAATGTAAAGTCCTGAGCCACCAATTAATATGGGAATTTTACCTCTTTTAAAGATATCTAATATTATCTTCGTAGCCAATTTACTATATTGGATTACGTCAAAATTCTCTGTTGGGTCAACAATATTTATCATATGATGTTTTATTGTTTTTAATATGCTTTTATTAGGTTTAGCAGTGCCAATATCCATATATTTATATATTTGCATGGAGTCTGCAGAAATTATTTCTATATCTGGCATTTTTTGAGCTAATTTAATCGCAATATCTGTTTTACCTACCCCGGTTGGACCTAATAATATTAATAAATTATTATTTTTCTTACTGATAATCATTTAACTAGTTCTCCATATAAAGTCCAAGTATCTGATTTTATAATTTTAGCCTTAACTAATTGTCCAACCAATTCTTCCTCACCAATAAAAACAACAGTTTTATTAGTTTTTGTTCTACCTGAAAGTTGATTGGGTATATTTTTTATTGATTTTTTATCCACTAAAACTTCTAATATTTCCCCTTCTAATTTTTTATTAATCGTAGTTGAGATTTCCTTTTGTAAATCAATAAGTCTCCATAATCTTTCTTTTTTAACTTGTAAAGGAACTTGATTAGGCATTAAAGAAGCAATAGTATTTTCTCTGTTTGAATATATAAAAGTAAATGCATCATCAAATTCTATTTCTTTAAAAGTATTTAAAGTGTCCAAGAAATCATTTTCGGTTTCTCCTGGAAATCCTACCATTACATCAGTGGTGATACTTATATTATTTATATTCTTTCTAATTTCTTTAATAATACTTTTATATTGATTAACATTATATTCCCTATTCATAATTTTGAGGATTTTATCTGAACCTGATTGAATAGGTAAATGTATGTGCTCACAAACTTTATCACCATTCTTTATTACCTTTATTAAATCAAAATTAAAATCTTTGGGGTGAGAAGTAATAAATCTTATTCTATTTATACCGTTAGTATTATTTAATAGTTTTAATAATTTAGAAAATGTTATAGATTCAGGTAGATTTTTTCCATATGAATTTACATTTTGTCCTAATAAAAATATTTCTTTATAATTTTTTTGAGCTAAATTCTCTACTTCCGATAATATTTCAGAAACTCCCCTACTCTGTTCTGGTCCCCTGGTATATGGAACAACACAATAAGAGCAATAATTATTACAACCTCTCATTATTTGAATCCAGGCAGATATTTTGCTTTCTCTCTTAACAGGAATATCTTTTAAATTAAAACAAGTTGTATTATTACAAAAAATAGATTGTTTTTTGCCAGATTTTATGCTATTAACAATTTCTATTAAATTATTTAATTGTGAAGGTCCAAATATTAAATCAACATAAGGAGCTCTTTTAAATATATTTTCTTTTTCTTTTTGAGCCATACATCCACATATACCTAAGATTATATTTTGATTATTTTCTTTTATTTTCTTTATCTTACCGATTAGACTATATATTTTCTGCTCAACTTTTGCTCTTACACAGCAAGTATTTAATAAAATTAAGTCAGATTTTAAAATATCTCCAGTAATTGAATAACCTGATTGTTCTAATTGCCCAATAATATATTCTGAATCATTAACGTTCATCTGGCATCCGAAGGTACGGATGTAGACTTTTTTGGGCGGATTTTTATAAGTTTTTGATTCTTTTGACATTGTGTTTTTTCTTCCGTTTCTGAAAACAAAAAATTTCCGCCAGAGACGGATCCGCAAAAGGCGGAAAAGGGCGCAGTTCAGATATTATTTCCATACCTTCAACTGCTCAAACTTGACTTTAAATTTCTTAAAGAATTTCTCAATCTTTTCCTTTTGCTTATAAGGAATTATTACACAACCTGCAGAAAGTTTCTGGCCGCCTATTTCTTTCAGTAAGCCTTTATACTTGTATCCTTTTCTTGTCTGTTCGTAAAGCTGTCTGTTAAATCTTGCCTTGTCTTTCTGGGGCAAGCTGCTTATCTGAAAAGAGTAAATCAGATAAGGTTTTTGTTGCAGTAATATAGCTGAAGGAATATCCGATGGCTCTCTCAGGTAGAGAATTTTTCCTTCCTGAAAGATGTTCTGCAGTAAACCAGTATCTGTTTTCTGCAATTCAGCTATAGTTCTTATGGTTGGCTGGATATTTCTGCCTATTTCGGATTCAAGTTCTATTACTTTATCGTGTATCTCTTTCCGGGTCTTATCTTTGGTTGTAAGTATAAATAAATCAACATCTGACCTTGAAGTAAATTCTCCTCTGGCAAGACTGCCATAAAGGATAACAGCTTTTACATCTTCAATTCTGGAAAGCTCTTTTGCTATCTTTTTAAGTATTCTCTTCATAGATTTTCGCCTCAAACCTTTTTTTAAAAAATTCAATTATTATTTTGAGATTGTCTATTACTGCCTTGGATCTTTTGCCATTAATCCCAGAATAACCTAAATCCCCATAGGCAAACCATATTTTACGCATTGCTTTGCTTATTTCAGCAGGAAAATGCTTATCTGAGTATTCATGCCTGCTCTGGTGGTCGCCAAAATGCTCTCCCTTCCTGGCAGCATCGGCTTCTATCAATTGCTCAACAACCTTTGTGCCCAAATCACCAACCACTGTGCTCTGCTTGTTGTGATAGGCAGTTATTGTTGCTTTAAACTTCTCTTTTGCTAATTCAAAATGTTTCTGAAAATCTCCCATTTTTCATCCTTTCATCTTTCGTTATTGTAACGAATTATGGCTGTTTTGTCAAGTTTTTCGTTATGGTAACGAAGCAGATATATTTAAACTTTACGCCACTGTTCATCTAATCCTGCTCAAATACGGCGCAAAAGTCGTATAATACTACGTCCATCGGTCAACCGAAAGTTCGGATGTAGACTTTTAGATGATTTTTTCTATAATTCTTTATTTGATTTCGCATTGGGAATTTCAGCTCCATTTATAATCTTCTCCTAAAAGTTGAATATTTCCTAAATTGACATTAATTAATCCCGCTTTCTCTGCTGCGCTTTTACAATCCTGTGCATGTTTTCTGGATGTGCAGGGAAGATCCGACATATAAAAATTTGGCGCAAATCCTAATAATGAATATGGAATAGATCGATCGAGTCCAGCTATGAATTTAGCTATGTCAAAAACTTCTTTTCTATCAATATATCCAGGGACTAATAAAGTACTTGCAACAAGAATTGGCGGGTCTTTTCTTTTCCTTACATAATCAGAGGCTAAGGCAAAATTCTCAAGTGTTCTTTTGTTGGTTATACCACAGAGTGCTAAATTCAATCTTTCATCAAACGCCTTCAGATCAAACTTTACACAGCCCCCAGTACTAAGGGCTACTTCCATCAACTTTTCTAATAATTTAGGATGCATAGACCCATTTGTCTCCCAGCAAATTCGCAGAATTTTATCCTTTCTGGTTTCAATAGCTCTTTTCGAAAACTCTATAGAAAAAGGAAGCTGAGGTGCTGGATCTCCGCCAAAATAACATATACATGAAGTTCGGTTATCAATAGCTCTTAATAATTTATTTACAGTTATTGAAGATGGTCTATTTATCTGATTTCTATAATGCCAATTCTGGCAAAATAGACAATTAAAGGAACATCCTATAAAAAATATAGCTAAATTTTTATATCCATATTCTGGACCATCTTTGCAGGCAAATTTAGGAAAACCTATGCCTGTTCCACCAGGGCATACCCAATTGGCAACACAATTTGTGGGAAGATTATCGTGATAAAAACTAAGGGAGGCTAAATCTTTTGTTGGACCTAGTAGAGTACCGTTTACATTTTTTCGCAGACCACAATAGCCCTTCTCACCCTTTGGAATCTTACATTCATTCACGCATAATTTACAACTTATACCATTTGGGCCTTTAGGAGGTTCTTCAGGTAGGTCAAAGTCTTTTCTCGTCTTTCGATGTACTTCTTTTATATGTCCTGAAACCTTTTTAAACTCACTTCGTATGCATTCCAAACATATACCTAAAGTTTCGGAAATAAGATTTGATTCTTTATTGCAATTTATACATACAGCCATACTCTTAAACCTCGGGGGACATTCAACTGTATAAATGTTTAAGGAGGTAATTTTTGATTAAAAATTACCTCCTTAAATGCAAATTAATTAAACTTTAGTTATTTTGCATATTCTACTGAACGAGTTTCTCTGATAACTATTACTTTAATTTGACCAGGATAATCTATATTTTTCTCTACTTTTTTTGAAATATCTCGCGATATCTTTTTTGCAATATAATCATCTATTTCTTCGGGATTAACAATTATTCTTATCTCTCTGCCTGCTTGTATTGCAAAAGCTTTTTCGACGCCTTCAAAAGAGTTAGCAATTTCTTCTAATTTTTCTAATCTTTTTATATAAGTTTCTAACATTTCGCGTCGAGCTCCAGGTCGAGATGCAGATATTGCATCAGCAGATTGAACTAAAACAGCTTCAATTGTTTTTGGTTCTACATCTGAATGGTGAGCAGCAATAGCATTAATTACCTCATTGCTTTCCCCATTTTTTTTAGCAATTTCAGAACCAATTATAGCGTGCGGTCCTTCTATTTCATGATCAACAGCTTTTCCGATGTCATGAAGTAAGCCAGCTCTTTTAGCTAATTGAGTGTTTACGCCTAACTCTGCTGCCATAATCTCAGAAAGATATGAAACCTCTTTTGAATGTTGTAAAACATTTTGTCCATAACTTGTGCGATATTTTAACTTTCCTAATAAGTTAATTAATTTTGGCGTAATATTTTTGATATTTGTATCAAAAACTATTTGTTCGCCTTCTTCCTGGATTTTATTATTAACTATCACTTTAGATTTTTCAATTATCTCTTCAATTCTTGCGGGCTGAATACGACCATCAATTATCAATTTTTCTAAAGATATGCGAGCAATTTCCCTTCGTATAGGATCAAAACCAGAAATAATTACTGCTTCAGGGGTATCATCAACAATAAGATCAACTCCAGTTAGCATTTCGAATGTTCTGATATTCCTACCTTCTCTCCCGATGATTCTTCCTTTCATGTCTTCATTGGGTAGTGGCACAAAAGATGTTGTTGTTTCTACTGTATGATCAGCAGAGTACCTTTGAATTGCAAGTGATATTATATTCCTTGATCTTTTATCAGCTTCTGCATTCGCTCGATCTTCAATCTCTTTTATCATCTTACCGGTTTCATGAGTAAGTTCTTTTTCTAAATTATTTAACAGTTCGTTCTTGGCTTCTTCTACACTCATCTTAGAAATCTTTATCAATTCATTTTTCTTTTCTTGATATAAATTTTTAATTTTCTGTATGTTATCTTCCAGCTCTTGTTCTTTATAATTTAGCGATCTTTCTCTTTTCTCAAGTGACTCTATCTTTTGAATTAAGCTATTACTTTTTTTAATCAATTGATCGTCAAGTCTTTGTAATTCGTTTCTTTTTTCTCTAATTTCAATCTCGGCATCTCTTTTTATTTTGTAAGAATCTTCTTTCGATTGTAAAATGGATTCTTTTTTAATTGAATCGGCTTCTCTTTTTGCATTTTCAATAATATTTTTAGAGCTTATTTCAGCCGATGAAATTTTAGTTTTTGCAATGTATTTAGTCAAGAGATAGCCTATTATTATACCAATAACAAGATTTAGCATAAAAATGTAGTACATTTTAATGTTATTTCACCTCCTAATATTCAATTTACAAGGTACATAAATTGTGTTATATTAATTTATTCTATAATCTTAAAATAATTAAAAACTATCTGATTTATCAAAGAAACCATATTAGCTGAATAAGAGATTATAAAAAATTTAGAAAAAATTTACTTAAAATATTTTAACCTTTATAATTTAAAAAGTCAAATAACTAATATCTCGTATATCGTATTTCGTATCTCGTCAAGAAAATAGAAGCAAGAATTCAGAATCCAGAATAAAATTCTTGCCGGATATCGTGTAAAGTTAGATAAAAAATACCATTCTTTCTCTTTATCTAATTACCCCACTAAAGTTTACACTAAGTATTTGTAAAAATGTTAAGCGATTACTTTTTAAGCCTGTTTACTTTTTAGTTCATCGCAAATGTTTTTCGAAACTCCCCTTGAAAAACCTCTTCTCAATAAAAAATTATATATTTTTTCTGAATTTAAGGAAATATTTTTTAACTTAGATGAAGAAATTTTTTCATTGATAAGATCTCGTGCTAAGGTTAGCTCATCTATGTCATTATATGTTTTGTCTAAAACTTTTTGAATAATTTCTTGGTCAATTCCTTTTAATTTTAATTCATAATTTAATCTATATCTTCCTATAGGCTTATTCTTTAATCTTGATTGTGACCAGATAGTAGCAAATAATTCATCATTAATATATTCTTTGTTTTCTAACCAGAAAATAACATTAGGAATAATATCTTCAGAAAATCTTTTCATTTTTAATTTTTTTAAAATTTCATATTTGCTATAAATTTTACGATTTAAAATCCTTAAAGTATATTTTTTTGCTTTAATAATTTCATCTTCTAAAATAATCTTTTTAATTTCATTATTAGATAACACTTTACCTGTATAGAGATTTAACAAATTTATAATATTTTCATTAATCTTATATGTATATTTATTATCTATATAGACCAGGACAGGCGAGACGCCTATCCTACCAGCAGTATCTTTTTTATTATATTCAATGGAAGTTATTTTATTTATTTTTTAGCAACCTCTTTGTTTGTTTTTTTGCTAAGGCCAGCTGTAGATAGTATTTTACTTTCTATTTCTTCTGCAATTTTCGGGTGTTCTTGTAAATATACCTTACAATTTTCACGTCCTTGCCCAAATTTTATATTATTATAAGAAATCCATACTCCCGATTTTTGTAATATATCATATTTTATGCCAAGATCTATAATATCTCCTTCTTTTGATATCCCTTTACCAAAAATTATATCAAATATAGCTTCTTTAAAAGGTGGAGCTAACTTATTTTTTACTACCTTTACTTTTACATTTATTCCAATATTATCTTCGTCTTTCTTGATAGATGCTTTTCTTCTGATATCCATTCTGATGGTCGAATAAAATTTGAGGGCTCTACCGCCAGGAGTAGTTTCAGGATTACCAAAAAAGATACCAATCTTTTCTCTAATTTGATTTACAAATATAGTAGTAGTTCTTGATTTACTAATAATAGCTGTGAGCTTCCTGAGGGCTTGAGACATTAATCTTGCTTGTAATCCCATAAAAGAATCTCCCATATCACCTTCGATTTCTGCCTTAGGTACCAGGGCAGCAACTGAATCTATCACAATAACATCTACCGCATTACTTCTTACCAGGGATTCAGCAATTTCCAGGGCCTGTTCACCGGTATCCGGTTGGGATATAATTAATTCTTCTGTATTAACTCCAATATTCTTGGCATAATTAGGATCTAAAGCATGCTCAGCATCAATAAAAGCAGCAATACCATTATTTTTTTGAGCTTCAGCTATAATATGTAAAGCAAGTGTAGTCTTTCCTGAGGCCTCAGGGCCAAATATCTCTATTACTCTTCCTCGAGGCACACCTCCTATTCCGAGAGAAATATCCAACCCTAATGAACCTGTAGATATGCTGTTACTGTCAAGAACTATAGGCCTATCTCCTAATTTCATTATTGAGCCTTTGCCAAATCTTTGTTCGATATTTTGCATTGCTACATTTAGTGCTTTTTCTCTTTCAGGATTATTTTGTTGTACCTTATCAGTCATTTTTGTTTACTCCTTTAAATATTTATTATTTTTTTAATAAGGGAAATTTATCTATAATATTGTAAATTGGTCCATTGGGAGCTAATTTACTTTCCATAAGTTCGATACTTTTTACTTCCTGGGATAAGCATTCTACATGCATATTTTTTAAAAAATTAATTAAATTATTTTTATCTTTAATGTACTTTACCCTTCCAATGGTTATATGGCCAGAGAAAACTTTATTTTCTCTGGGGAATCCATTATTATATAATATTACTTCTATAGAGTTATACAGTTTTTTTAATTCATTTGCACCTTCCTTAATTCCTACCCAAATTATCCGGGGCATTTTATAAGAGGGAAATACTCCTATGTCTGATGATAATTTTATTGTAAACGGACTACATTTATTAATTATTTCTTTTAGCCCCAAATTTATTAATCTTGTTTGTTCAGGAGAGATATAGCCTAAAAATTTTAAAGTAATATGTAAATTGTTTTTATCAACCCATTTTATTTTTGATTCATCAAGGTTTAAGTTATTTTTAATAGAAAATAAATATTCTCTTATTTTTAAATCTAAATTAATTGCGATAAAAGTCCTTGTTTTTTCCAATTTTTTATAATTTACTCCCTCTTTCTATTTAGCTAAAAGTCTTAAAAATTTACCGAACACTTCTTAATTGTAATTTATATCTCTGTCTAACTGTATTTAGAAAATTTATATATTCAAGAGTTTTATAATTTGAATATGTATATTCACAAGGGACAAACGATTTATTTATAAACCTGAGAGTTATTTCAGCATATATTCCATTATTAAGGTAAATTCTTGATGGTCCATTTTTAGTGCTTGCGAGAATAAATTTATTTAAAGAAATATAACCTGGGTCAAGGTTAATTTTTCTTTTATGAAGAGAAATATCTTCTTTAATATTATTTTTTATAAGATTATTTTCTAAACCGTTAGTTATTTTTTTTATTTCTGGGAGGTAATCTGGTTTAATTAGGGAATCAAATGAAAATAATTTTTGTTTCAGATCTTTGCCAAATTCTTTTTCATAGTAATTAGTAAAATTAAAAGGTTGAATATTACTTTCAAGATCAATTTTACTAAAACTTTTTATTAATGCCTCCTTAAAAAAATTAAACAGATATACATCTGAAGAAATCATACTTATTATAAGTTTTGCTGGTTTTGGAAAATGTATCTTTCCCACAATTGTAATCTGTTCCTTACTATTTTATATTAAGTTTTTGCATTTGAAAATATTATTAAATATTTAACGTAGGATTAAAATTATATTTTAAAATATTATTATTGGTGATTCCTTTATTTATTTCAACTACTTCATCATTATAATATGTTTCGATTTTTGCCGGATATTCAGTAATAAGATTTAGAGATTGGTTACTTTGCCAGAAAATTTCTTCTCCTTTAAATAATATTCCTTCAAATATTATTTCATCTTTGGAAAGAACTTTTACCCAGGTATTATTATTGGCTATTATTTTTAAAATAGGCATTTTACTAATTAAAGCATTTTCTGGGGATAATGTTTCCTCAATCAATGTTTCTGTTTTGGTCTCAACGTTTTCTTCGGGTAAAGTGAGTGTAGTTTTTGTTTCAATTTCAGGGGAAGGAACGGGAAAGTCCTGTGCTTTTTTCAAAGAATTGTTTATCCATAATAATCCTATAAAAATTATTAGGATAAAGCTTGCTAAATAAACATACTTAATTGGAAGAAAGAATCTTTTTTTCTCAAATACAGATCTATCTTTCTTTTTAAGGTAGATATTTTCTTCTTTAGTTTTTTCTAAGCCAATCTTTTGTTTTTCTAAATTATTATAAGTTTGAATTATCTGATTAATATTTTCTTCATCTATACCCAGATATTTACTGTAATTCCTCAAATATCCTATAGTATAAGTTCTGCCTGGAATTATATCTATATTGCCTTCTTCGAGAGCTTGTAAGTATTTTTTACGTATTTTTAAATCTTTCTCTACTTCAATTAAAGAGATACCTTTTTCTTCCCTTCTCTCTTTTAAGAAATTTCCAATATCTTTCATTTGATTAAATTCTTCTCCTTTTTTGGAAATTATACTATTTTTTATATTATATACCTAAAACATTTCATGGTCGAGTTATTCTGAATTTTTTTGCTCTCTACCCTATTTCTTTTTCGTAAGGAATTCCATCTGCTGCCGGAGGGGTAGCTCTTCCGATGGCGCTCACTAATACAAAAATTGCCAATAAGTAGGGAACCATGTGGATAAATTGGACCGGAACAGCAAGAACACCTTGCAACCTCATAGCCAAAGCTTCACCAACTCCAAAAAGTAGAGCAGCTCCAGCAGTCCCAAGGGGAGTCCATTTTCCAAAAATCATCGCTGCTAAAGCGATAAAGCCCCTGCCTCCGCTCATTTCCTTGACAAAAAAATGAGCTTGTTCTAAAGATAAAAAAGAACCCGCTAAACCGGCAAG
>JAUWHZ010000012.1 GCA_030605615.1 Atribacterota bacterium | reverse complement strand
TTAACCGGGGGAGGAGATTGTTCCGGGTTAAATCCGACTATCAGGGGAGTAGTATACCGGGCACAAGATTACAATTATGAGATTTACGGAATTCAAGAAGGTTGGAGAGGGTTAGTAAAAGGCGATATAAATCCTCTAAATTTGAGAGATGTAAAAGAAATAGTTGATCAAGGAGGAACAATTTTAGGGACTTCGAGATTAAATCCTTATAAAGTAGAAAATGGCATCAGACAGGTTCTTAATTCGATAAAAAAGTTTAAATTAGATGCGATAATAGCTATTGGCGGAGAAGATACTTTGGGGGTAGCTAATAAATTATTTAAAGAGGAAAGTGTTAAGTTAGTTGGTGCTCCTAAGACTATGGACAATGATCTTAGCGGGACTGACTATACCTTTGGGTTCGATAGTTCAGTTACCCGGGCAATTGAGGCGATACGAAGCCTTCAAGACAGTGGACGCTCTCATCGCAGAATAATGGTTTTAGAAGTAATGGGGAGACATGCCGGTTGGGTGGCTTTATTTACCGGTATGGCTTCTGGTGCGGATTGGACCCTTATTCCTGAAGAAAAAGCAGATATAAAAAAAATGTGTCAACATTTAAAGGATGTTTATAAAAAAAATAAGTATGCTTCTGTGGTAATATCAGAAGGAGTAACACTTCCTGGTATAGATGTCAAGGAGGAAAGCTTAGACCAGTTTGGGCATATGATATTACGCAATAGAGGAGTGGGGAATATCCTAGCTGATTTAATTAAAAAGAATACTGGCATTGAAACCCGCCATACAGTTATAGGTCATATTCAAAGAGGGGGTTCTCCTACACTTTTCGACCGTATTTTAGGTCTTAGGTGTGGAGTAACTGCCGTGGATTTGATTTCCCAAGGAAAGTTTGGCTACATGGCCGCCCTTAAAGGTAGTGAAGTAATAGGAGTGCCTTTAAAAGAGGCAGTAAGTAAACTTAAAACTGTAGATAAAAAATGGTGGAAATTAGCGCAGGTATTCTTTAAATAGCGAAACAGCGTGGAGCGTACAAAATACGATCTTAGGAGGTTGGTTGTCTTAACATGTGGCACTCAAATTTTGTCCATTTACATACTCATACTGAATACAGTCTTTTGGATGGAGCCTGTCGGATAAACCATTTAGTAGCTCAAGCTAAAAAACATAAGATGCCTGCTTTGGCCATTACTGATCATGGAGTTATGTATGGAGTAATCCAATTTTACAAAGAAGCTATACGAAAAGGTGTAAAACCCATAATTGGCTGTGAAATGTATGTTGCTCCCCAAAGTAGATTTGATAAATCTTCACAAAGAAAAGAAACTCCTCATCATTTAATCTTACTGGTTAAAAATAATGAAGGTTACAAAAATTTAATAAAATTAGTTACTTTATCTTATTTGGAAGGTTTTTATTATAAACCAAGAATTGATAAAGAAGTATTAAGAGAGTATAGTAGTGGATTGATTGGTCTTTCCGCATGTTTAAAGGGTGAAATTCCTCGTAGTATTTTGCAAAACAATATAAAAAAAGCAAAGGAAGTCGCAATTGACTTTGTGAAAATTTTTGGAGAAGAAAATTTTTATTTAGAATTGCAAAAAAATGGTATTCCTGAACAAGATGTTGTAAATGAGAATCTCATCAAAATAGGTCAAGAACTTTCTATTCCCATAGTAGCGAGTAGTGATATTCATTATATTAAAAAAGAAGATGCCCGAGCTCATGAAATATTGCTTTGTATTCAAACTGCTACTAATTTAGATGATCCTAAACGTTTAAAATTTGCTACTGATGAATTTTACTTTAATTCTCCTGAAGAGATGAACGAAAACTTCTCAGATATACCTCAAGCTATAGAAAACACTGTTCGCATTGCTGAAAAATGTAATTTGGAAATTAATTTTAGACAAGCCCAGTTACCTGAATTTAAAGTTCCCCCAGAACATAATATAAGTAGTTATTTGAGAGAACTTTGCAATAAAGGACTTAAAGAAAGATATACTAACATCACCAAAGAATTAAATGAGAGGTTAGAGTACGAGCTTTCAATTATTGGAAAAATGGAATTTGATCCTTATTTTTTAATTGTCTGGGATTTTGTAAGGTATGCTAAAGAAAAGGGAATAATGGTTGGGCCAGGACGGGGTTCTGCTGCAGGAAGTTTAGTTGCTTATTGTCTGAAGATTACTAATGTCGATCCTATAACTTATGGACTATTATTTGAAAGATTTTTAAATCCTGAAAGAATCAGCATGCCAGATTTCGATATTGATTTTTGTTATGAGCGTAGAGAAGAGGTAATTGAATATGTTTCTAAAAAATATGGAGAGGAAAAAGTAGCTCAGATTATAACTTTTGGCACTATGGCTGCTCGAGCTGCTGTAAGAGATGTAGGAAGGGCTTTAAATATTCCCTATGCTCGGGTAGATACTATTGCTAAGATGATTCCCTGGGAACCAAATATAACTATTGAGAAGGCATTAAAGATGGAAAGTCGACTTAAAGATTTAATGAAAGAAGACGAGACTATAAAAAAGTTGATTGAGATAGCTTCTTCTTTGGAGGGCTTAGCTCGGCATGCCTCTACACATGCCGCTGGCATAGTTCTTTCTCATAAACCCCTAACCGATTATGTTCCTTTACAAAATACTGCTGAAGGTGAAATATGTACCCAGTATGCTATGGCAGAATTAGAAGATTTGGGTTTATTAAAGATGGATTTTTTAGGTTTACGTACTTTAACTGTAATAAGTAACGCCCTCAAAATTATAAAACATACACGAGGAGAAGAAGTTGATATAAACCAGATTCCCTTAGATGATAATCAAGTATATAAAATGCTTTCTAAAGGAAACTGTGTCGGTATTTTTCAATTAGAGAGTGAAGGAATGAGGGATTTAGTTAAAAGATTAAAACCTGAAAACATAGAAGATATTACTGCACTATTGGCTTTATATAGACCTGGACCTTTGGGGAGTGGAATGATTGAAGATTTTATTAACCGAAAGAAAGGAATTATAAAAATTAAATATCCTCATCCCCAATTAGAACCTATATTAAAAGAAACTTATGGAGTAATTGTTTATCAGGAACAGGTTATGAAGATAGCCAGTGAATTAGCTGGTTTTACTTTGGGGCAAGCAGATATCCTGCGAAAAGCTATGGGAAAAAAACAGAAAGGAGTGATGGAGAAACAACGAGAGCTTTTTGTAAAAGGTGCTCAGAAAAACAGTATCGGAAAAAGTACTGCTGCAGAAATATTTGACTTAATTGCATATTTTGCGGGATATGGTTTTAATAAATCTCATAGCGTATCTTATGCCTTCATTTCCTATCAGACAGCTTATTTAAAAGCTAATTATTCAGTAGAATATATGGCTTCTTTACTTACCAGCATAATGGGAAATAATGATAAAGTAGCTTTATATATAAAAGAGTGTCGAAATATGAACATTGACATATTGCCCCCTGATATAAATCAGAGCTTGGTAAATTTCACTGTGGTAGGAGAAAAGGCTATTCGTTTTGGATTAGCTGCAGTGAAAAATGTTGGGGAAAAAGCCATAAAAAGCATAATTAAAGAACGAAAAAAGAATTCTAATTTTACTTCCTTATTTGATTTTTGTCAAAGAGTGGATTTAAGAATAGCAAATAAGAGGGTTATTGAAAGTTTGATAAAGTGTGGTGCATTTGATTCATTGGGGGCAAAGAGATCACAATTATTAGACATTTTAGATAATTTCATGAAGAGTGGGCAAGAATACCAAAAAGCTCAAAAGAATGGTCAAACTTCAATCTTTGATCTATTTGAAGAAGTTCACAAAGAAAAGATTGGTGATAATTACCAACAAAAATTGCCAGAAATACCAGAATTTTCACAGAATGAACTTTTAGCTATGGAGAAAGAGATGTTAGGATTATACATCTCATATCATCCCTTAAATAGTTATAAGGATAAATTAAGGAAGATTACAACCTGTACTTCTGCTGAATTAACTAATCTTTTAGATAAAAGTAGAGTGGTTTTGGGAGGAGTGATTAATAGTTTTAAAAGAAAGAGCACTAAAAATGGAAATCTTATGGCATTTATCATCTTGGAAGACTTAGAAGGTAATGTTGAGATAATAGCTTTTCCCAAAGTTTATGAGGAATATAAAGAACTGATAAAAAAAGACGAAATTGTGGTAATAGAAGGACGCTTAGATGTGGCGGAAGGAAAAATAAAATTAATTGCAGAAAAAATATCGCTTTTAAATAAATATTTAGAAAATAAAGAATATACGATAAAAACAAAAAAGCAGACAGATCAAAATCTTCTCGAAGAGCTTCATCTTGAGATTAATTCTTATAAAAATAAACCTGATCTTTTAATAAAATTAAAAGAAATATTTTGTACTTATCCAGGAAAAAGCCAGATAATGATTCATTTTAAAGAAAAGAAAAAAACAATACTACATATTATCGATAAAGAATTTTCTGTAAATATTGACGATAAATTAATTGAAAAAATAAGAAATATTTTAGGAAATGATAAAGTATGGATAGAAAAAATATCAAATAACAAAAAAATTTATCATTAGAGGTTTTATTTAAAATGTGGAAAGTAATTTATATTGCAAAAGATATTTCACTGGCCAAAAGCTTGGGAAAAGTCTTAAAGGATAAAGGTATTATAACTATTTTAAATCAGTTAGAAATGAATCAGGATGAATTAAATGGAAATGTAGAAATTTTAGTGCCTCACTGTGAAGCTAAAGAAGCAGTTAATGTGATTAATCAATCTCTACTTTATGATAATAATTTATTAAACGATATCGACTAATTCGTATCTCGTATATCGTATATCGTATATAGTAAAGAAAATAGAAGAGAGAAAGAGGTAGGAGTTTGATTCGTTAATCCCGCCAGACAAATTATCAAAATAAATCGGGGTGGTAATCAAGTAATATTAAATGCCACCCCTGCAATAAAAACGATTCGATATTAGATACACAATACGAAATGCGACATACGATATACGACATACGAGAAAGTGGTGCCGAAGGTCGGAGTCGAACCGACACGAGCTTTAAGGCTCGCTGGATTTTGAGTCCAGTGCGTCTACCAATTTCGCCACTTCGGCGTTTATTAGTTCTTGTTTAAAAATTATAGGTTAACTAATATTTATTGTCAAGAGGAAGTCAGAGGAATGTTAGAGAAAGTCGAGAGAAAGAAGAGAGGTTATGGATAATAAAAAAAAATTTATTTTAATTGATGGACAAGGAATACTTTATCGTACTTTTTATGCTTTACCACAATTGGCTACTTCATATGGTCAAATTATTAATGCGGTCTACGGATTTACTATGATATTGATAAAGTTATTAGAGGAAGAGAAACCAGATTATATGATGATTGCCTTTGATACGCCTAAACCCACTTTCCGACATAAAGAATTCAAAGAATATAAAGTCCACCGCAAGAAGATGCCCATTGAATTAATAAATCAAATCCCCTTAATTAAAGAAATTATTAATAATTATAATATTTCTATTTGTTCTAAAGAAGGTTATGAGGCAGATGATATAATTGGCACTTTAGCAAGGGAAGCAGAGAAAAGAAATTGTAATACACTTATTGTAACGGGGGATAAAGATGCCTTTCAATTAATTTCTCCATTCACCAAGATAATGACTACTGTCAAAGGAGTAACTGAAGTCAAAATTTATGATGAAGAAAGTATAAAAAATAAATATGGAGTAGACCCTGATAAAATAGTGGATATATTAGCTTTAAAAGGGGACCCTTCAGATAATATCCCTGGAGTTCCCGGCATAGGAGAAAAAACTGCTATAGTTTTAATCAAAAAATTTGCCAATTTAGAAAATTTATTAAAAAACGTTGATAAAATTCCTAAAAAATCTTTAAGAGAAAAAATAAAAGAATATGAAAACCAAATTCGAATGAGCAAAAAGTTAGCCACTATTGTAAGGGATGTCCCTATAATATATGATTTTAATGATTTGAAGATTAAATCACCAAATTATAAAGAATTATGGGAAATTTTCAAAAGATTAGAATTTAAGAATTTAATAAAAAAGATTGCTCCTAAAATTAATCGGGAAAATACAAAAGTGAAATACAATTTAATTGACACTAAGGAAAGATTAGATGAGTTAATCAATATAATTAAAGGAAATAAATATTTTTCCTTTAATTTGATAACTTCTTCAGACAATGCTATCTCTTCCAAAATTTTAGGTATTGCCCTCAGCTTTAAAGATAATAGAACCTTTTATATCCCGATTTCCCCTTTAAACTTAATGGAAAGACCTAAGTGTCTTTCTGCAGATGTGGTTTTAAGTCGATTACGCCCATTTTATGAAAATGAAAAAATTATAAAAATTGGGCACAACCTTAAGTTTGGTTTTGTAGTGCTTAATAGATATCAGATAGAACTAAAGGGAGATAATTTTGATACGATGATTGCTGCTTATTTGTTAAATCCCTCAAAAGAAGAATATAGTTTAAAAAATTTGTTCTGGGAATATTTGGAATACTTAAAGAATGAAGATAAAGAAGATAAAGAAAATACTATCAAGAGCATAGAAGATGTATGTGAAAATGCTCAAAATATCCTGAAATTGAAAGAGATTTTGGAGGAAAAATTAAAGGAAAAAGAATTAATTTCTTTGTTTAAAGAAATTGAAATGCCCTTAATAGAAGTATTGGGAGAGATGGAAATTAACGGCATCAAAATAAATGTTGATTTTTTAAAGAAAATGTCCAGGCAAGTGGATTCTCGACTTAAAGAATTAGAGGAAACTATCTATAATTTAGCTGGAACTGAATTTAATATTAATTCCCCTAAACAGTTGAGTAATATACTTTTTGAAAAATTAAAATTACCAGTAATTAAAAAGACTAAAACAGGTTATTCTACCAATGCTTATGTGCTTAACACTTTGTCTCCTCATCATAAAGTAGTATCTTTTATCTTAGAATATAGAGAACTATGTAAGCTAAAAAATACTTATATAGAAAAATTGCCCCTTTTAGTAAATGGTAATACGAAAAGGATACACACTTCTTTTCATCAAACAATCACTTCTACCGGGAGATTAAGCAGTAGTGAACCAAATCTACAGAATATCCCCATTAGAACTGAAATAGGTAGAGAAATAAGAAAGGCTTTTATTCCCGAGGAAGGGTTTATATTGTTAACTGCAGATTATTCTCAAATTGAGTTACGTATTTTGGCTCATCTCTCTGGAGATGAGAGTTTAATAACTGCTTTTAAAAATGATGAGGATATTCATACTCATACAGCTGCTGATATATTTGACCTTGACCAGGATTTAATTAGTGGGCAGATGAGAAGGATGGCTAAGATGATAAATTTTGGTATTATTTATGGGATGAGTAGTTACGGGTTAGCCCGGAACCTGGGGATAGGGAGAGAAGAGGCGGAAAAATATATTAGCAATTATTTCCAAAGATATCAAGGTGTAAAAAGGTATATTGAAAAAGAGAAAGAAGAAGCCAGAAAAAAAGGTTATGTGGTTACCCTATTAAATCGACGAAGATATTTAGGTGGTATAAACAGTCTGGATAAAAATATTCGGGAATTTAATGAACGGATTGCCATTAATGCTCCCATTCAGGGTAGTGCAGCAGATTTGATAAAATTGGCTATGATTAAAATTAGTGAATTTTTTAAAAAGAAAAAATTCAAAAGTAAATTATTACTTCAAATCCATGATGAATTAATCTTTGAAATTTATAAAAATGAACTTAAAGAAGCAAAGTCAATTGTAAAAGATATTATGGAAAACAGTTTGGAACTTTCTGTGCCTTTAAAAGTAAATTTGAAGACGGGCTATAATTGGGCAGAAGTTAGTTAATTGGTTACTTAGTTACCTGGTTAGTTAGTTAATGAGTTAATGTTAAACCAGTTAACTAATTTGTTAACGACTAATTCAGGGGGGAATTATGGCATTGATTATTGGACTTACAGGTGGGATTGTAAGTGGTAAAAGTACTGTAGCTAAGATGTTTAAAGATTTAGGAGCCAAGATAGTCGATGCTGACGAGCTTGGCCATAAGGTAATTTTGCCACATAAACCTGCTTGGAAGAAAATTGTTAAATTGTTTGGAAAAGATTTATTAAAAGAAGATTTAAAAATAAATAGAAAAAAATTAGGAAGGATAGTTTTTAATAATCAAAATTTATTAAAAAAATTGAATGATATTACTCATCCAGAGATAATAAAATTAATTAAAAAGGAAATAAGTTTAGCAAAAAATAAAACTTATAAAAATGGAAAAGAAAAGATATTAATCATAGACGCTGCCTTAATCTATGAAGCAAAGATTGATAATTTAATGGACAAGATAATTGTAGTATATATAAATGAAGAGAAACAGATTGAAAGATTAATGGAGAGAAATAATTTATCGGCCCAAGAATCTTTAAAGAGAATTAAATCTCAAACGCCGTTAAAAGAAAAAGTTAAAATGGCTGACTATGTAATAGATAATAGCAATTCATTGGATAAGACCAAAGAACAAGTAAAAAAAATTTGGAGATACGAGATACGAGATACGATTCACGAAAGAAGGGGTGGTCATTATGAGTCTTTCTGAAATTATAAAAGTTGCCCGGGGAGAGGAAAAGGCTGATCTATTATTGAAAAATGGGAAGATAATAAATGTTTTTTCCGGAGAAATATATACTACAGATGTCGCAATTTATAAAGGTTTGATTGTAGGTTTAGGAGAAGGATATAACGCAGATAAAGAAATTGATATTTCTGATTGCTATTTATCTCCCGGATTTATTGATGGACATATTCACTTAGAAAGTTCAATGGTAAAAATATCAGAATTTGCCAGAACGGTAGTACCTTTAGGGACAACTTCAGTAATTATAGATCCTCACGAAATCGCTAATGTTTTGGGTTTAGAAGGTATTAGATATATGTTGGAATCTAGCAAATATAACCCCTTAAATATTTTTATGATGCTTCCTTCTTGTGTTCCCGCCTCATCTTTAGGTACTTCAGGAGCAAACTTAAGTGTAAATGACTTATACCCACTTTTAGACGAAAAATGGGTTTTAGGATTAGGAGAGATGATGAATTTTCCAGGAGTTTTAAATCAAATTCCCGAGGTTTTAGATAAGATAGTTGCTTCCTCTCATAAATGTATCGATGGCCATGCCCCTAATTTATCCGGTAAAGATCTTTGTGCTTATATTTCTGCCCAAATAAGATCTGATCATGAATGTACCACAGTAGAAGAAGCTCAAGAAAAATTAAGATTAGGTATGTATATTATGTTAAGAGAAGGTTCTGTTACTCGGAATTTAAACGATCTTTTACCACTTGTAAATTCAGATAATTCCAGAAGATGTTTCTTTTGTTGTGACGACCGGCATCCTAAGGATTTAATAGAAGAAGGGCATATTAATTATATGATAAAAACCACTATAAAAGAAGGTATTGACCCGGTTACTGCTATAAGAATGGCTACTCTTAATACTACTGAATATTTCAGATTAAGGAACTTAGGAGCAATTGCTCCAGGTTATACAGCTAATTTAGTTATTTTTGATAACTTTAAAGATTTTAATATACTTAAAGTTTTTAAAGATGGAAAATTGGTAGCAGAAAATGGAAAATTATTAGAGTTAAGACCCAAACCGCTGGAGGTACCTATTAGAGGGTCAGTTAATATTAAATGGCTTTACCCAGAAGATTTTAAAATTCCAGTTAAAGGAAATAAATGTAGAGTAATAAAAATTATACCAGGTCAGATCATTACTGAAACTAATATAGAAACTCCCAAAATTGAGAATGGTTGGGTGGTATCTGATATTAAGCGAGATATTTTGAAAGTTGCAGTAGTGGAAAGACATCATGCTTCTGAGAAGGTGAGTCTGGGTTTGGTAAAAGGGATTGGGCTTAAGAAAGGAGCTTTAGGGTCATCTGTCGCCCATGATTCGCATAATATTATAATTGTTGGCACTAACGATAAAGATATGTTAAATGTAGGAGCAGCTATTGCTAAGATGGGAGGTGGATTAGCGATATCCGTAGATGAAAAAATAGTAGATTCACTACCTTTGCCTATTGCCGGTTTAATGTCAGATAGGCCTCTCTTAGAAGTGAAAGAAAATTTAGATTCCATCTATAAGACTTCTAAGAGTTTAGGGGTTACGGTTGATAATCCTTTTATGAGTATTTCTTTTTTATCTTTAGAAGTTGCTCCTCATCTTAAAATAACCAATAAAGGTTTGGTAGATGTTAATAATTCAAAAATTGTAGATTTATTTATGGATTAAGCTGATTCACCAATTAAATTAGCATAAATACAAGTTTTTAGTATGCAACTAAAAATTTAAAACGAAAAACCATAATTCAAAATATTTTCTGCATAGGATATAGTATTTGGCGTAGGGGGCGGATTTATCCGCCCCGAGTTGCTTTTAAAATTCTTATAACGGGCTCGATGAATCGAGCCCCTACATATTATCAATTACATATTACTTATGCCTACATCTTAAAAACTATACGCTCTACGCTATCCGCTATAATACGAGATACTAGATACGAGATACGAATTAAACCTTTATAGAATTATATATTAAGTGTATAATTATTGAGAATAAAAGTAAGTTCCATAAAATTTTAAGTTGTAGATTTAGTTTTAAAAAGGTGTTATCAATGAACCATAAATTTAATTTAGTATCTGATTACCCCACTCAAGGAGACCAGCCCCAGGCTATAGAAAAATTGATTGGGGGCATACACAATGGTTATAAATATCAAACTTTACTGGGAGTAACTGGTTCAGGAAAGACATTTACTATGGCTAATGTAATCCAAGAGGTTCAGTTGCCTACCCTGGTGATCTCTCATAATAAAACTTTAGCTGCCCAATTATGTAGCGAATTTAGAAGATTTTTTCCTTATAATGCTGTGGAATATTTTGTAAGTTATTATGACTATTATCAACCAGAAGCCTATATACCACGTACAGATACTTATATTGAGAAAGATTCTTCTATAAATGACGAGATAGATCGATTAAGACTCTCTGCTACCAGTTCCTTATTAGGAAGAAGAGATGTGATTATTGTAGCCAGTGTATCTTGTATTTATGGATTGGGTTCTCCTGAAGATTATAAAGATTTAGTATTAATGGTTGGCCAGAATGAGGTTCATGAAAGGGATGAAATCTTAGAAAAGCTTGTAAATATACATTACGAGAGAAACGATATTGATTTTCATCGAGGGTGTTTTAGAGTAAGAGGAGATGTAATTGAAGTATTCCCTTCTTACTTAGAATATGCCTTTCGTATAGAATTATGGGGTGATAAAATAGAAGCTATCTCCGAGATTGACCCCTTAAGTGGAAAGATTAAACACAGGAAAGAAAAATTGATAGTTTATCCGGCTAAACATTTTGTAACCACTAAAGATAAATTAAAAAGAGCAATTTTCTCAATAGAAGGAGAATTACAGGAAAGGTTAAAATATTTAAAAAAAATAGGAAAATTCTTAGAGACCCAAAGGTTAGAACAAAGGACTAAATATGATTTAGAAATGTTAAGAGAAGTGGGTTACTGTAGTGGAATTGAAAATTATTCTCGTCATTTAAGTGAGAGGAAAGCAGGTGAACCGCCAGCAACTTTATTGAATTATTTTCCTTCTGATTTTTTAATGTTTATTGATGAATCTCATGTTACTATTCCTCAGTTAAGAGGGATGTTTGCGGGTGATAAATCCCGAAAAAATAGTTTGGTGGAATATGGATTTCGTTTGTCTTCAGCCTATGATAATAGACCTTTATATTTTGAGGAAATAGAAAAATATATGGAAAAAGTTATTTTTGTCTCTGCTACCCCAGCCAAGTATGAATTAGAAAGGAGTGAACAGGTAGTTGAACAGATTATTAGGCCTACTGGATTGGTTGACCCTGAAGTAATTTTAAAACCAATAGAAAATCAGATTGATAGTTTAATAGAAGAAATCAAAGAAAGGACAGAAAAAAAAGAAAGAGTATTAGTAACTACCTTAACTAAGAGAATGGCCGAAGATGTAGCGGAGTATTTAGAAGAAATTAATATAAAAGTTAGATATCTCCATTCAGAAATAGAAACGTTAGAGAGAATTAACATCTTAAGGGATTTAAGATTGGGTAAATTTAATGTATTAGTAGGAGTAAATCTTTTAAGAGAAGGGCTGGACCTCCCCGAAGTATCTCTGGTGGCTATTTTGGATGCGGATAAGGAAGGTTTTTTAAGGTCAGAAACTTCATTGATTCAGACAATGGGAAGGGCAGCTCGGAATATAAATGGAACTGTTATTTTGTACTGTCAAAATATTACTGGTTCAATAAGTAGGGCCGTAAAAGAAACCAATCGAAGAAGAAAGATACAATTAGAATACAATCGACAACATAATATAATTCCTCAAACTATAATCAAACCAGTGCAAGAATTTGCCATCATCAATAATTTAGATAACTTCCAAGATGTTTCTACTGTCAGTGAAGAACGAGGAAAATATTTGAGTCAAGATAATCTAAGAATTTTGATAAAGTCTTTAGAGAAAGAGATGAAACAAGCTGCAAAAAATTTAGATTTTGAAAGAGCAGCCTTACTTCGTGATGAGATAAGAAGGTTAAAAAAAGAAAAAACCCTATTCGGGAGAAAAGATTAATGGTTCAGACTAAGATAACAATTAAAGGTGCAAGAGAACACAATTTAAAAAACATTAATTTAGAAATACCCAGAAATAAATTAATAGTAATTACTGGATTGAGTGGTTCTGGCAAATCATCCTTAGCTTTTGACACTATCTATGCGGAAGGTCAGAGAAGGTATATTGAATCCTTGTCTTCTTATGCTCGTCAATTTATGGAGAGGATGAAAAAACCTGATGTAGATTACATCGAAGGGTTATCTCCAGCAATTTCCATTGACCAGAGGAAAGCAAGTAAAAATCCTCGTTCTACAGTGGGAACAGTAACAGAAATTTATGATTATTTAAGGTTACTCTTCGCTCGGATTGGGATACCCCATTGTCCAGAGTGTGGTCAGCAAGTGAGCAGACAGACAGTTGAACAGATGGTTGATCAAATTCTGACTTTACCTAAAGGGAAGAGAATACAAGTTTTAGCCCCGGTAATTCGTTTTAAGAAAGGTGAGCATAAAAAATTATTAGAGGACGTTCAAAAGAAGGGATTTGTTCGGGTGAGGGTTGACGGTGAGGTTTATGAAGTAGAAGAGGAGATAAAAATAGACCGGTATAAAAATCATAATATAGAAGTTGTAATAGATAGACTGGTAGTAAAACCAGAAATAGAAAGTCGCTTAGCCAGTTCTATTGAGACTGCTTTAAATCTAAGTGATGGGATAGTGATAATTGAAATAGAAGGGGAAGATGAAAAGATGTTTAGTGAACATTTTTCTTGCCCTCATTGTGGAATTAATTTACCAGAGATTGCTCCTCGAATATTTTCTTTTAATAGTCCTTATGGGGCATGTCCCACTTGTAGTGGTTTGGGATTTAAAATGGAGTTTGATCCCGAATTAGTTGTGCCAAATAAAAGCAAATCAATATTACAGGGAGCTTTAGTCCCCTGGGGTGAAGTAAAAGGAAAATACCTCTATCATATATTAAAGGGTTTAGCTGACTTTTATGGTTTTGAACTTACTACTCCTTTTGTTGAGCTAAACCCCAAATATCAAGAGATTATATTATATGGCTCAGGAGAGACTAAAATACCTTTTAAATACCAGAATGCTGAACAAAATACCTATTGGCTTCATGAGAATTCTTTTGAGGGAGTAATTAATAATTTAAAAAGACGGTATAGAGAGACCAAATCAGAATATATCCGTTCAGAGATACAAAAGTTTATGACCATCAGGCCCTGTCCTTCTTGTAAAGGGAAAAGACTGCGCCCAGAAAGTTTAAAAGTAACTATTGATGGTTTCTCCATCGCTGATATTGCCGAATGGTCAGTTAAACAGAATTATGATTTTTTTGAAAATTTAAGGTTGAATGGGAGAAAAAAGATTATTGCTGGTCAAATATTAAAAGAAATAAAAAATAGATTAAGCTTTTTAACCAATGTAGGGTTAGACTACTTAACTTTATCTCGTACATCAGCTACATTAGCTGGTGGGGAAAACCAGAGGATTCGTCTGGCTACTCAGATTGGCTCGAGTTTGACCGGTGTACTTTATATTTTAGATGAACCGAGTATTGGTTTACACCAAAAAGATAATTATAAACTTTTACAGACTCTTATAAAGTTGAGAGATTTAGGGAATACGGTGATAGTAATTGAACATGATGAGGCGACAATAAAGGTTGCTGATTATGTTGTAGACCTTGGACCTGGGGCAGGGATACATGGGGGTTATGTAGTAGCAAGAGGAAGTTGTCAAGATATAATGAAAACTGAGGAGTCTATTACAGGAAGGTATTTAAGCCGTCTCAGTAAAATTAGTATACCCTCGAAAAGGAGAAAGGGAAATGAGAGATATCTAAAAATTATTGGAGCTCGCCAGTATAATTTAAAAAATATCGATGTCTCTATACCTTTGGGAACATTTACTTGCATCACTGGAGTATCTGGCTCAGGAAAAAGTACTTTGGTCGAAGAAACATTATATAAAGCTTTAACCAGAGAAATTTATAAGAGCCGAGTCCACCCGGGTGATTATGATAAAATTGAAGGGGTTGAAAATATTGATAAAGTAATAATTATTGATCAATCACCTATTGGCAGAACTTCCCGTTCTAATCCTGCCACCTATACGGGGGGCTTTACCCCCATTAGAGATATTTTTACCAGAACAAAAGAAGCCAGGATAAGAGGTTACCAGCCAGGTAGATTTAGTTTTAATGTGAAGGGAGGAAGGTGTGAAGCTTGTCAAGGTGGTGGAATAGTAAAAATTGAGATGTATTTTTTACCTGATGTATTTATTCCTTGTGAAGTTTGTAAGGGTAAAAGATTTAATCGAGAAACCTTAGATATAAAATACAAAGGTAAAAATATTGCTCAGGTGTTAGATATGACTATAGAGGAAGCTTTAGAATTTTTTATGGCAATCCCTTCGATTAAAAGAAAATTAAAGACCTTATATGATGTAGGATTAGGATATATAAAATTAGGGCAATCAGCTACTACACTATCAGGTGGTGAAGCACAAAGAGTCAAATTAGCTAAAGAACTAAGTACCAAGAGCACCGGGAAGACCCTATATCTTTTAGATGAGCCAACTACCGGATTGCATTTTGATGATGTAAAAAAATTACTTAATGTTTTAGATCGATTAGTAAGAGCTGGAAATACTGTTTTGGTGATAGAACACAACTTAGAGGTAATTAAATCAGCAGACTATATTATCGATCTTGGTCCAGGAGGAGGAGAAGAAGGAGGGAGGATTGTAGCTGAAGGTACCCCTGAAGAATTAGCCAATAATAAAAAATCATTTACTGGAGAATTTTTAAAAAAAGCATTAGATTAGTATTTAGTGAATAGTAAATAGTCGTCAGTAGGGGCGTATTGCTATACGCCAAATACGAGATACGAATTATTATTTTATTAATTAGAGAGAGATAAAATATGGATATTAAAGCAAAGATAAATAAATTACCTGATACAAACGGAGTGTATTTTTTTAAAGATAAGACAAATAAGATAATATATGTTGGAAAAGCAAATTCTTTAAGGAGTAGGGTTTCATCCTATTTTAGTAATTCTTCCCAGCAATCTCTCAAGATTAATAAGATGGTTAAAGAGATAGTGGATGTTGAATATATACCTACTTCTTCTGAAGTGGAAGCACTTATCTTAGAAAGTAAAATGATAAAGAACAACAACCCATATTATAATACTCAATTTAAAGATGATAAAAGCTATCCTTATATTAAAATAACTTTAGGAGAAGATTTTCCGCAAATATTTTTTCATCGGAAGATTAATCAGGAGAAAAAAGAAGATAAAGCTATTTATTTTGGTCCTTTTGTGGGCGCAGAAGATACTCGAGCAGTCATAAAATTAATAAGGCAGATATTTAAAATTAGAGGATGTAGAAAAAAAGATTTAAAAAAAGCCAGGATTTGCCTGGATTACCAAATAGGTTTATGTTCAGCTCCTTGTGCCAAAATGATTAGCAAAACAGAATACCAAAAAAGGGTGAAAGAAATCTGCCTTTTTTTAGCAGGTGGGAAAAAGAGGTTACTCCATAATCTTTATCAGGAAATGAAAGAGGCGTCTAACCATATAAATTATGAAAAGGCTGCTAAAATAAGAGATAAAATAAAATCCCTTGAAGAAATATTAAAAAGTCAAGAATTAAATTTCTACAGTAAAGATAAAGGGAATGAATATTTACTAAAAAAGATAGAAGAAGTAGAAGAAGGTGAAATCAAAAAGGGTAAACGAGCAATTTTTGATTTAAAGCACAAATTAAATTTGAAAATACTTCCAGAAAAAATTGAAGCTTTCGATATCTCTAATATTCAGGGGAAGTTACCTGTTGGTTCTTTAGTAGTTTTTGAAAAAGGAAGACCTAAAAAGCAGGATTACCGAAGATTTAAAGTAAAGAGAGTTAATAGAATTGATGACTATGCGATGTTGCAAGAGGTAGTAGAAAGAAGATATAAAAGATTATTATCCGAAGGAAAAGAGTTGCCCGATTTAATTCTGGTTGATGGAGGAAGGGGACAACTTGTTGCTGTAGAAAAGATATTAAACGCTTTAAGCCTTGAATTACCGGTAATAAGTATAGCTAAAAAAGAAGAAGAGATATTTAAACCCGAAGTTTATAAGTCTATAATTTTACCTCCTGATTCAGAAGCCCTTTTTTTATTGCAAAGGATTAGAGATGAAGCCCATAGATTTGCGATAACTTATCATAGAAGGATAAGAAGTAAAGAATTGCGTAATTCAAAATTAGACCTTATTCCAGGAATTGGTTCTAAACGGAAAAGATTATTATTAGAATATTTTAAAAGTATAGAAGAAATAAAGAATGCTTCTACGGTTGAGATAAGTAAGATACCAGGATTTGGAAAAAAGATAGCTGAAACGATTAAAGCAGTTTTGGAGGTAAGAAAATGATATTAAATTTTGAAGGTAAAAAACCAATAATAAATGAGAAAGCTTTTGTTGCGGAAAATGCTAACATAATTGGGGAAGTTATAATAGGAGAATATGCCAGTATTTGGTATAATGTGGTATTAAGAGGTGATATTGCTTCGATTGTTATTGGAAAAAATACCAATATACAAGATGGTAGTGTGGTCCATTGTGATATGGGTGTATCTACTATAATAGGAAGTAATGTCACTGTGGGTCATAATGTAGTGCTTCATGCCTGCAAGATAGGAGATGGTTCTTTAATAGGCATTGGTGCAATTGTGCTTGATAAAGCAGAGGTAGGAGAAGGGGCTATAGTGGGAGCTGGGGCAATAGTAACACCAAGGACTAAAATACCGCCATATACTATGGCTTTAGGAATACCTGCTAAGGTAGTGAGAAATCTAACTAAAGAAGAAGTTGAAGATTTAAAGAAACATACCTGGGGTTATGTAGAATTAATGAAAAAATATAAATAACAATCGTATCTCGTATTATAGCGTGTAGCGTTTAGCGTAGAGATAGATAAGTAAAGTATAATAATATAATGAGTTTACAGTTAAAAGTCATAACTTTTTTCGTTTCGTCATTGCGAGGAGCAATGCGACGAAGCAATCTCAAACCGAGATTGCCGCGGGTGTCACTCAATATAACTTGAGTGCCACCCTCGCAATGACAAAGAACATAATAAACTGATAACTGAAAACTGATTCCCTTTATCTAAAAACTATAAACCAAGAACTAAAAACTAAATACTATCGACCAACGACTAATTTATTTGTAAAAAATACCAAAAGGTGTATATAATAATAAATAATTATTATAAAAAAATATTTAATAAACAGCTAAATCGAGCGATAGGAGGATAGAGACTTATGAGACATAAATCAGTTGCTGATGTTGCTTATGAAATATTAATTAAACATAAAAAACCATTACATTATCGGAAAATTGCTGAAGAGCTAATAAAAATAAAACCCTTAAAAGTTAAAGAGCCCTATTATGCCGTGAATGCTTCTATGAGTGGAGATAAGAGATTTATGAGGACAAAAAGGGGGATTTGGGGCTTGGTAAGATGGAAATATAAAAATGCAAATATTAAATATTCTCTTACCAGTTATTGTTTGAAAGATGGAACTATGTTTTTGACCAGTTATATGAGACCTTTTTTCTCAAGGGATAAAAAAATTATTGAAGTTACCTTTATAGATAAAGAAGGAATCGAAATAGAAGCAGTAGTAAATAATGAACTTAATTGTATAATTGGGTTGAAAGAATGGTACAAAAAGAAGGAATTAAAGGTTAACGATATTATTTTTATCGGCCTAATTGATTATGATAAAAGTAAGTATTTTTTAGTGACTGAAAATGAAACCTTAATGAAGCCACAGGAGGAATTAAGTGAAAAAATATTTAAAATATTAGAAGAAGAAGGACATCCCCTCTCCTATAAAGAAATTTGTGAAAGGGTGTTGGAGGTTGAAGTAAAGGAAGACAATTTATTTTACAAATATATTATTGATATTTTAAGAAAAGACCCGCGATTTGTTGAAGATAAAGAGGATATTTGGGGTCTTTTTAATTGGCTGAGTGAAATAAAAAAATTACAGGTAAAACTTATAACTGCCGAGGATAATGAAAATTTCAAACAGTTAATCCAAAAAGTATTTGAATTTTTAGGATTTGAAACTTCACTTATATCAGAAGGAAAAACATCTTTTATTTTAATAAAGGCACAATTAGATTACAAGACTTACAATTTAATTGTTGACGGGAAGATATTAGATAAAAAAAGTAAAAGAATACAAAAATATGAATATTGGAATGAGCTGGGTAAGGCCAGAGAAAAAAATAAAGTAGATTTTTCGGTAATTATTTCTACAGATTTCGATTTTGATAAACTTAATAAAAAAACAGATGAATATAAAGTTGTGTTATTTGAGCTGAGATGGTTAGATAGCCTCATAAAAGAACATAATAGATTACCATTTTCTTTAAACAATTTAAAATTAATCTTTTCACCAGATAATTCCGTGGAGAATAATATCTATAAGTTATTTGAAAGAAGAAAACAAATTCACAATAAAATAAAATTAATTAATATAATAATTAAGGTATTAAATGAAAATAGTAGTAAAAAATTGTATCTTAATATTGAATCATTAACTAAAATCATTAATCAAAAAAGTATTGAATATTTTGAATATAAAAAGGTGCAAAAGTCCGAAGTAGAAGAAATTACTGAAATATTTGCCTTAGAACCATTAAATATATTACAAAAAACTGAAATGGGCAGCATTATATTGAATTTTAAACCTGAGTTAGCCAGAGAAAGATTGAATAAAATAATTAAGGAAATGTTTTAGTATAATGGAGGAAATTTAATGAGAATAAAATGGTTGGGCCATTCCTCATTTTTAATTGAATCTGAAAGGGGAATTAAAATTATTACTGACCCTTTCGATGAAACACTGGGCTATAAACTACCCCGAATTAAAGTAAATATTGTCACCGTAAGTCATGAACACTTTGATCATAATTATGTAAGGGGAATAAAAGGAAGACCGGTAGTTTTTAAGGGACCAGTAAAAAGAGAATCACACAAAATGGAATTTCAAGGAATATCAACTTATCATGATAGTGTTTTTGGGTCTAAGAGAGGGACCAATACAATATTTATTATCAAAGCTGATGGATTAAAATTATGTCATCTGGGTGATTTAGGACACATTTTGGATCCAGATAAATTAGCTGAAATAGGTTCAGTAGATATTCTATTTATCCCGGTGGGAGGATTCTACACTATAGATAGTACTCAGGCTAGCCAGATTATTAATGATATAAAACCAAGAATCACTATACCCATGCATTATAAAACTGAGGCTATTAAATTCTCTATAGATCCAGTAGAAGCATTTCTTTCCAATAAAGATAATATAAGAAGATTAGAATCAAACGAATTAGAAATTAGAAAAGATACTTTACCTGAAAATAACCAAATTTTTGTTTTTCAATATGAATAGTATATTTAGTATATAGTATCGCGTATCGAGTTAGGAAAATAGAATTCAGACACGAGGAGACAGAATATTATATAGCGTATAACGTTTAGCGTAGAGCGTATAGCTTTTCGCTTTAACTTTTTAATTTAATAAAGGGATTACCACGCTCCCTATGGTAGCTCGCAATCAGAGAACATAATAAATTAATAGACAGGCGAGACGCCTGTCCTACTAACGACTATTCACTATTCACTAACGACTAATTTAATAAATAGTTAAAAAAGGAGATTTATGACTAAATTTATTTTTATTACCGGTGGGGTAGTCTCATCCTTAGGTAAGGGTATTTCTGCCTCTTCTATTGGGAGATTGTTAAAAAACAGAGGTTTAAATATTTCTATTCAAAAGATAGATCCTTATATAAACGTCGATGCAGGAACAATGAATCCCTATCAACACGGTGAAGTATTTGTCACTGAAGATGGGGCAGAAACTGATTTAGACTTGGGTCATTATGAAAGATTTATTGATGTAAATTTAACCCAATATAATAATGTAACTACCGGGAAAATATATAGTTCTGTAATTTCTAAAGAGAGAAGAGGAGATTTTTTAGGCGCTACTGTCCAGGTAATACCCCACATAACTGATGAGATTAAATCAACTGTCAGAAGTATTGGAAAAAAGAAAAAAGAAAAAGTAGATGTAGTAATTGTTGAGATAGGAGGGACAGTGGGAGATATTGAAAGTCTTCCTTTTTTGGAGGCTATAAGACAGCTTAGGAATGATATTGGCAAAGAAAATGTTCTCTATATTCATGTTACCTTTGTTCCTTACCTTGAGGCTGCCAAAGAGTTGAAATCTAAACCAACTCAACACAGTGTAAAAGAACTTAGAGAAATAGGTATTCAACCAGATATAGTAATCTGTCGCTCTCAGGCAAAACTTTCTAAGGAAGTTAAAAATAAAATATCACTATTTTGCGACATCAAGAAGGAAGGAATAATTGAAGCAACAAATGTTGAATCTATATATGAGATACCTTTAATATTTGAGAAACAGGGACTCGGAGATTTAATAATAAAGTTGCTAAATTTAAAATGTAAAGGGCCTGATTTAAAAGAATGGGAAAGAATGGTAGATAAAATATATCGCCCTCAAAGGGAAGTTAGAATTGGAGTAGTCGGAAAGTATATCAGTTTAAAAGATGCTTATATAAGTATTACTGAGGCTTTACTCCATGGAGGGATTGATAATAATTGTAGGGTAAAAATAGAAAGAATCGATTCTGATAAGGTTAAAGATTATTCTTCAAAGGATCCCTTTAAAGGCATAAACGGAATCTTAATTCCGGGAGGATTTGGAAAAAGAGGAATTGAGGGGAAGATTGAAACGGTAAAATATGCTCGAGAAAATAAAGTACCTTTTTTGGGGATTTGTTTAGGCATGCAATGTGCAGTTATAGAATTTGCTCGCCATGTAATTAATTTAGAAAGAGCCAATAGCACAGAATTTGATACTGATACTCCTTTTCCTGTTCTTGATCTTTTACCAGAACAAAAAGGCGTAAAAATTAAAGGCGGCACTATGCGGTTAGGAGCATATCCCTGTAAATTAGAAAAGAATTCGCTTGCCTTTAAATCCTACAAACAAGAGATGGTTTATGAAAGACATCGACATAGATATGAATTTAATAATCTATATAAAGAAAAATTTATAGAATATGGGATAAAATTTAGTGGCATATATCAGGATTTGAATTTAGTAGAAATTATAGAAATTCCAGACCATCCTTGGTTTATTGGTGTTCAATTTCATCCAGAATTTAAATCAAGACCCAATAGAGCTCACCCTTTATTTAAAGATTTTATTAAGGCCTCTATTTTAAATAATAAATAGAAGGAGTAATATAAAATGTTTAATGCTTTAGTATTAGCGGGAACAAAGGAAAAAGGTCCTTTAGAGATTACTGCTAATGTAGAAAATAAAGCTTTAATTATAATAAACGACAGACCTATAATTGACTATATCATTGATGCCCTCAATAATTCAAAAAATATAGATAAAGTGTTAGTAGTGGGTCCAAAAAATGAACTTTTTCCTTATATTGGCAAAAAGGTAGAAGAAATATTAGAACCAGGAGATTCTATACTTGAAAATATGGAAATTGGGTTAAATTATTTTAATTCTAAAAGCAACTTATTGCTTTTAGCCTCTGATATACCTTTGATTACTTCTCAGGCTATTGATGAATTCATTAATAAATGTATAGAAAGAGATGCTTATATCGGCTATCCAATAATTACTAAAGACGATATTGTAAAAAAGTATCCAGAAACTATAAGAACTTATGTCAAGATGAAAGAAGGAACATTTTGCGGAGGAAATATTGTATTTTTTAAACCAGAAGTATTTTTTCACAAGAGAGAATTAATTAAGGAATTATATGACAATAGGAAAGCCAATTGGAAAAATGCTAAAATATTAGGTTTTAAATTTATCATAAAGTTTTTGTTTAAGACCTTAACTTTAGATGAAATCGAAAAAAAAGTTACTGAAATAGTCGGTTATAAATCCGTTGCAGTTAAGATATCCCACCCTGAAATAATGATAGATTTGGACAAACCCAGCGATCTGGAGGTAATTAAAAAATATTTGAAAAAATATTTGTATTAATGAAATTATAGTGATAGAATAGCCTTGTGATGTAATCTAAAAGAATAACTCCTCAATAGCCCTCTTTTTAATAAATTTTTTAATGTATTTTGCAACTTCAAATTATCTTTTATTATAAAAAGGCTTAAAAAAGTTGATTATTACTTATGACTTATGACCAAAAATAGTTTTATTCATGAATTATTCATCATATTAATCATATCGCTCATAACCCTGATCCTAAGAAATTAATAATTAGTTATATTAATATATATTAATAGCTAAAAATAATATACAAAATAAATATTTTAAATCTTAATTATATAAATAAGGAGGTTTTATAATTTGCTATTAACAGAATTAAAAGAAAAAAAGATAAACGATTTATGCAAAATTGCAAAAGAATACAAGATTAACAATTTTTCTAGAATTAAAAAGATGGACTTAGTCTTTAAAATATTACAGGCAGAAACAGAGAAAAAAGGTTATATGTTTTCTGAAGGTATTTTAGAAATAATAGATGAAGGATTTGGTTTTTTGAGGACAGGGGGTTATTTACCCAGTGAAAACGATATTTATATTTCGCCTTCTCAGATAAAGAGATTTAATCTTAGCAATGGAGATCTTGTATCCGGTCAAGTTAGGGCTCCTAAAGAAGGAGAAAGATATTATGCCTTATTAAAAATTGAGGCAGTTAATCATGAGGATCCAGAATTAGCTAAAGCAAGAATAGATTTTGAAAATCTTACTCCTCTATTTCCTGATGAGATGATTAAATTAGAAAATAAATCAGGTGATTTGTCAACCAGACTAATTGATTTATTTTCACCAATTGGAAAAGGCCAACGAGGTCTTATCGTTTCTCCTCCGAAAGCAGGTAAGACAATTTTATTAGAAAAGATTGCCAATGGTATTGCAATAAACCATCCTGAAATAAGGCTTATCATCTTATTAGTTGACGAAAGGCCAGAAGAGGTAACCGGTATGCAACGATCGGTAAAAGCGGAAGTAGTAAGTTCTACATTCGATCAGCCTGTCAATAATCATATAAAAGTAGCAGAAATAGTCTTAGAAAGAGCCAAAAGAATGGTGGAGCAAAAGCAGGATGTAGTCGTATTGTTAGATAGTATCACCAGATTAGCCCGAGCTTACAATCAGACTGTTCCTACAAGTGGAAAAACTCTATCTGGAGGAATAGATTCAAGCGCTCTTTATTGGCCCAAAAAATTTTTTGGAGCAGCAAGAAATATTGAAGAGGGAGGAAGTTTAACCATATTAGCTACTGCCTTAGTGGAAACAGGAAGTAAGATGGATGAAGTAATATTTGAAGAATTTAAAGGAACGGGAAATATGGAAATGAAATTAGACAGGGAGCTTGCAGAAAATAGAATATTTCCGGCAATTGATATTAGAAAATCTGGTACACGAAAAGAGGAATTATTGTTAACCAAAGAAAAATTGCAAAAAATATGGATATTAAGAAGAGCCTTATCTTCTCAGCCTTCGCTGGGTGCGATAAAATTAGTGATTAATAAATTAAAAAAGACTAAAAATAACCAACAGTTTTTAGATTCCATTAAAGAGCAAAATATTTAAAAATTATCATTTTATTAAAAGTGTAAAAAACATTTTAGATTCATTTTGACGTAAAAATAATATTATGTTATAATTTTATATATTTTTATTATAAAACTGTATTAACAAAAAATAAAAAAAGATAGAGGATAGAGAAAAATGAAAAAAGATATTCACCCAAAGTATGGAAAATCTATTATAAAATGTGCTTGTGGAAACAGTTTTGAAACTGGATCTACTAAAGAGAGCATGAAAATAGAAATATGTTCTGTATGCCACCCATTTTTTACTGGGAAGCAAAAAATAGTTGATACTGCAGGAAGAGTAGAGAGGTTTAATAGAAAATATAATTTAAATAATGAAGAGAATGATGATAATTAATTTCAGGTAGGCGTTATTTTATGGTTGCAAACAAAATAAAAATTGGTGTTTCAGAGAGGATTCCCCTCTAATTATCTTTTGATAAAAAAATTAAAACAGAGCTTTTATAAGGCTCTGTTTTTTTATGTTGAATATTTCTCTTGAGAAATTATGGAGGAGGTACAAGGATGAGAAAAGAAAAAAGTACTGGCTGGATTGAAGTTATATGTGGAAGTATGTTCAGTGGGAAGAGTGAAGAGTTAATAAGAAGAGTTCATAGAGTTCAAATCGCCAGAAAAAAAGTCCAAGTATTTAAGCCAACTATTGATAATAGGTTTGCTATTCAATATATTTACTCTCACAATGGTAGTAAGATTGAAGCCATTAGTATTAATCAACCAGAAGAACTTTTAGAAAAATTAGAACCAGATACAGAGGTAATTGCCATTGATGAAGCTCAATTTTATAATGATGATATTGTATCTATATGTCAGAAACTTGCTGATAAAGGGAAAAGGGTAATTATTGCTGGTTTAGATCAGGATTTTAGAGGAGAGCCCTTCGGCCCAGTGCCTAAATTGCTTGCCATAGCAGAATATATAGATAAATTACAAGCAATATGTATGGTTTGTGGTAATCCGGCTTCCCGAACCCAAAGACTGGTAAATGGGGAACCGGCTAAATATAGTGATCCAACTATATTGATTGGAGCAAGAGAAAGTTATGAAGCCAGATGTAGGAAATGTCATATTGTACCTAAAGAATAGTTTCGTATCTCGTATCTCGTATTCGAGCGAGCATATAATACGCGATACGATATACAAATAAGGAAGGTTATTTCCGATGAAGGTTAAATTGATAAACTATACCAAAAATCCTGAAAGAATTGTCGCCCAATCAGCAAGATTATGCTATTCTGCATCAGGTATTGATGAATTAAATGAAAAGCTTACCGATAAATACATAATAAAATTAATTAAAAAGATAATAAAATTAGGGCATTATTCTGTTTTGGAGCATGCTAATTTTACTTTTGCCATAGAGGGGATATCCAGAGTTACTTCGCATCAGTTAGTGAGGCATAGAATTGCATCTTTTTCCCAACAAAGTCAAAGATATGTTAAAATAAAGAAAAAAGGATTTCCCTATGTTATCCCTAAATCTATTGCAAAAGATAAAAAATTAATTAAAATATATACTGATACTATAAAAAAATTAGATGAAAGTTATAATTTGTTTTTAGATCATAATATAGCAATAGAAGACGCCAGATATATTTTACCTCAAGCTGTGGAAACTAAAATGATAGTAACTGTTAATGCTCGAGAATTACTACACATTTTTAAAATAAGATGTTGTAATAGGGCCCAATGGGAGATTAGAGAATTGGCAAAAAGAATGTTAAAAGAAGTTAAAGCCATCGCCCCGAATATATTTGAAAATGCAGGTCCGCATTGCATTTCGGGATCTTGTCCCGAGGGTGAATTATCCTGCGGCAAACCCTGGTCTAAAAAATAAAAGATATGAGGAGTTAATTTAAAATAATGAAAAATGCCGAATATAACTATGGTGGCCAAGCAGTAATAGAGGGAGTAATGATGAAATCTCCTCTTAAATATGCTGTTGCTGTTCGCAAACCCGATAAAGAGATTATTTTAAAAATATGTAAATTAAAATCATTATCCAATAAAATAAAATTCTTGAAATTACCTATTTTTAGGGGGATAATTAGTTTAATCGAGTCTTTAACTCTTGGCTTGAAAGCATTAACCTATTCAGCAGAACAAGCTACAGGAGAAGAAGACAAAATAAATAAAATAGAAATGTTTTTTACTATTTTGTTTGCCTTTATTCTGTTTATTCTTATCTTTATAGCTCTTCCGACTGGTATAGCCCGATATTTAGATAGATATCTCTCTAACATAATGGTTTATAATTTATTCGAAGGAATATTGAGAATTAGTATATTTTTGCTTTATTTATACTTTATATCAAAAATAAAGGACATTAAAAGAGTATTTGAATATCATGGTGCGGAGCATAAAGTAATATATACCTATGAGGCAGGAGAAGAACTTAGTGTTAATAATGTAAAAAAATATAGTACTTTACATCCTCGATGTGGAACAAGTTTTATTTTTATTGTTTTAGTAATAAGTGTTTTAGTGTTTTCTTTATTAGGAAAACAAACTTTGCTTTTAAGGGTAGCTTATCGAATAGCCATAATTCCTTTAATAGCTGGACTATCATATGAAATATTGAAATTATCAGCAAAAAACATAGATAAGACTTTGGTGAAATGGGCAGTAATGCCGGGATTATGGTTTCAGAGACTTACTACAAAAGAACCTGATGATAGCCAGATAGAAGTTGCGATAGAGGCTTTACAGGGAGTACTGCCTGAGCATGATGAAATTATAAAATAAGAAGTGGCAAATAATGTTTAAAAAATTAGAAGAATTAGAAAAAAAATATGAAGAACTGAATGCATTTCTTGCTGACCCTAAAATTATCAATAATCAGATTAAATTTCAAGAATATGCAAAGTTGCATTCTGACATTTCCAAGGTAGTCTTGAAATATAAAAAATATAAAGACATAATACGCGAAATTGAAGAAAATTTAAAAATGCTTGACATAGAACAAGATATCGAATTTAAAAATTTAGTAAAGGACGAATTAGAAGGACTAAAAGGGAAAAAGACGAGTTTGGAAAAAGAGCTAAAGGAACTCATATTTCCAGAAGACCCTTATGATAAAAAGAACATTATTGTAGAGATTAGAGCAGGTGCTGGTGGTGATGAGGCAGCTCTTTTTGTGGGCGATCTATTTAGAATGTATTCTCACTTTGCGGAAAATAATGGATGGAAAGCGGAAGTAATGAGTTCCAATCCTACTGAGATTGGAGGATTTAAAGAGATAATATTTGGCATAACGGGAAAAGAAGTTTATAAAAGATTAAAACACGAAAGTGGAGTGCATCGGGTCCAGCGCGTTCCTATAACTGAATCTAGCGGGAGGATACATACTTCAACTGTTACCGTAGCTATACTTCCGGAGGCAGAAGAGGTTGAATTGGAAATTAATTCCAATGATTTGAAAATTGACCGATATCGTTCTACCGGGCCAGGAGGTCAGAGTGTTAATACTACAGATTCAGCAGTGAGGATTACCCATATTCCCACAGGAATGATAGTCACCTGTCAAGATGAAAAATCTCAACATAAAAATAAAGCCAAGGCTTTAAAAATATTAAGAGCAAGACTTTTAGATAAAATAGAAAGAGAAAAGCATGAAGAGATTGCTAAGAAAAGAAAGAATCAAGTTGGTACAGGTGATAGAAGCGAAAGGATTAGAACTTACAATTTCCCTCAAAATAGAATTACTGATCATCGTGTAAATTTGACTTTGCATAATTTAGAAGAAACATTAGAGGGAAATCTGGACAATTTAATACGTACTTTATCAGAAAATATGAAAAAAAGCAGTGATGATTTACATAATGTTGGTAACTGAGGATAAATTTAAAACTATCGGACAAACTTTAAAATGGGTTAGCAAATTATTTAAAAGTGTTGAAATTATTAATCCAGAAAGAGAAACGGAACTTTTATTAAGTTATTTTTTAAAAATGAATAGGAGTGAAATATACTTAAATTCTAATAGGGCATTAAAGAATAAAGAAAAAAAACAATTAGAAAATATGATTCAGGAAAGAATAAGAAAAATCCCTCTCCAATATATAACTAAACATCAAGAGTTTATGGGAATGGATTTTTTAGTAGAAAAAGGTGTTTTAATTCCTCGGCCGGAAACTGAGATTTTAGTGGAAAGAGTCATTGAAAGATTAAAAAAAAGAAAATCATCTTCCCATATAAAGATAGTTGATTTAGGAACCGGTACAGGAATAATTGCTATAAGTATTGCCGAATTTATAAAAGATATTACTATTTATGCCACTGACATATCTAAGAAATCTTTACAAGTAGCATTAAAAAACGCTCAAAAACATAATTGTGAAAATAAAATAATATTTCTACAGGGAGATCTATTTGGACCTTTTCAGGGTAAAATAGAAAAAAATAGTTTAGATGTAATTATCTCAAATCCTCCTTATGTAAATTTAGATGATTTTAAATCATTGCCTTCTGAGATAAAAGGTAATGAGCCAAAGATTGCTTTGTATGGAGGAGTTGACGGAATAGATTGTTATCGTAAAATTATTAAGGGAAGCCCTAAATTTTTAAAAAGAGATGGTTTTATAGCTTTAGAAGTAGGTGCGGACCAGGTAAAAATAATAAAAGAATTAATTTTAAAAGAAAATAATTATAGAAAAAATGTAGAAATTTTTAAAGATTATTCTGGGATAGAGAGAGTAGTAATAGCGTATCGTAAAGGATAATCGTATCTCGTATCGAGTATTGCGCAAAATAGAATAACTAAAATTTTAGAGTTCATAGAAGTCAGGTAGATATAACGCAAAAGAACGAGGATAATTTTAAAATGATCAGATCAATTTTATTTGTCTGTACCGGAAATACCTGCCGAAGTATTATGGCTCAAGGTATGTTTGAAAAGATGTTAAAAGAAAATGTAGAAAATTCCTACAGATATAATATTCAATCTGCGGGAATTTCTGCTATTTTAGGAATGAGTCCAACTTCCGAAGCAACTTTAGTTATGCTTGAACAAGGTATAGATATTTCTCAACATCAAGCCCAGCCATTACGGAAAGAACTGGTTAAAAAAGCAGATTTGATTTTAGTTATGGCAAATGAACATAAAGAATATATCCAGAAAGAATTTCCTTTTGTGCAAAATAAGACCTTTCTTCTTAAGAAATATGCTTTAAAAAATGAATTTAGAAGCATTCCGAATAACGAAAGGGACAATGAAATAATTGATCCGATTGGAAAGCAAGTTGAATTTTATAGAATTGTTGCAAAAGAATTGAAGGTAAGTTTAGAGAAAATTGCGGATATAATTATCGAAGAAAATAGTAAATAGTGGTGGTGATATATAAGTATGAAAATAGCTTTGGGAAGTGATCATGGAGGTTATAGATTAAAAGAGAGCTTAAAACAATATTTACAAGAACTAAATATAGAATATACAGATTTTGGATGCAATAATGAACAATCTGTCGATTATCCAGATATAGGTTTTAAAGTTTCTGTTGAAGTAAAAAATGGACGGTATGATAGAGGAATATTGATTTGTGGAACAGGGATTGGAATGTCAATAGTTGCTAATAAAATTAAAGGTATCAGAGCCTCATTATGTCATGATATATTTTCTGCTCGAAATACTCGAGAACATAATGATGCAAATATTTTAACCTTAGGAGCAAGAGTTATTGATGTAGGATTGGCTAAAGAAATTGTGAGAATTTGGCTAAATACTGATTTCAGCCAGGAAAAAAGACACATTAATCGTTTAAATAAGATTAAACTAAAAGAAAATAAAATCTATAAATAAATTCGAACACGATACGAAATACGATATACGATATACGAAACAAGGAGGATAAATAATTGAACGAAGTAATAATATTAGATCACCCTTTAATACAGCACAAATTAACTATGATTAGAGATAAGAACACACAAGTGAAAGAGTTTAGAGAATTAGTAGATGAATTATCCAATTTAATGGCTTATGAAGTTACCAGGGAAATCGAATTAAAAGAAATAGAAATAGAAACTCCAATTAGAAAGGCAAAAAGTAAGGTAGTTTCTGGAAAAAATATTGCTATTATAGCTATTTTGAGGGCAGGTTTGGGGATGGTAGATGGTATTTTGAAACTTATTCCTCCTGCTAAAGTAGGACATATTGGCATTTATCGAAATCCTGAAACTTTGAAACCAGTGGAATATTATGCCAAAGTACCATCCGATATTAAAAATAGAAAGATTATTATAGTTGACCCAATGTTAGCTACAGGGGGGACAGCTGTTGCTTGTGTAGATTATTTGAAAAAAAATGGTTCAATGGATATAAAGTTTATGTGCTTAATTGCTGCCCCGGAAGGAATAAATTATTTGCAAAAATACCATCCCGATATCAAGATATATACGGCAGCTGTAGACGAAAGACTAAATTCACATGGTTATATAGTTCCGGGATTAGGTGATGCTGGTGATAGGTTATTTGGCACGAAATAAATTAGTATATAATATAGCGTATAGCGGATTTTTGTGTAGATTGAATAGCTTAAAGAATCCAGATGTCAGAAGTCAGGAGTAAGAAGCAGTTTTGTCATTGCGAGGAGCAAAGCGACGAAGCAATCTCAAACCGAGATTGCCACGCCCTAATAGAATCAGGGCTCGCAATGACAATTGGAACAAAATGCTTTTTTATTTCTCTAAATAGTTACGAGATACTAAATACAAGATACGCGATACGAAATTACTATACGCTAAACGCTGTACGCTCCACGCTAATATTTTTAAAGGGGATTTTAATTTATGAACCGTCCTTCTTGGGATGAATATTTTATGGAGATAACTGAATTAGTATCAAAACGCTCTACTTGCCTACGAAGAAAGGTGGGCGCAGTAATTGTTCAAGATAAGCGCATACTTACTACCGGATATAATGGTGCTCCCAGAGGGTTACCCCATTGCCTGGAAATAGGCTGCTTAAGAGAAGAGAGAAAGGTTGCTTCAGGAGAAAGACAGGAATTATGTAGGGGTCTACATGCCGAACAAAATGCTATTGTACAAGCTGCATTATATGGTATTAGTATTAAAGGTAGTGTATTGTATTGTACGACTCAATCTTGTGTTACTTGTGCTAAAATGATTATAAATTCAGGAATAACAAAGATTATCTATAAAGAAAAATATCCAGATGAATTAGCTCGAAAATTACTAAAAGAAGCAGGAGTAACTGAGGTTTATTATGAATAAAATAAAAATTGCTGTAATTTTTGGAACTCGCCCCGAGACTATAAAAATGTTCCCTATATTATCTGAAATAAAAAAATACTCTCATCTTATTGAGTCAAAAATTATTGTATCTGGCCAACATCGCGAAATGTTAGATCAAATGTTAGAAATTTTTCAAATTCATCCCGATTATGATTTAAATATTATGAAACAGAGCCAATCATTATCACATATTACCAAGAATAGCCTTTTAGGTATTGAAAAAATATTAAAAAAAGAAAGACCATCTATGGTTTTGGTACAGGGTGATACTACTACTACCTTTGTTGGAGCTTTAGCTGCTTTTTACCAGAAAATTAAAATTGGCCATATTGAAGCCGGTCTTAGAACTAATAATAAATATTATCCTTTCCCAGAAGAAATAAATCGTCATTTAACCAGTGTATTAGCTGACCTTCACTTTGCTCCGACTGAAAAATCATGTCAAAATTTACTATCTGAGGGTGTAAAAAGAGAGAATATTTTTGTTAGTGGAAATACGGTAATAGATTCTTTATTTTTAATGATTAAAGAGAATTATATTTTTAGAGAGCCTCTATTGCGAGATGTAAAAATATTTGAGAAAAAAATTATTTTGGTAACTATGCACAGGAGAGAGAATTGGGGGAGACCATTAAGAGAAACTTGCCAGGCTTTAATTAAGCTCATAGATGATTATTCTGATTTATTAGTAATTTTCCCCATTCATAAAAATCCCGAGATAAGAAAAATTGCGAACGAAATTTTAAAAAGTAGAAAAGAAGTCTTACTTCTTGATACTTTAGATTACAAAGATATGGTTAATTTAATGTCTAAATCATATATTATACTTACTGATTCTGGAGGTATACAAGAAGAAGCGCCTTCCTTGGGAAAGCCAGTTTTAGTATTACGGGAGGAGACAGAAAGGCCAGAGGCAGTTGAAGCAGGTGTAGTAAAATTAATTGGAACTAATAGCAAAAAGATTATTAAAGAAGTTAAGGAACTATTAGACAATAAAGAGAAATATCTGGAAATGACCAGAAATATTAATCCTTATGGCGATGGAAAAGCTGCGGAAAGAATTATTAAGAAAATATTGTATAATTTTAATTTAGTTAATCAATCCCCTGATGAATTTAAAGCAAAATAAATTAAAGTTTAAAACTAAAAGCGAAAAACGTAAAACCATAATTTAAAATTCAAAAGTTTTTTTCGAATAAAGTATTGATTTTGATGTAGGGGGCGGATTTATCCGCCCCGTATTGTTTTGTTAATTTCTCTAACGGGTTCGATGAATCGAGCCCCCACACTTGACTTCTTTGAACTTTGCGATTTTAGTCATTCTGTTTTACGCAATACGATATACCATATACTATATACTAAATACAGATTGCTTCGTCGATTTACTCCCCGCAATGACAAAAAGCGGAACCTATCTGATAACCGTTGAACACTACCAACCATAAAAGGCAAAAATATAATTTTATGTTATAATATTTTTGTTAATAGCGTCCACTAACGATTAACGACTATCTAAAGGCGTGATAATTTTATGTTTCCTATTTGGGACGATGTACCAACTAAAAAATTCCCTTTAATCACTGTGGCATTAATTGTATTAAACACGATAGTATATTTATACCAAGTGTCTTTGGGTGAAAGATTTACCGAGTTTATCTATTCTATGGGATTATTGCCTTTTGAGATTACTCATCATACAGATATATTTCCTTCGGGACCTTCGCCCATATATTTAACCATATTTACTTCTATGTTTATGCATGGTAGTATTGTTCACTTATTAGGAAATATGTTGTTTTTGTGGATATTTGGAAATAATGTGGAGGATTATTTAGGCAGAAGAAATTTTGTGCTCTTTTATCTTTTTTGTGGAATAGCTGCTGCCTTTACTCAGATATTTTTTAATCCAGATTCTACAGTGCCTATGGTGGGAGCAAGTGGAGCCATAGCTGGAGTATTAGGGGCATATTTATTACTTTATCCTCGGGCAAGAGTAACCACTGTAATCATTTTTGGTTTTTTTATAAGGTTAATTAAAATACCAGCGGTTATTGTATTAGGTTTTTGGATAATATATCAATTTTTATATGGCATCTCTTCTTTAGCAGTTAGAACGGGAGAGGGTGGGGTAGCATGGTTTGCTCATATTGGTGGTTTTATTTGTGGAATTATAATAATTAAACTATTTAAAACGTTTATAGAATAGTATCGCGCATCGCGCATTAAAAAAAGTTAAAGCTAAACGTTCTTTGTTATAAAATATTCTGACTCCTGACTTTTGCTTTCTTCGCGAGATACGAGATACAAGATACGAGATACGATTACGTTATAGTTAAGATTGATAAATTGAAATAATTAAGCTATAATTTTAAAAATATTCACAGATAATTTAATATTATAAAAAGGAAAGGATAAAAAATATGATTGCTACAGTTACTTTAAATCCTGCTTTAGATGTAATATTAGAGGTTGATAGTTTAAAATTAGATCACTATAATAAAGTTTTGAATGCTCACCTAACTTCTGGCGGGAAAGGTATTAATGTATCTAAAGCTGTTAGAGGATGCGGTAGAGAAACCATTGCCATCGGATTCTTAGGAGGAGGCAGGGGAAGAATTATAGAAGAGGAATTAAGAGGATTAGGTATCACTACAAATTTTTGGCACATTGAAGAAAAGACCAGGAGTAATACAATTATTTGGGATAAAGAAAAGAGCCAACATACCTTGCTTAGTGAACCCGGACCAAAAGTAACTGAATATGACTTAGAAATGCTTCAGTCAATCTTTTATAGAGTTATGTCTCAATGTAGTATAGTTACACTTTCAGGTAGTTTGCCTCGGGGAGTACCTGTAGATGTTTATGCAAACTTAATTTCTATGGCCAAAGAAAGAGGGGTAAAAACCATATTAAATACGTCCGGAGAGCAATTTATTAAAGGTTTAGAGGGGGGTCCATTTTTAGCAAAACCTGACCTTCGAGAAAGTAATAAGGTTTTTGATATTGTAATTGATAAAGAGAAAGATGCCATTAAAGCCGCAAAAGAAGTTGTATATAGAGGAGCAGAGATTGGTGTAGTTTCTCTGGAACAAGAAAAAGATATAATTGCTACCAGAGATAAATTATGGTTTGCAGAGACTACTTACCATAAAATTGTTAACCTAATTGGAGCAGGTGATGCCTTGGTTGCTGGATTGGCGATTGCCTTAACCGAAGAAGAAAAAAGCTTTGAAGATGCAATTGAATTTTCAATGGCCTGTGCCTTAGCTAGCGCCTTGAGAGAAGAAGAGGAATTTAGTTCAAGAGAAGAAGTAGAAAGATGTCTTCAGTGGGCAAAAGTTAAGAAAATGTAAAAAAACATTTAGAGGAGAAATTTTGAGTTGAAAATAAAAGATATTATGATTCGTGATGTTACCAGTGTGTTAGCTAATTGCAAATTGAAAGATTTGATAGAAATTTTATCTCGACATAAAATTACTGGAGTTCCGGTAGTAAGCCATAATCAAGAAGTTATCGGATTTATATCACAACACGATATAATTAAAGCTACTTTACCGAATTATTTAGGAATTATAAATAGTGGTTCCATTCTTTCTGAGTTTATTCAATTATCTAAAAATTTAAAAGAGTATTCCCAACACCCGATAGAAGAATTTATGAGGAAAAACGTGCTTACCATTGAGGAAGATGACAACGAAGTTTTAGCAGCTGATTTGCTTATTAGAAATAAAATCCGAAGACTCCCTGTTATAAGGGGAGGGAAATTAGCAGGAATAGTAACCTTAACTGATATCTGTCGAGTGCTTATTGAGAAAAACGACAATAAAGAATGATAAAAAATGATCGATTGGCTTTAAATGATCTATTAATTACAATATCAATGATAAATTATATAATAGACAGGCGAGACGCCTGTCCTACTAACGACTAACGACTATTTATTAACGACTAATTAAGACTGCAGAGGAAAATAATGAGAAAAGGATTATTTATAACCTTTGAAGGGCTCGAGGGTTGTGGCAAAACTACTCAAGCAAAGATGCTTTATAATTTATTAAATAAAAAAGGAATTCCTTTTATATTTACTAAAGAACCAGGGGGGACAAAGATTGGGCAAAAGATACGTAAAATCCTTCTTGATCAGAAAAATGACAGCATGGATTATAAAGCAGAAATGTTATTATTTTTAGCTTCTCGAGCTGAAAATGTTAGATTAATAATTTTGCCTGCTTTAGAAGAGGGCAAAATAGTCATATCTGATCGCTTTTACGATTCAACTACTGCTTACCAGGGTTATGGGAGAGGCATAGACCTTAAAATTATTAAACATCTAAATGCTTTAGTTGTGGGAAAGGCTATCCCGGATATAACTTTTTTCTTAGATATTGAGCCACAAGAAGGACTAAAGAGGTCAACTGCCTTTAGTAATTCTCGAGAAATAAGATTTGAAGAAGAATTTGTGAATAAAAAGATTATAGACGGCAAATTATTTTTAGAAAGAGTTAGAGATGGTTATTATAAATTGTCTCAAGAGGAATCAGGTAGAATTAAGGTAATCGATGCTAATAGAAGCAAAGAAGAAATATTTAAAGATATAATCAAAATTGTAAATAAAAAAATGGCAATACGCTAAACGCTGTACGCTACACGCTAAAAAGGGAGTAATTTATGTCTTTTAAAGATATTGTGGGGCAAGAAAAAGCTGTTAATATATTATTAAAATCCCTTAAAGAGGATAAAGTCTCCCCATCATATATATTTATAGGAAACGAAGGAGTAGGAAAAAAATTTACCGCTATAGAATTTGCCAAAACTATAAGTTGTTTAAATCTAAATAATAATTTAGAAGCTTGTGACACATGCAATATATGTAATAAGATTAATAAACAATGTTATCCAGATCTAAAAATAATCGAACCAATTAAAAGTTCAATTAAGATTGAACAAATAAGGGAATTACGCCGGGAGATTAATTTAAAACCTTTTAAAAATAGAAAAAAAATATATATTATAGACCAAGCAGAAGAAATGACCATTGAAGCTTCAAATTGTTTGTTAAAAACCATTGAAGAACCCCCTGCTTATGCGATAATAATTTTAATTTGTATAAATACTGATTCTATTTTACCTACCATAATTTCCCGTTGCCGATTAATAAAATTTAGATTAATAGATTCTTCGAAAATAAGAAAGACATTATTGAATAAAATTAATTTAGAGAAAAGCAAAGCTGAATTAGTTTCTAAATTAGCCCAGGGGAGTATTGGGAAGGCTTTCAAGTTAATATCAGATAAAGAATATTTTAATAGAAGAGAAAAATTGTTAGACTATTTAAATAAAGTTTTACCAGGAAAGTATGACAGTAATTTTTTTATAAATATAGAAAAAATATTGATGGATATAAATAATATAGAGGAAATGTTAGAAATAATATTATTATGGTATCGCGATATTTTAATAATTAAAGAATTAGGAATTAAAGAATATATTATAAATTCTGACAAAATTGAGGTACTTAAAGAAAAATCCAGAGTTTATTCTAAGGAAATGTTAATTGACATCTTGGATTATATCGAGCAGATTAAAGAATTTATGAAAAAAAACATAAATAGACGTCTTGTTTCAGAAAGACTATATTTAAAGATGGTAGGTGTAGAATATTGCCTAAGGTAGCAGGATTAAAATTTCCCAAAACGAATTGTATCTATTATTTTAAAATTAATAATAAAATAAGATTAAAGAAGGGGGACTTTTGTTTATTAAGAACTTCCATAGGATTAGATTTAGGTAAAGTGGTAATTCCTTATAAGTATATAAAAAATAGTGAATTGGAAACTCCACTTAAAAGCATATTTAGAAAAGCGAATAAAGAAGATATGAAAAAATTGGAAGCAATAAAACAGGAAGAAAGTGAAGCATTAAATACCTGCAAAGAGAAAATTAAAAAATACAATTTACCCATGAAATTAGTTTATGTTAAATATTTATTTGATAAAAGCAGAATAATATTCTATTTTGTTTCTGCACAACGAGTAGATTTTAGAGAATTGGTAAAAGATTTAGCGAAAATATTTAAAACCAAAATTGAACTAAGACAAATTGGAGTAAGAGATGGGACAAAGATGATAGGTGGTATAGGAATGTGTGGACGAGAGGTATGTTGCGCATCTTTCATTCAGAAATTTACTCCTATTCATATAAATATGGCCAAAGTACAAAAAATTGCTCTTACTCAATCTAAAGTATCAGGTCTTTGTGGTAGATTAATGTGTTGTTTATCCTATGAATCTGAGTTTTATAGAGAGTGCTTAAAAAAATATCCGAGGTTAGGAGATAATATAGATACAGAAAAAGGTACCGGAAAGGTTATAGAAATAAATGTATTAATGAAATACATCACAGTTGAATTAGAAGAAGATAGTGATATTAAGAAAAGAATAAAAATATCTGAAGAAGAATTAGAAGAACTCAAAAAGAATAAGAGTAAAAGTACATTGATTACAGAAAAGAAAGTAAAGAATAACGGATAACAAAAGAAGATGGTTAAGGTTAATGATAATGAAAAAATAGAAGATTTGGGAGATAAAGGACTAAAGATTATTCAAGCAAGGGATTCTTATCGTTTTTCAGTAGATTCTATTTTACTGGTTAATTTTATTAGAGTTAAAAACTATGAACAAATTATCGATTTAGGAACTGGTTCAGGAATAATTCCTCTTCTATTATTTGGCAAAAGAAAAGGATTATCTATTTATGGTGTTGAGATTCAAGAAAATTTAGCAGATATGGCTAAAAGGAGCGTAGAATTAAATCAATTACAGGATCATATAACCATAGTACGAGAAGATTTTAGAAACATAAAGAAAATATTTAAAAGTAATCAATTTGATGTAGTGGTAAGTAATCCTCCGTATATTTCTATAGGGCAGGGGAAAATTAATCCTTTAAATAGTAAAGCTATTGCCCGTCACGAAATAAAATGTGATTTGGAAGATTTAATTTCTGCAAGTAATTATTTATTGAAAAATAAGGGAAGAATTTATTTAATTTACAAAAGCAATGAGTTGATAAAGTTAATGATTACCTTAAAGAAATATGGCATTGAACCAAAGGTTATTAAATTCATTCATCCTCAACTAAAAGAAAAAGCGAATCTGGTCTTATTAGAAGGAATAAAAGAGGGGAAAGGGGAATTAAAAGTAGAAAATCCCCTATTTCTTAAAATTAGCGAAGAAAATGGAGATAAAGAAATAGAGTGAAAAAAAATATATTTGAGGGAATATTATACATTTGTGGAACACCTATTGGAAATTTAGAAGATATTACCTTAAGGGCTTTAAATATTTTTAAAAAAGTCGAATTAATTGCTGCAGAGGATACCAGACGTACTAAAAAATTATTAAATTACTATCAGATAGATACACCGGTTACCAGTTATTATGAGTACAATAAATTTAAAAAAGCTCCTTATTTAGTAGAAAAGATAAAAAAAGGTCAAAAAATAGCTTTAGTTTCAGATGCAGGTATGCCTGGAATTTCTGATCCAGGGTATGTATTGATAAATTTAGCTTTAAAAAATGATATAAAAATAATTCCTGTACCTGGTGTTTCTGCCTTGATAACAGCTTTAGTGGTTTCAGGATTACCTACTGATCATTTTGTTTTTGAAGGATTTTTACCTCGCAAAAGCGCGGAGAGAAAGAAATTCTTCAAGAAAATAGAGAGCGAAGAAAGGACTATTATATTCTATGAAACTCCCCATAGATTAAAAAAAACTCTTAAAGATATGTTAGATGTGTGGGATGATAGAAAAATTACTGTAGCTCGAGAATTAACTAAAAGTTATGAAGAAATAATCAGGGGGAAAATAAGTCAGGTTTTAAATAAAATTAATAATAGAGAAATAAAAGGTGAGATTACTTTAGTGGTCCAAGGAGGAAAAAGAGGAAAGGAAAACGATACAATAAATCTCTTAAAAAGAGAATGTATAATGGAAGAATATTTGAAAAAATTAAAAAACCAGGGTTATTCCAATAAAGATATAATAAAAATTACTCAGGAAAAATTAAATATTCCCAAAAATATAATTTATAAAAAATTATTAGAAATAAAAAAAGAGTAATCAGAATTCAGGAGCCAGGATTCAGAAGAAATAATTAGAAAGGAAGAAGAACATGAAAAAGACAAATTTATCTAAAAAAACGTTTTATATAACTACTCCCATCTATTATGTGAATGATGTACCTCATATTGGACATGCCTACACTACTATAGCGGCAGATGTTATCGCGAGATACAAAAGGTTATCTGGCTACGATGTTCTTTTTTCTACAGGAACAGATGAACATGGCCAGAAAATTGTTCGTTCAGCAGAAAAAGCAAATTTAACTCCACAGGAATTAGCTGATCAGGTTGTAATAAAGTTTAAAGACCTCTGGCCTTTATTGAATATTAGGTATGATGATTTTATACGAACAACTGAAGTAAGACATATTGAGGTAGTTAAAGGACTACTTAATAAATTATATGATAAGGATGATATTTATAAAGGAGAATATGAAGGCTGGTATTGTGTCCCCTGTGAAACGTTTTGGACTGAGACCCAATTGACAGATAAAACGTGTCCTAATTGTGGAAGGAAGATAGAAAAGATAAAGGAAGAGAGTTATTTCTTTAAGATGTCTAAATATCAAGATCAACTGTTATCTTATATTGAAAAAAACCCCCAATGTATTCAACCGGAAGCAAGAAAAAATGAAATCATAAGTTTTGTTAAAAGTGGACTTAAAGATCAAAGTATCACCAGAACAAAGAAGAGTTTACAGTGGGGTATTGATTTACCGTTTGACAATAATCATGTAGTTTATGTCTGGTACGATGCTTTAATTAATTATTTAACAGTTGCTGGATATAGGATAAATGAAGAAATATTTAAAAAATATTGGCCAGCAGATATTCACCTGGTAGGAAAAGATATATTAAGGTTTCATACTGTTATTTGGTTTACTATGTTAATGGCTGCGGGTATTGAGTCACCTCGAATGGTCTTTGCCCATGGTTGGTGGACCATAGAAGGAGAAAAGATGTCGAAATCCAAAGGCAATGTAGTCGATCCATATGAGATGGTGGATGAATTTGGAGCAGATGTTTTTAGATACTTTTTAATGAGAGAAGTATCTTTTGGCCAGGATGGAAATTTTTCTAAAAAATTATTAGTTCAAAGGATAAATTATGACTTAGCGAATGATTTAGGAAATTTAGTAAGTAGAACTATAGCGATGATTAATCAATTTTTTAACAAGAAAGTTCCTCAGCCAGCAGAACAAAAAGAAAAAACTGATGTTGATTTAAAAGATTTGGCCTTAAATACTATAAAAGAATACAATATTCATATGAATAACTTATCCCTTAGTAGGGCCTTAGAAACTATATGGCAATTTATTAGAAGAACTAATAAATATATTGACCAAACAGAACCCTGGATTTTAGGACGTGAAAAAACACAGCAAGAGAGATTGTCAACAATTTTATATAATTTAGCAGAATCTTTGCGTCTGACTACTATTTTGATTTATCCCTTTATGCCTGTAAAGGCAAAAGAAATTTGGAGGCAGTTGGGGTTGGAAAGTGATTTAGATAAAATAAAATTGGAAGAAGAAGCTCATTGGGGACATTTAAAGCCAGGAACTTTAGTTAAACCCGGGAGAGTTATTTTTCCTCGAGTTGATATTAAGAGAAAAGTCAATAAAAAAATAAAAGAAAATAATAATAGTTTATAATTTACAACCCACAAAACTTAGAGAAATAGAGTCTCAAGGTATGCTTTTAGCTGCGGTTGATAACCAAAGTGTGGTGTTACTAACTGTAGACAAAGGATTATAACTGAAGGTAGTAAGATACAATAAAAAGATATAGAAAATGACCATATATAAAAGTTCTATAAATTTAGAGGAGGGATGATAGCATATGTCAGAAACAAAAAATAAAGGGCATAAACCAGATATATTGAAATTAATTAGAAGAATAATTAATAAAAATAGGGAAATAATATTAACTACTTTTTTAATCTTTATGATTATCTTGGTAACTACAATAGAGGTAAGAATTGATAAATTAGAATTACAAATAGGAGAACATATGACCGAAGCTACTGCGAATAATGAGAGATTACTCAAAAAGTTAGAAAATTTAGCGGAAGAAATAAAATTATACCGTCAGGTAAAAATAGATAGAGAACAATTTACTGAGATTTATATGCAATTACAAGAATTAACCGGTATGATTTCAAATGAAGCAAAGAGAGAATTTTATATAACCAAAATGGTAAAAATTATTTCACAGAATAATACTGCTTTAGAGAGTAAGACTATATATGAGATCGCCAAAACTACTTATGAAGAAGCCATAAAATATAATTTTAATCCTTTGTTAATAACTGCCATAATAAAAATCGAAAGTAATTTCGAACCCAAGGCTATTTCTGATTCTTATGCTTATGGATTATGTCAGGTAAGAAGATTTATAGCTCCGGAGTTGGCAGAAAATATTGGTATTAAATGGGACGGTGCAGAAAAAACATTATTTGATCCTATAAAAAATATTAAAATTGGAGTTTATTATTTATCTATGCTAAATAGGGACTTTAATGATCTTAACACTGCTATTATTGCCTACAACAATGGACCTTATAATATACAAGAACGATTAACCAATAATCAAGAATTAAATCATAATTATGTGAATAGGGTATTAGATTATTATGCTAATTTAAGAGGATTCAGTCTGGAAGAAATACAAAATGAAATAAAGTCTACTGATTAAAAATTGAGATGATTACATAATTTAGAAATGTAGAAAATTATTGTCAGAATTATAAAAAAGTGATATAATCAATCAAAATAAAATATTGAAGAAAAAACTTTTTCGGGGCAGGGTGAGGTTGAATTAAAAATTAACCAATTCCCGACCGGTGGTAAATTCTTTCTATTGTTTTTAACAAAGAGAGAATAAGCCCACGAGTCTGGCACTCAATCAATAATTTAGTTTTAAAATTATAATCTTTCTAAAAAAGTATAAATTATATTTTTAAAATATTATTGATTTCATTGAGTGCCGGACAGATCTGGTGAAAAGCCAGAGCCGACAGTAAAGTCTGGAAGGGAGGAGAAGTAATTTATTTTAAATAAAGATTATCCCCGAAGAGCGAAATGTCTTCGGGGATATTTTATTATTACAGAAAATTAAAAAATCAAATAAAAGGAGAATTTTTATGAAAAGTGTAAAAATCACCAGCATTTCTATATTAGTTGCGTTATCTGTAATAGCAGGATATTTTATTCATTTTCCCATTTTACCACAAGCCCCCTTTTTGTTATATGACCCAGGAAGTGTATTTCTTCTAATTGGATCTTTTAAGTTAGGGCCCAAAACTGGCATATTAATGTGCTTTATAACCGCAATACTCTTTGCTCTAATTACCGGGCAGGGAGGTCCATATGGCGCTTTGATGAATTTTTTGGCTACTGGAACTTTAGTATTTGTATCCTCTCAAATTTATCTCTTACACCACACTAAGAAAGGGGCTATTTTAGGAATAATCCTGGGAACCCTGGCAATGACCTTGGTAATGATTCCAGCTAACTTGATAGTAACCCCAATTTATTTAGGTGTCAGCAGAGAAATTGTAGTTAAAATGTTGATCCCGGCTATTATTCCTTTTAATCTTTTAAAGGGAATTATTAGTGGTTTCTTAACTTTTATCTTATATAAAAGGCTATATCCTTTGATAATTAGTAAATGAAATTATATTAATTACTTTTGATAAATTAGAAAAATAATTATATAATTATATCAAAAATTCAAAGTGAAAAGTGTAAAACCATAATTCAAAATTCAAAACCATTTCGTATAAAGTATTATTTCTAGTGTAGGGGTCGGATTTATCCGACCCGAGTTATCTTGATAATTTTTCTGGCGGGTTTGATGAATCAAACCCCTACTTAGACAGGCGAGACGCCTGTCCTACGGTGGGTAGACACAAGGTCTGATGACATTATATGTTATATATTACTAGTTTCTTTGCGTAATACGAGATACGAGATACGAGATAAAAGGGGGATAATTTCTATGAAAAATGTAGCAGTTTTGATGGCCGGAGGTCGGGGGCAAAGATTTTGGCCCCATAGTCGATTTGATACACCAAAACAGTTATTATCTATTACTGGTGGAAAAAGTATGATTAGAGAGACCGTTAATCGTATGTCACCATTAATTGATTTGTCAGATGTGTTTATTTCTACCACTGAGGATCTTTTTAACAGTATAAAAGATACACTTCCCGAAGTAGACTATTTGAATTATATCTTAGAACCAGTGGGTAGAGATACTGCTGCATGTATTGGTTTAGCCGCAGTAATCATTGAACATAGATATAAAGATCCTGATACTACTATGATTACTCTCCCTATAGATCATATAATAAAAGAAAAAGAAAAATTTTTACAAACTATTAAAGAGGCTTGTAATCTTGCCAGGGAGACTGGAAATCTAATTACTATAGGCATAAAACCATCACGTCCAGAAACTGGATATGGCTATATTTGTGTGGGCGAAGAAGTTAAAAAGACCAATGATATTATCGCATGTAAAGTTAAGAAATTTACTGAAAAACCAAGTTTAGAAACTGCAAAAAAATTTATTAGTGAAGGAAATTATCTTTGGAATAGTGGCATATTTATCTGGACTTGTAAAGATATTTTAAAAGCAATAGAAAAGGAAATGCCCAAACTTTTTAAAGGTTTAATGAAAATAAAGGATAGTTTGGGTACTTTACATAAAAAAGAGATTATGAAAGAAGTGTTTTACGGATTAGAAAAGATTTCTATAGATTATGCTATTATGGAAAAAGTTTCTAATAGATTAATGGTAAAGGGAAATTTTAAGTGGGATGATATTGGCTCCTGGACATCTATGGAGAGAATTTTCCCTCAGGACAAAGATGGCAATGTAATTCAAGGCGGACATGAGGGAGTAGATACCAAGAGGTGTGTTATTATAAATGATGAAGGGTTAATAGTTACTATCGGCCTATCTGATTTAGTTGTAATATCAAGTGGAGATATAAAATTAATTTATCCTAAGAAACGAGAAGGTGATTTAAAAAAGATTATTAAAAGAATGGCTAACAACGAAAAATATAAAAAATATTTATAGTTAAAAAATAAAGGAGATGATATATTTGAAAAACAAATACTTATTTACTTCAGAATCGGTTACTGAAGGACATCCGGATAAAATTGCAGATCAAATATCTGATGCTATACTGGATGCCATTTATGAGAAAGATCCTTATGGAAGAGTAGCAGTGGAGACTTTGGTAGCTACTGGATTAGTTATGGTTGCTGGGCAGATTACTACTTCTTGTTATGTTGATATTCCCAAAATAGTACGTCAAACTGTTCGAGATATAGGCTATACCAGGGCTAAATATGGGTTCGATTGTGATACTTGTGCAGTATTAACTTCTATTGATGAACAGTCCAAGGATATAGATCAAGGAGTGAGTAAATCCTGGGAAGTAAAAGAAGCGGAAAAAGAAGAAAATAACATAGAAACTATCGGGGCAGGAGATCAAGGAATGATGTTTGGTTATGCTTGTAGAGAAACTCCCGAACTGATGCCCCTTCCTATAATATTGGCTCATAAATTAACTTATCGGCTGGCAGAAGTAAGGAAGAAGAAGATAATTCCCTATCTTAGGCCTGATGGTAAATCTCAGGTTACAGTTGAATATGAAAATGGGGATCCTAAAAGAGTAGAAGCGGTAGTAATTGCTGCCCAACATCATCCCGATGTTACACACGATACTTTAGAAAAAGATATTAGAGAAAAAGTTATTAATTATGTTATACCCCAAAACTACCTTGATGAAAATACCAAATATTTTATTAATGCTACCGGAAGATTTGCTATAGGTGGACCTCAAGCAGATACAGGGGTTACTGGTAGAAAAATAATTGTAGATACTTATGGAGGAGTTGGAAGTCATGGTGGAGGATGTTTTTCCGGAAAAGATCCAACCAAAGTAGATAGATCAGGTAGTTATGCAGCCCGATATATTGCTAAAAATATTGTAGCTGCAGAGTTAGCTGATAAGTGTGAAATACAAATTGCCTATGCTATAGGAGTAGCTCATCCTGTATCTATTATGTTAGATACTTTTGGAACAGAAAAAATTCCTCAATCGAAAATATTAGAATTAATTAAAAAAGTTTTTGATTTACGACCAGAGGCAATAATCAGACACTTGAAACTGAGAAGACCTATATTTAGAAAGACTGCTGCTTATGGTCATTTTGGAAGGGAAGATGAAGATTTTACCTGGGAAAGGACTGACAAAACAGAGATATTAAAAAAACAAGCAGGATTATAATAGTATATCGTATTGCGTATCGCGTATATCGAAAAGAAAAAAGGAGTCTCGTATATTAGCGGATAGCTTATAGCGTAGAGATGCTTTACGATATACTAAATACGATATACGAAATACGATAATGGAGGAGCATTCAATTTTGAAATCAGATATAAATATTAAAGAAGAAATTAAAGAACAATTAGATAAAAAACCTTTATTAATCGATGGGGCAATGGGAACTATGCTTCAGACATTTGGCCTTAAGCAAGGGGAATGCTCTGAAGAATGGAATATATCTCATCCCCGGGTAGTACGAAATATTCATCAAGAATATATAAAAGCTGGAGCAGATATAATCCTAACTAATACTTTTGGCGCTAATAGAATTAAATTAAGTAATTTTGGTAAAGAAAATGACACTTTAAAAATAAATGAATTAGCCGTGAATATTGCTAAAGAAGCAATAAATAAAGAAACAAGCTTGAAGAAGAGAATATTTATTGCAGGTTCCATCGGACCTACAGGGAAGATATTAGAACCCTATGGTGATTTAAAAGTAAGTGAGGTTTATAAAAACTATAAAGAGCAGATTGTAATTTTGGAGAAAACAGGTGTAGATTTAATCATTTTAGAAACATTTTATGATCTTGAGGAGATAAAAGCTGCCCTAAAGGCCACAAAAGAAAATACTAATTTAATGGTCGTTGCTTCGATGACTTTCGATAAAAATTTAAAGACTATCTATGGAGTAGACCCAGAAAAGGCAGTAATAGTCCTCGAAGGTGAAAGGGCTGATGGAGTAGGAGCTAATTGTGGAACTGGTCCAGAAGTTTTATATAAGGTCTTAAAGATAATGAAAGAAGTAAGTCAGACTTATTTAATGGTTGAACCAAATGCGGGAATCCCTGAATTTGTTGCGGGAAAAGTCATATATCCTGCATCTCCTGAAGTAATGGCTAATTATGCTGAAAAATTTATAAGATCAGGGATAAATCTGATTGGTGGATGTTGTGGTACCACCCCTTTGCATATTAAAGCTATGTCTGCTAAAATAAAAAATGAAAACTATTCTTGGTAATATTTGACTTTTTAATTATAATTGTATAAACTTGTTTAAGCTTAAACAATTAAAGAATGTTAAAAAATACAAAATAGGAGAGTAGGTTATCTTTTTTTGGAAAATAAAATAGAAGATAATCGAAAGACCCCTAAAATAAATTAAGTTGAAAAAATAGTAAACTTAATCGGGTAGCAGACGTTAATTTGCTAATAAGCGGAATGGATATCCCCATTCAAACAGGGTGGCACCGCGAGAGATTCTCGTCCCTGGCAATACTATATAAAAAGTATTGTCAGGGATTTTTTAATAATATAAATAGTTATAGGAGAAATTTTAGTATATTATAATTATTAACTAAAAACAATTAAAAGAAGGATTAAAGATTCGGAAAAATACCGAAAAAAGAATTGTTATGTTTAAAAAAATAGGAAATAAATCGGAGGTTTATTATGGAAATAAAAGAATTATTAATTATAACTAAAGAAAAAGATGCTTCTGATTTGCACATTAACGTGGAAGCACCTCCCGTTCTCCGTATAAATGGAAAATTAGAAAAATTAAGTTTACCAGAATTAAATCCGAAAAATACACATGAAATGATATATAGTATATTAAACGAAAGGCAAAAGAGGGATTTTGAAAAATATGGTGAATTAGATCTATCTTATGAATTAGCTAATGTAGCCCGATTTAGAGTAAATGTATTTAAACATCGTCTGGGTGAAGCGGCTGCTTTCCGGTTAATTCCTGAAAAGATTAAAACCCTTTCTGAATTAAATTTACCATCAATTCTCTCAAAATTTACTGAGAAAGATAAGGGATTCGTATTAATTACTGGGCCTACAGGGAGCGGAAAATCAACTACTTTAGCTGCTTTAATCGATATTATAAATAAAAACAGATACGATAATATAATTACTATAGAAGATCCCATTGAATTTATTCATCATCATAAAAATTGTTTAGTTTCTCAAAGAGAAATAAGTTCGCATACTAAATCTTTTGCATCTGCTTTACGTAATGCTTTAAGGGAAGACCCTGATGTGATCTTAGTAGGTGAAATGAGAGACCTCGAGACTATTTCTATGGCTTTGACTGCAGCTGAGACAGGGCACTTAGTATTTTCAACTCTTCATACTATTAGTGCAGGGGAAACAGTAGAAAGAATAATAGATGTATTTCCTCCTCATCAGCAAAATCAAGTTAGAATGCAACTTGCTGGTTCTTTACAAGGAATTGTAGCTCAAACTCTTATGCCTACTTTGGATGGCACAGGAAGAGTGCCTGCTTTAGAAGTATTGATTGCCAATCCGGCAATTAGAAATCTAATAAGAGAGGGAAAAGTTCACCAAATTCCATCTACTATACAGATTAGTAAAAAAGATGGCATGCAAAGTTTAGATCAGTCATTGAAAGATTTGGTTATGGAAGGCAAAATTAGTCGAGAAGATGCTATAAAAAAAGCCATTGATAAAAAAGCATTTATGGAACATCGCTATAGTTATTAGAAATGTTAAAAAAAGAAAAGGAGAGTAAAAAATTGTTTATTAAGGTTCCCAAAGGAACACAAGATATATTACCTGAGGATACTCCAAAATGGTATTATATTAAAAATATAATAAGGGAAATATTGACTAAATATGGATATCAAGAAATAAGAACTCCTTCCTTTGAATACACTGAACTTTTTGTTCGAGGAATAGGCGAATCGACTGATATAGTTACTAAAGAGATGTTTACTTTTCCTGATAGAAAAGGACGAAGTCTTACCTTACGACCTGAAGGGACAGCTCCGGTAGTTAGGGCTTATTTAGAAAATAAAATGGATAGATCTTCTCAGGTGGTGAAATTATTTTATATCGGCCCAATGTTCAGATGCGAAAAACCACAGGCAGGTAGATTTCGTCAATTTAATCAATTTGGAATTGAGGTTATCGGAACTAAATCTCCAGTAGTAGATGTTGAAGTTATTATTGCTGCTTTAGAAATATATAAAAAATTAGGTTTAAAAAATCTTGAAATTTTGATAAATAGTGTAGGTTGTAAAAGGTGCCGAGCTATTTATGTTCAGAAACTAAAAGAATTTATAAAAGATAAAAAAGATTTTCTATGTTCAGAATGTGTAAATAGATATGAAAAAAATCCTTTGAGAATTTTAGATTGTAAAAAAGATAATTGTCAAAAAATTATTAAAACAGCTCCTATTATCACCGACTATCTTTGCCAGGAATGTAAACAACATTTTAAAGAAGTTAAATCATATCTAAATGATCTTAAGATTAAGTATTATGTAGAACCTCGATTAGTAAGAGGATTAGATTATTATACTAAAACTTCTTTTGAAATAGTGTCAGGGGAATTAGGCGCCCAAAATGCTATAGGTGGTGGAGGTAGATATGATGATCTGGTAGAAGAATTAGGAGGAAAGCCTACTCCTGCTGTAGGATTTGCTGCAGGAATAGAAAGAATGATTATTGTTATGAATCAGCAGAAGATAGGGTGGCCCAAAAATAAAGGATTAGACATATTTGTAGCCAAAGTTAGCGAAAGAAACAAAAATATAGCTTTTAAATTATTACAAAAAATTAGAAATGCTGGCCTTTCAGCAGATATGGATTATTCTGCAAAAAGTTTAAAATCTCAAATGAGAATAGCCCATAAAATTGGGGCAAAGTATACTATGATTATTGGCGAAGAAGAAATATCAAAAAATATGGTTACCCTTCGCAATATGAAAACTAAAGAGCAAAAGGAAGTTGAGGTAGATAATCTAATTAATGAATTAGAAAAGGGGTCATTAGGCTAAAAATGAATATTATCCCTAGGAGGAAGCATACGTGGAAATTATAAGAATAAGCGATATTAAAAATTATGATGGCAAAGTAGTAGATATTAAGGGATGGCTTTACAATAGGCGTTCAAGTGGAAGTGTAAAATTTTTAATAATAAGAGACGGGACAGGATTTCTCCAGGCAACCCTTATTAAGAGTGAAGTTGATACAGAAATATTCGAACAAATAGATGATATTGAATATGAATCCTCAATGAGAATAATTGGATTGGTGAAAAAAGAAAAGAGGGCTCCACTGGGGTATGAAGTATTAGTAAATAATATCGAAGTAGTTAATAAGGCAGAAGATAATTATCCTATTTCTTTAAAAGAGCACGGAGTAGGATTTTTAATGGATTATCGTCATCTATGGTTAAGGTCACCTCGACAGAATGCTATTTTAAGGATAAGAGCTGAGATAATTAAATCTATTAGAAATTTTTTAGATCAAGATGGCTTTATTCTTATAGATTCTCCCATACTTACACCAGCAGCCTGTGAAGGAACTACTACTTTATTTGAAACCGATTATTTTGGAGATAAAGCCTATCTAACTCAAAGCGGACAACTATATAATGAAGCAGCAGCTATGGCATTTGGAAAGGTATATTGCTTTGGACCTACTTTTCGAGCAGAGAAATCTAAAACAAGAAGGCATTTAATGGAATTTTGGATGGTAGAACCGGAAGCAGCTTTTATTGACTTGGAAGAAAATAATAAAATCCAGGAAAAAATGGTAACTTATATTGTAAAACAGGTTTTAGAAAATAAAAAAAGAGAGTTGGATTTAATAGAAAGAGATACATCAAAATTAGAAGTTATTAAAGTTCCTTTCCCCAAAATATCTTATGATGAAGCAGTAGAAATTTTAAAAAAGAGCGGTTCTAAAATTGAATGGGGAGAGGATTTTGGAGGAGAAGATGAAACTATTTTATCTCAAAAATATGAAAGTCCAATATTTATTCATCATTATCCCTTAAAATGTAAAGCCTTTTATATGAAACCTGACCCCCAAAGGCCAGAGGTTGCTTTGTGTGCAGATCTTTTAGCTCCTGAAGGATATGGAGAAATTATTGGAGGCGGGCAAAGGATCGATGATTATAACTTATTAGCTGAAAAGATTAAAGAACATAAATTACCCAGAAAAAATTATGAATGGTATTTAGATTTAAGGAGATATGGATCAGTTCCTCATTCAGGTTTTGGTCTGGGGATTGAAAGGACAGTCGCCTGGATATGTGGTTTAAACCATGTCCGGGAAACCATACCTTTCCCAAGAATGTTAAGTAAAATTTATCCATAAGGAGTGTATGTAAAGTAAAATGATGAATTCAAAAGAAATAATCGAAAAATTAAATTCTTGGAAGAAATCTCATTCCTGTGGGGAACTCCGAAAAAATGATGTTGAAAAAAACATAACCTTAATGGGTTGGGTTCAAAGTAGAAGAGATCATGGTGGGTTAATTTTTATTGATTTAAGAGACCGTGAAGGAATATCACAAATTGTATTTGATCCGGAGGAATCTACCGAAGCACACCAGAAAGCCCACAATGTTAAAAATGAGTATGTTATTGCCGTGAAAGGTAGAGTTGTTTCTCGTTTAGTGGGTTCAGAAAATCCCAATATGCCTACTGGAGAAATCGAAGTTAAGGCTAAACAGATAAAAATATTAAACATTTCTGAAGCTCTACCTTTTAACATCGATGATAAGTTAGAGATAAATGATAATCTAAGATTAAAATATCGCTACCTGGATTTAAGAAGACCGAAGATGCAAAAAAATATGAATTTACGCCATCAAATTTGTATGGAAATCAGGAATTATTTAAATAATAAAGGTTTTTTAGATATAGAGACTCCATTCTTAACTAAAAGTACACCCGAGGGGGCAAGAGATTATATAGTTCCCAGCAGAGTTAATCCAGGTAAATTTTACGCTCTTCCACAATCACCACAATTATTTAAACAATTATTAATGATAGCCGGGTTTGAAAGATATTTTCAGATAGTGCGATGTTTTCGTGATGAAGACTTAAGAGCTGACCGAGCACCTGAATTTACTCAACTTGACATGGAAATGTCTTTCATTGATAGAGAAGAAGTATTCAACTTAATTGAAGAAATGTTCATTTATTTATTTAAAAAACTGCTTAATGTCAAAATAAAAACACCCTTTTTAAAGATGGATTACCAGGAAGCGATATCCAAATATGGGACAGATAAACCAGATTTAAGATTTGGTATGGAAATAATAGACTTAACTGAAATATTTCAAGACAGTTCTTTTAGAATATTTCAAGATGTAATCAAGAATCAAGGAAAAATATGTGCCATAAAGATAGATGGAGATAGAAAGTTTTCCCGAAAGAAACTCGATGATTTACAATTGCTTATTACCTCCTTTGGTGCAAAAGGCTTATCTTATATAAAAATTAAAGAAGGAAAAGATTTTCAATCTTCCGTAGCCAAGTTTCTTTCTCCCGAAGAGATAGAAAAAGTTAAACTTAAAACTAAAGCGAACCCAGGAGATCTTATCTTAATTGTTGCTGACCAAGAGGAAGTGGTTTATGAAGCATTAGGAAATTTAAGATTAAAATTAGCTAATGATTTACATCTAATTAAAAAAGATAAAGAAGAATATAATTTCCTTTGGGTTATAAATTTTCCATTGTTAACATATAATCAGGAAGAAAAAGGATACGAGGCAGTTCATCATCCTTTTACTGCTCCTCTTGATGAAGATATAAAACTATTAGATAGTAATCCTTTAAAAATTCGTTCAAAGGCGTATGATTTAGTACTTAATGGGAATGAAATTGGGAGCGGAAGTATTAGGATACATAACAATGATCTTCAAAAAAAGATATTTCAATTATTGGGAATAGATGATAAAAAAGCCGAACAAAAATTTGGATTTTTATTACAAGCATTAAAGTATGGAGCACCACCTCATGGGGGAATTGCCTTTGGTCTGGATAGATTGGTGATGCTTTTAGCTGGAGCTCGTTCAATAAGGGAAGTAATTGCCTTTCCTAAAACCCAAAAAGCTACGTGCCTTTTAACTGATGCACCATCAGAAGTAGATATAAAACAATTAAGGGAACTCCATATTAAATTGAATTTACCGCAATGACAAAATAAGAACTATGAGCTATATGACGAGATACGCTATACGTAATACGAATTTGATATGAATAAGTTCAGATACATATGCACCATTGCTAGGATGAAAGAAGTAAACTAAAATAGAAGCAAAAAGAGGTGCATGTGGATAATGAAGGGGAGAATTGGAACAGCTACTTACCTGTCCTATACTCGACCTTATTGGGGAA
>JAUWHZ010000027.1 GCA_030605615.1 Atribacterota bacterium | reverse complement strand
TAAAAGGGCGAAAATTCGCCACTTTGGACCTGGGCCAAGCCGTAAACTCCTGCGGCTGGCTGCTCAATCGGTGTCCACCCATAATGTAACCTTTAGACGCTATTATTTACGTAAACTAGATCAGGGTAAAGCCAAGCCCTTAGTCTTGAATAATATTGCCAATAAACTGCTTAAGGTGGCCTGTACTATAATCCGGAATAATACCCGGTATATCAAGGAGCATCGATCAATACATCCGATGTATCTAAAAAGTTTAAAAAGTGCTTGACAAAGTCATAGTGTTCGCAATGACATTTTATTTTTAATAGATTCCTGCTTTCTGCTTTCACGGAGCCTGCTCTTTTTATTCTATGGGCAAACACAAGATCTGCCCTTACCTCTGGCTTCTGACTCCTAGATTCTTAATTCTTCTTTTCTCTTTCTTCTTTACTATATACTAATTATTCTATCCGCTCTACGCTAAACGCTATCCGCTAGAATGCGAGATACGAATTAGGCTTCTACCTTCTCTTTTCTTTACTATATACTATTCACTAACGACTAACGACTAATTCAAGACCAGATTGATAGCCTCTTGAACTGTCTTTACCCCGATAATTTCCAACTCTTCTTTTGATAAATAATTATTAAGAGTCTTTAAATTACCCTGAGGAATAATGCATCTCTTAAAACCCATTTTTAATACTTCCTGTATCCGTTTTTCTGCTTGATTTACCATTCTAATTTCTCCTGCCAACCCCACTTCTCCAAGTACAGCTGTATTTGGATCAATAGGAATGTCTTTAAAACTGGAAGCTATGGCCATTATAATTGCCAAATCTAAAGCAGGCTCTAATACCCTTATTCCCCCTGCAACATTTACATGAACATCTTGAGAATGTAAAGAGTATCCCACCCTTTTTTCGAGTACTGCTAAGATAAGTAGAACTCGATTATAATCTACCCCGGTAGTCATTCTTCGGGAGATGCCCAGGTTGCTATAACTTACCAAAGCTTGTATTTCCACTAATATTGGTCTACTCCCTTCAAAAGTAGCTGCTACTACTGAGCCAGAAACATGAGAAGGTTTTTCTGAAAGAAGTAATTCAGATGGATTTAAAACTTCAACCAGACCTTTTTCTCCCATTTTAAATATCCCCAATTCATTAGTAGAGCCAAATCTATTCTTTGTCGAACGAAGTATACGATAAATATTATATTGTTCGCCTTCCAGATATAAAACGGTATCTACAATATGCTCAAGAACTTTAGGCCCAGCCAGCATCCCTCCTTTAGTTACATGACCGATAATAAAGACGGAAATTTCTTTACTCTTAGCTAAGCGCATTATTTGAGCAGTACATTCTCTTACCTGACTAATACTTCCTGGTGCTGAAGTAATCTCGCAATCATTAATTGCTTGAATGGAATCTATTATAACCACTTTTGGCTTAATCTCACTGATATGCTTTTTTATCACTTCTATATCAGTTTCAGAAACTAAAAAAAGTTTTTCTGCCAGGGCACCTAATCGACTGGCCCTTAATTTAATCTGAAAAAGCGATTCTTCAGCAGAAATGTATAAAATTATCCCATAGTTACTGCTTAAAACATTAGCTATTTGTAAAAGAAGGGTAGACTTTCCAATACCTGGTTCTCCCCCAACTAAAATTAGAGAACCAGGGACAATTCCTCCTCCTAATACTCTATCAAACTCCGAAATCCCCGCTTTATATCTCGCTTTACTTTCCTCTATCTCTATCTTACTAATAGGTAAAGGTGTAGAATGTCCTTCTGGATGAAGGGAATATTTTTTCTCTTCTTTGAATGCTTCCTCAATCAGAGCATTCCATCCTCCACAATCAGGACAACGCCCCAACCATCGGAAAGATTCATAACCACATTGTTGACAACGAAAAATAGATTTTTCTCCTCTGGCCATTTTAACCTCTTTGTCTTAATTTTTATTTTTTTCCTTTTTTAGAAAATACTATTTTCCTATCTTTTACTTCGATTAATATACAATCTCCTTCCTTAAACTTACCAGCTAATATTTTTTCGGAAATAGGAGTTTCAATTAATTTTTCGATAATCCGCCTTAATGGGCGAGCTCCAAAATTGGGATCATAACCCGCTTTAGCTAATAGTTCTTTAGCCTTTTCTGTTGCTTCAAGGTCAACTTTTTGCTCTTCTAATAGTTTTTTCACTTCCTTCAACATTAAATCAGCTATTTTCTTAATCTCCTCTCTGTTAAGAGATTTGAAAACTATTATCTCATCAATTCGATTTAAAAATTCTGGTCGGAACGTTTTATTCAACTCTCCCGTTACTTTTTCTTTTATTTCTTTATAAGAGATTTCTTCGGGCTCATTAGTCCCTCTAAATCCTAAAGTAGCTCCTTTTTTAATTAAGGTAGCTCCTACATTGGAAGTCATAATTATTACTGTATTTTTAAAATCTACCACTCTTCCCTGTGAGTCAGTTAATCTACCATCTTCAAAGATCTGTAATAATATATTAAAAACATCTGGATGAGCTTTTTCTATTTCATCTAACAATACTACCGAATAAGGTTTTCTCCTAACCTTTTCAGTCAATTGACCCCCTTCCTCATATCCCACATACCCTGGAGGGGCCCCAACCAATCTGGAAACAGCAAATTTTTCCATATATTCAGACATATCTAAACTTAACATAGCATTTTCATCACCAAAAAGAAATTCTGCTAAACTGCGGGCCAATTCCGTCTTGCCTACTCCAGTTGGTCCTAAGAAGATAAAAGAACCAATGGGACGTTTGGGATTTTTCACGCCAGCTCGGGCTCTTCTTATTGCTCTTGAAATAGATATTATAGCTTCATCCTGTCCAATTATCCTTTTGTGTAACTCTTCCTCCATGCGGAGTAACTTTTGCGCTTCTTCTTCTTTCAATGAAAAAACAGGGATGCCGGTCCAACTGGATACAATTTCGGCAATATCCTCTTCAGTAACTTCCACTTTGTTAATCCTCTTACCTGTTTCCCATTTCTCTTTTACTTTTTGAAGTTCAGCCTCTAACTTCTTTTCTTTATCTCTTAATTGAGCTGCCTTTTCAAACTGTTGCAACTTTACTGCTGATTCTTTTTCTTTTCTTACTCGATTCAACTGTTCTTCCATTTCTTTTACATCTGGAGGAGAAATAGTGTTTTGCAATTTAATCCGGGAAGCTGCTTCATCTATCAAATCAATAGCCTTATCCGGTAAAAACCTACCAGAAACATATCGGGCGGACAGACGAGCTGCTGCCTCTAAAGCCTGGTCAGTTATTTTTATCTTATGATGAGCTTCATATTTATCTCTAAGTCCTTGCAAGATTTTAATAGTCTCTTCTATTGAAGGTTCAGAAATATTAATTGGCTGAAATCTTCGTTCTAGGGCAGCATCTTTTTCGATATACTTTCGATATTCATCAGCAGTAGTTGCGCCAATAACTTGTAGTTCTCCTCGCGCCAAGGCGGGTTTTAATATATTAGAAGCATCGATCGCCCCTTCCGCTGCTCCTGCGCCTACTAAGGTATGAATCTCGTCGATAAATAGTATGATCTCATTTGAATCCTGAACTTCTTTAACAATTTTCTTCAATCTCTTTTCAAATTCGCCTCGATACTTAGTACCAGCCACAATTAAAGCCAAATCAAGACAAACAATTCTTTTATTTTTTAATATCTCCGGAACATCATTATTATCTATCTTTTGTGCTAAACCCTCCACAATAGCTGTTTTCCCTACACCAGCTTCTCCTATTATACAGGGATTATTTTTCTTTCTTCTGCTTAAAATTTGCATTACTCTTTGAATTTCCATGCCTCTACCAATAACCGGGTCTAATTTATCCTCTCTGGCTAATTTGGTTAAATCTCTCCCAAATTCATCTAAAGCGGGGGTTTTAGTTAATCTTTTCCCTGCAGCAGAGGGAAAACTTTGAGCTTCACTTTTCATTAGAATTTTCATAACTTCTGTGTAAACATTATCTGGATTAACGCCCAAATCTGCTAAAATTCTAATCGCTACTCCACTTCCTTCTTTAATTAAACCTAATAATATATGCTCTGTACCAATATAATTGTGTTTCAATTGGCTCGCTTCTTGGGAGGCTAATTCTAAAACTTTTTTAGCCCGGGGAGTGAAGGCAATCTCGCTTACCTGCTGATATTCACCTCTTCCCACCAGTCTTTCTACCTCTTCTACAACCTTATCAGCATCCACCCCTAATTCTTTTAAAACCTGAGACGCAACTTCATCTTCTTCTTTTACTAAACCAATAAGAATATGTTCAGTTCCTATATAATCATGATTAAAATTTATCGCTTCTTCTTGAGCTATCATTATAGCCTTCTTTGCTTTTTCAGTGTACCTTTTAAACATTATATACACATCCTTTCTCTTGAATAGGTAATTTTATTTCTAATTAATATTGCCCTTTGCAAGTCTCGGTCATAAGGACTTAACTCTTTACCTGATAAGATTTGTAAATAAGCAGGTTGAATCAACAACATCAATTTATTTATAGTTCCCAGGCCAGGATACGAGATTATTCCTAATTCTACTCCAAACCTCAATTTAGATAAAAGCTTCATTGTCTCCGCTGAAGATATAATTCGAGCATTACTCAAGATACCATAAGCCCTCCAAACCTGATCTTCCAGCTGACTTTTGGATTCAGATAATAAATTTTTTCTCATCTTCTGCTCCTGGCTTATTATTTGTTGATTAACCTTTTCTAAATTGTCGATAATCTCCTCTTCAGATAGACCTAAAGTAATCTGATTGGAAACCTGAAAAAGATTTCCCATCACTTCAGTTCCTTCACCATAAAATCCTCTTACTACATAACCTATTTTGGATATCGCTTTTAATACATCATTTACCCTATTTACCATTACTAAGGCCGGTAAATGCAACATCACTGAAGCCCTCAATCCAGTTCCTACGTTGGTTGGACAGGAGGTTAAGTATCCTTCTTTCTCGCTGAAGGCATAGGTAACCTTTTTCCCAATTTCATCATCAATTTGATTAATGAATTCCCATATTTTATTCAACTGTAACCCTGAAAGTAGGTATTGGATTCGAAAATGGTCTTCTTCGTTAATCATTATGCTTAAAGTCTCTTTTTGATTAAAAACACACCCTCTATAGAGATGCTTCTCTCGAGCATGGTAAATACTTATTAGATGTTTTTCCACTAAAAATTGATTTTCTAAAGAGCTCAGTTCATCTAATAAAAGTAGATTAGAATCTCTAAAAAGAGAACTTTTATCTACAACCTGTTTGCTCAATTCAAATATATTCTTTAGTTCTGCTTTATCAGCTCGGGATGGAAAAGGAATGCCTTCCATATTTCGAGCTAATCTAATTCGAGAGCTTATTACTATATCAGATAGGGACCCTTGTCCACTAGTCCATTCAGCAGTAGATTTTTTCAAATTCTGTAATAGTGTCTCTTTTCTATTATTTTGCATTTTATTTCTTTAGCACTCCTTCAAGTTTTAATATCTCATCTCTTATCTTCGCGGCTTTCTCGTACTCTTCCTTTATCACTACTTCCCGTAATTCCTTTCTGAGCTGCTTAATTTTCTTAATTTTATTTAACTTGCCCCTAGCCCGGCGAGGGATCTTACCTATATGTTCACTGCTACCATATAATCTTCTAAGAAGAGGGGTTAATTGGTCTCTAAAATCGTGATAGCACACACTACAACCTAACTTTCCAGATTGTTTAAATTCTTCATAGGTTAAACCACAATTTTTACATTTTATCTCTTTAGCTGGGACAATTCCTTCCTCTTTGTTATAAAGGTCAATGGCTTTTAATAATCCGGCTAACAAATCATTAATATTAAATTGAGGGAGAGGAAATATAGAAATTTTATCGCTAAAAACAGCAGCACAGTCTTTACAAAGATGAAACTCAGTCTTCTGTTCACCAACAACTTTAGCAATAGTAATAGTGGCTTCTTTTTTCTTACAAATTTGACATAACATTATAATTGGTTTTCCTCCAACAATTTTTATTCTTTCTTTAATATCACTATAAATCTGATTTCACATAAATTATAATTTATTCTATAAATAATTGTCAATTGACACATAACTCGCCGATTCAGGGAATAATTGTTCTTTATATTATTTTATTATTTTATTCTGACTTCTGACTTCTGACTTCTGACTTCTTAATTCTGTATTTACTCAATTTAGTTATTATTTCTTATCTTACAAACTTTAATATTAAATCCATTATTTCGGTAATCATATCCTGAGGGATATCCTCAGAATCAAGTGATGAATTAAACCAGGAATTGACATGATTCTCTAAAAGCATTTTACTCACTTGATTAAGAGCTGATTTAACTGCAGCAATTTGAACCATAATGTCTGAACAAGATCTTTCTTCAATAATCATCCCTTGTATGCCCCTGATCTGTCCTTCTATCCTTTTTAATCGACTTAATATTTTTATTTTTTCTAATTGATTGAATTGTGAATTATTCATAACAGAAACAATTTATTCCTATATTTATTATACCCTATGGGGGTATAATAATAATACAACTACCTGATTAAATTGTCAAGTTAACTCAAATTTAATCACAGTATATAGTGTGATTGTATAATTTTTAATAGTAACATGATATAATAATTTTGAAATAAAGATTAGAAAAACCAGTGAGTCGATTATTTAAATATAAAAACATTATTTTTTATTCATTGAAGGAATTTATTTGTGAAAAATGATACAAGATACTAATACTAACAATGGTAAAGAAGAAGAAATAAAATTTTTAGCTGATAAAATGCTGGGTAAATTAGCTAAGTGGTTGCGTATTTTAGGTTATAATACCACTTACCCTATTGCCGATGAAGATTTAACTCTTATTCTTACTGCCCGGCAAGAAAATAGAATATTGCTGACCAGAGATACTAATCTTATAAAAAGACGGAATATCTGCGACTTTTTATTTATTAAAGGTAATCGATGGGAAGAGCAATTATCTGAGGTGATAAAGGGGTTAAAAATTAAAATTGATTTTAAGTCAAAAATATTTTCTCGTTGTTCGTTATGTAATACTCCTACTATAAAGATAGATAAAATAAAAGTCGAGGGTTATGTTCCGCCTTATGTCTTTTTAACTCAAAACGAATTTGTTTATTGCCCTTCTTGTAAAAAATATTACTGGAAAGGAACTCACTGGGAGAGAATGACCCAAAAAGTTCAAAATTTATTTCTTAATAAATCAGGGAATAGTTCTTAAAAAATGAACCAAAAAACCATCCCCTGATTCAGATTCACTTTTATTCTTCTGGTAAAATTTCTATACCAGGAAGTTTTTTTCCGCCTAAAAATTCTAAAGAAGCTCCACCACCGGTAGAAATATGAGTTATTTTTTCTGCAACTCCTACCTTATCAATTGCTGCAATTGAGTCTCCTCCGCCAATAACAGTGGTTGCCTTGTCTTCCATATCAGCTAAACATCTTGCTATTCTATTAGTCCCTTTAGCGAATTTCTCTATTTCAAATACTCCTACTGGTCCATTCCAAAATATGGTTTTTGCTTTTTTTAATTCTTTCTTAAATCTCTCTAAAGATTCTTCGCCCAAATCCACTCCTATGCCATCTTTGGGAATATTCTCGACTCTTACCAATTTACTCACTGCCTTTTCTGATACCTCTTTTCTTGCCACTACTAAATCAATAGGTAAAAGTATCTTATTCCCTTTCTCTTCTGCTTCTTTTAACATTTTATAAACTACTCTTAAATCATATTCCTCTAATAAGGATTTGCCTACCTCATACCCCAGAGCGGCCAAACAGGTATAACTCATCCCTCCGGCAATTAAAATTTTATCCGCTATATTTAATAAATTCTGAACAATTTCAATTTTCCCGGATATTTTTGCTCCCCCTAATAGGACTACAAAAGGTCTTTCGGGATTCTCTAATAAATTGCTCAATACCTCTACCTCTTTGGCCATTAAAAATCCAGCATATGATGGCAATATCCTGGCTACCCCCACTGTAGAAGCATGGGCTCGATGGGCAGTACCAAAGGCATCATTCACAAAAATATCGGCTAAATTAGCCAATGCTTTAGAAAATTTTGGGTCGTTCTTTTCCTCTTCGGGATGAAATCTTAAATTTTCTAAGAGTACTACTTCACCCGGCTGTAATTTCGCAACTTCTTCTTCTGCTTCTTTACCTATACAATCATCAAGCTTTTTAACTTTCTGTTCTAATAATTCAGTTAATCTCCGGGCAACAGGATTAAGTCTCAACTTCTCTATTATTTTACCTTTAGGACGACCTAAGTGGCTCATCAAAACTACTTTAGCCTTACGAGAAACTAAATATTTAATAGTGGGAAGAACTGCTTTTATTCTTGTATCATCAGTAATTTCTAATTCTTCGTTTAGGGGAACATTAAAATCCACCCTGACCAATACTCTTTTGCCTTCTAATTGATCTTTATTCAAATCTTTAATGGTCTTTTTCTGCATCCTATACAACCTCCAATATTTTAAATTAATGTATAATGCTTAAATTTTTATATTTAATTCGATTGACTATAACAAATCTAATTAATTATATAACTAAGCAATTAGCCAATCAATACAATTTATTGCATTTAAATTTGTAAAAACGCGCCAAAGAACCATCCTGTCAGGTTTTTACTATCTTCAAGAATATCTCTACCAGCTGAGGGTCAAACTGGGTCCCGGTACACCTTTTTATCTCTTGTAAGGCCTTGGCTTTACTTATTTTTCCTTTATATGGACGACGGGACTGCATCACATCATAGGCATCGGCGATGGTGATGATCCGGGAAAGTAAGGGGATCTTCTCTCCTTTTAGACCCTCCGGATAACCAGAGCCGTCCCAGTTTTCATGGTGGTAGAGGATCTCCCGGGCGATGGGGGTAAAGTCAGGAATGTTCTTGGCCATACGGTAGCCTATTTTGGGGTGTTCTTTCATCTTCTTCCACTCAGAAGGGGTAAGGTCGTAGGTCTTAAAGAGGATGCTATCGGGGATGCCGATCTTACCGATATCGTGAAGTAAGGCCAAGAGCTTCAGGTTGTTTAACTGGTATTCGGAAAGGGCTATCCTTTTGCCTAAAGATAAGGCCAGCTCCTGGAGTCTCTGGGCATGATCTCCGGCATGGGGGTCTCGCTCGGCCAGAATCATACAGAAAGAATCAAGAAGATATTTTTCTCTACTTTTTGCACTGAAGAGCTTATCCTGATACATCTTGTTATCGGCCTCTTTTAAGAGGGTACCTATATCCTGATATTCCCCCTCCTGGGTGGCCTTACCTAAGGAGATACTCGGTCTTAGGTAGATTGGTTTAATGGTATCTTCCTCACAGGTCTTCTTGATCCTCTCACAGAACTTATGGACCTGTTCGGGTGTGGTAGAGGGGAGGAGAAGGGCAAACTCATCTCCTCCTATACGAGCGATTACATCTCCTTTGCGGGAGACGGAAGCAAGAAGTTGGGCGAAGTGTTGTAAGAGCTTATCTCCCTGGTAGTGGCCGAAGGTATCGTTTATTACCTTAAGTCCGTTGATATCTATCATCACTATACTTAAAGGGTAGTAACGGGGGAAGTTGTATCTTTCCAGTTCTTCCTCAAAGTAAGCCCGGTTGTAAAGACCGGTTAGAGAATCATGGAAGCTTAGGTGTTTGATTCTCTCTTCGGAGCTTTTACGCTCTATGGCGGTAGCTACCTGGGAGGAGACGAATTCCATCAGTTTGATATCTTTTTCAGTATAAAGCTCAGGGTTGGTGTAGCTTTGCACCACCATAGCTCCGATTATTTTATCTTCTACCTTTAGGGGGGCTCCTAACCAGATACTCTGAGGTGTGGTGCTACCCATAGGGGTTAATATTCCTTGAGCGATCATTTCCTTATATTGATTATTATCATTAAGTAGAGACTTACCAGTTTTTATAACATAAGTAGTAAGAGTATTGGTACTGCTTATCTTTAGAATGGGGAAATCATTATCCTTCTCATCTTGATGATAGGGGAAGAAAACCTTATCTTCTTTTTCATCAACTAAGGCGATATAGAAATTGGTAGTATCGATTATAGTGCCCAGTTCTTTATGGATAGTTCGGTAGAGTTGGCCAAGCGAGATGGGGGAGTTGGCTGCTTTGGAGATATTATATAAGACCTCTTTTAACTTTTCGCTTTGTTTGCGCTCGGTGATATCTAATAAAGAAGCTACACTCTGCTTTGTCCCTGGAATCATATTAATGGTAAGAAAGATATTTTTAACCTTACCATATCGATCCCTTAAACGAAATTCATAATTTCCTGGTGCCTTATCAGGATTAATTCTGCGCTGGCGATGGTATTCTTTCATCCTCTCTAAATCTTCTTTTACCACAAATTCAATCCAGCTTTTTTTGCCTTCTACTTTTTCTTTAGAATACCCAAAGACTTTTTCACATTGAGAGTTAATCATAGATATGGTCATATCTTCTTCAATGATTATTGTAGCCGTTCCAGTTGATTCAAAAGTGGTACGGTATTTTGCTTCGGATTTCTGAAGGATTTCTTTAGACTGCTTATGTTCGCCAACAAAGTGCCTAATCATAGCAATTGCAATAGAGCCAACAGAAGTTATTAGAATAGATAAAAAAAGAGCTTCTCGCCAGTTAATGGGAGTTTTTGGTGCACCGAGTAAGTATTGGGGAATATCTAAAACCTCACTCAAGCAGACTATAATATTTAAAATTATAACCGTACCAACTATAATAAATACTTCTCTATTTTTTTTGATTTTCTTTATCCATCTTTGCGGTTTTAAAATTTTATCTTCCCATTTAAATTTTAATTTCATTTATCCACATCCTTTCTATCTTCCCTTTTCCTCGGTTTAGAAAGGTTAATAGGGACAATAATTACCACCTCGACTCATTAGCTAAAAAATTGCTGCTAAAAGGGCGGCAACCAGAATAGCGGGTAATAGATTCCCTACCTTAATCTTTTTTATCTCTAATAATCCAAAACCTATACCTAATATTAAAATTCCCCCCACCGCAGTCATCTCATTTATTATTTCAGGAGAGAGGAAATCTTTTATGGAGCGAGCTAACAAGGTGATCCCTCCCTGATATAAAAATACCGGAATAGCCGAAAATAATACCCCTATGCCCATAGCTGCGGTAAAAGCAATAGAGGTTACTCCATCTAACAATGATTTAGCATAAAGTATATCCGGATTACCGCTTAGACCTTCCTTAATAGCACCCATTATGGCCATTGAGCCTACACAATATAATAAACTGGCGGTAAGAAATCCTTCTACAAATCTTTCCGAAGTATTATTACTTTTGAACTTTCGCTTAATTCTTTCTCCAAATCTTTCCAGACCTTCTTCAATGCCTATTATCTCCCCAATCACCCCACCTATTACCAGAGAGAATATCACCAATAATATATTATTTGTTTTAATGGCCATCTGCATCCCAATTAATAAAGAAGCCAATCCCAGGGCCTGCATAATAATTTTTTCAATTTTTTCGGGAAATCTACTTTTCAAAATAAATCCCACAGAACAACCTAAAAAAATTGCCACCACATTTACTATAGTCCCTATCATTAATAAATTATCCTTTCCGCTAGATTAAAATTTTTACCTATAGTTCTATCTCCTTCTCTATGTTCTAACTAATGCACTACAACCTTTATTGTTTTGGTTATATTTAATAACTGTCTTTTTATGGGAAATATCCTTCCTGTAAATAAAAATAAAAGTATGTTATACTCTAATTTGTAAGTTTCAGGTCTCAAGTTACAAGTTTCGAGTTTTAGATAACCCACAACTTTAAGGTTTGTAACTAAAATCTGTAAACTAATAACTAAAAACCTGAATTTAATGCTAACGACTATCTAAAAGGAGTGAATGACTTTTTGAATGAATTAATTTTAGATAAAAAAAGATTTCTTAAAGGGTTGGCTGTTTCTATAGTTATCGGTATTATAACTGCCTTAATCATCATCTTTGTTACTACTAATCAGAATACCTGGATAAGTCTATCTTATATTAACAAAAAATACCTATTCTTAGCTTTTGTTCTGATGGCATTTGCTGCAGCAGTAAATGCTCTCAGAATAAAAATGACCGTAGAGGCAGTTAATGAAAAAATTACTTTTACTGAAGCCCTAAAAGTGTACTATATTAGTAACTTTGCCGGTGGTATAACCCCTTTCTTCTCCGGTACCTTGCCCGCTCAAATATATCTATTTAATAAAAACATAAAAAATAAAATGACTTTAGGTAAAGCTACTATGGTTGCCACTGTCATTCCTCTGCTTAAGACCTTAGTTTTTACTATTTTTACCCCTATCATCTTTTTCAGCTTTAAAAGAACAATTACTAATTACACCATTCTTTCTTTAATCCTTATCAATGCAGCTATACTAATTTCCTTGTTTTTTCTCTTTTTATTTATTCTGGCGGCAATATATCCAGAAAAGATGATAGGAATAATTTTTAAGATTCAACATTTGCCCTGTATCTTAAAATTTTCTAAAAAAGAAACAATGTCGCACTTATTCGATAAAGTAATCCAGGAAATCAAAGAATTTCACAAGAGCTTTTATCTATTAAAAGAAAATTGGATTAAAATATTACTATCTACCTTTTATACCATTATCTTTTGGGGCACTTTTTTCCTGATAGCACCCTTGCTCCTTTGGGGATTTAACTTAAACTTTAATCTCTCTCATGTATTGGTAATGCAAGTTATATTCTATTTTATTCTACCTTTTATGCCCACCCCAGGTGGAAGTGGAACAGCAGAAATAGGTTTTGCTTCTTTGTTCTCATTCTTTGTCCCTTATTATCTTTTGGGTCTCTTTATTGGAGCCTGGAGATTTACAATTTTTTACCTAAACTTGACTATTGGAGCCACAGTACTTTTAGTGGAAATAAAAAGGTTAGAAAATAGAAAGTAGAAAAAATAAAAGAACTAAATTTCCTCTTCTTCTTTTATTTTTTCCATGGCTTTAATTCTTCTCACCCCAAAGGATTTAAAAATTTGATCGATTCCCAGGGCAATTATCAGTATTGGCCAAAATTTCCAGATATTTTCTGAAATCACAAAATCGAAAAAATATTTAGCAAAAAAGATGGTCCCTATTGCTATTAATATTACTCCAAAAAAAATGGATTTATTTTGCCATATTTCTTTAATTCCCCAGATAAGTAAAATTACTGGCCATAGGTTCCATACTCTTCCCCATATTTCTAAATCAGTGAAATTTTCTACTATAAATATAATGCCAACAGCTAATATTATTAATCCGAAAACCCAATTTCCCTTACCCTCTTCACTGGCACTCATTATTTTCCCTCCTTTAATATTTACTTCCCTTTTAATAAGCGAATTTTCTTTGCTTCCTGCCAGATATATTCCAGGTCGTAAAAATCCCTTTTCTCTTTAGAAAATATATGAACTATTACATCACCATAATCCAATAATATCCATCCTGTCTCAGGTTTGCCTTCATAATGCAATAATCTAATTTTGTTCTTTTTTAATTTCCTCATAATAAAATTATTTATTGCTTTTAATTGGGGTTCTGAATCACCACTGGTGATTACAAAATAATCTGCAATTAGAGTTAATTTGCTTAGTTTTAATATTACTGTATCTTTTGCTTTTTTATCTTCAGCGGCAGCTACAGCCATTTTAGCAATAGCTAAAGAATTTTTTTTCAAAAACATCACCTCTTTTAATTAGTCGATAGTCAATAGTGAATAGTCGTTAGCATTAAATGCAAGATACAAGTTTATTTAACTCTACCGGTCAATTTAGTTAGCTGATTTGCCGTTTAGTTTATTTAGTTGTTTGATAGACAGGCAAGGCGCCTGTACTACTTCTTCTTTACGAGATACGATTCACACGAGATACGAGATACTAATTAATCATATCTTTCCCTAATATTATTACCAAATCTGGGCCATCCTGTGTTTGATATCCTTTAACAATTTCAAAATCTTTAAATAACTGTTTAAATTCATTATCTAAATTTATCTTATCTGAGTAAATAATAATTTTAGTTTTTTCATAATTAAAATTATCTGCATTATCAATATTTACTATCTCAAATCCCTGTAACTCTAAATCTTTGGCTATTCTATGAGCAATACCCGACATAGCATTCCCATTTAAAACTTCTACTTTTACCCCACTATTTTTACCATAAATTAGTGACTTAACCCTTTGCTGCACTTCTTCCACATCCGGTTCTAAATAACTTACCCCCTCAATATAAACTGGCTTACTCTGAACGGTTTCAAGCTTAAACTTCTCTCGATTTACATTTTTAAACAAATTAGCTATAGCGATTACATCTTGAACCTTTATATTAGTCTCTATATACCCCTTTATCCCTTCTAACAGCTGAGGAATTTTTATAATAGAATCAAATTTCATCATCTTGTTAATTAGAGCCATAGCTAATTTTTGTTGTCTCTTTATCCTGCCCAAATCACCTAATCTATCATGTCTGAATCTAATATATTGTAAAGCTTTTTCACCATTTAATATTTGCTTTCCTGGATAAAGGTTTATATCCACCCCACCTGCTTTATCTACATAATGCATCTCCTTTTCTATATCAATCTCTACTCCACCTAATTCATCAATTATACTGACAAATCCTTTAAAATCCATTACAGCATAAAAATGAAGAGGTATATCTAAAAATGAACTGACTGTTTTACTTATTAATTTTTCCCCTCCAAAGGCATAAGCATGATTTATCTTGTCCATTCCTCTTCCCGGAATTTCAACCCGGGTATCCCGAGGGATAGATAATATGAGGGCATCTTTAGTTTTAGGGGATATGCTTAAAAACACTATAGTATCAGCACGTCCGTGGTTTTCAATTTCATCACAACCCACAATTAATACATTTATTCGATTATAAGACAATATACTAGAACTGAAAGGAAATATTCCTAAATATTTTAAGAATATAATTAGAATAGATAACAGTAGAATAGAAGATATGATCAGGATTATTTTTTTATTTTTTTTCCTTTTTAATCTTCTTCCATTATTCCTTCCTGTCTTCTCTTCTAATAAATTATTTTCATACATTAAGCAAAAACCACCTTGCTTAAAATGTTATTTCTAGCCTCAATAGAAATTGGATGAATTAATGAACCTTTACTGATTAGATAGATTAGTCCTTTATCCAGAACCATTAATACAGCTCTATTTAAATCTTTCCATACCATTTTTCTTACTTCCTCTACCCCTTCATTATTCCTCAAAAGGTTCAATCTTATCACTTAGATAAATTATCTTATCTAAAAGGGACATCTGAGCTGCACCGGCACTGTGTGCTTTTATTGCTTTTAAAATAGCAGGGTCTTGAATGTTAAATTCCTTTTCCGCTATAGCTGCCCCTACCAAAGGATGTAATAGTTTAGGGATTTTTTGAATAATTTCATCGGTCTGTATATTATATTCTAAAATCATTTTTTCCAAAGTCTTATAATTTAAATCTTTGGCACAATCATGTAATAGCCCGGCTATTTCGGCATTATCCGCATTATAATCATATCTTAAAGCTAACTCCCGAGCTACCCGGGAAACATTAACCGAGTGTACGAATCTCTCTTCACTTATTATCTCTTTTAATCTTACCTTTATTAAATCAATATCCATTCTCATCTCCTGATTCTCATTTTAAGAGGACCCAGGCACAAAATGTTACATTTTACGATATAATCCATTTTTGTAGATATATTCTTCCACTTTATAGGGAACCAGATATTTGATGCCCTTTCTCTCTCTCACCCTTTTTCTAATATCAGTAGAAGATATAGCCAGGGCGGGAATCTCCATAATTTTGATAACTTTTTTAAATTTTTGATCTAATTTATTTAAATCATATCCCGGACGAGTAGCTGCTACAAATCGACAAAGCTTAATTAATTCCTCGCTTTTATACCAAGAATCTATCTCTAAGAAGGCATCAGCTCCGGTAATAAAAAATATTTTTATCCCATGATTATATTTCTTTATAAATTCTTTCACTGTATCGATAGAATAAGAAGGGCCTGGTCGACGAAGTTCCATTTTAGATACTTCAAAAAATGGGTTATTGCCAGTAGCTAAAATAGTCATCAAATACCGATGTTCTGGATCAGAAATGTTATTCTCTCGTTTATGGGTCGGCTGACGGCAGGGTACAAATATTACTTTATCTAATTTAAATTTAATCCTTGCTTCTTCAGCCGTAAATAAATGCCCATAATGTACGGGGTCAAATACCCCTCCCATTATTCCTAAACGTTTGATGGTATCTTTTTCTTTAAGAATTACAATTCCTCCTCTTTTTCTCCTTGGACCTCTCCATTAATTACTACAAAAGTAATATTTTTCTCCGAATAAATCCAATTCTCTACCTTATCTCCTTCTTCAAAACTAACTTCTATGCGAGAAGGATAACCAAAACCAAAATATCCTTTCCTGTTTAAAGCCTGTTGATAGGGGAGTGATTTTACCTTCTCTAATTCAAGCCATAATTTTTCTTCCTTATCTTTTAATCTTAAAGAATGGTACATTTTAGATAACTGAATATAAGAACGCCAATACGGTGAGGGGTGAGTAAAGGATATAGGATTTCTAACTTCCTCAATATTTATTGCTTTTTTATAACTTTCTATAGCTAAAGAATAAAATTGCCGGGTACTTTTATCTCCTAAAACCTGGTAAATTTCTCCTACCCAAAAATAGGCCTCCACTAAATTCGGATCTATGCTTATCGCTTTCTTAAAATAAGGAATGGCACTAAGTAAGAGGTCTAAAGAAGGGGTATCTTCCTTGTAAAGGTATTCCTCAGGATTTCTAATTATTTTAATTCCTTCATCTAAATAATCTCCTGATTTATCTGATTGAACCCGAGAAGTACTCTTAAAACTGCCTACTAAATTCCAAAAAGCATATTGATTTCCGGGGTTAATTCTTAGAACTTCTTTCCATTGTTCTATTGCCTGACTGTAGGCTCCGGTTTGTTTATATACTTTTCCCAGCCAATAATGAGCTTTTTCAAAATCAGGATTTAACTCAATAGCTTTTTTATAATATTGCTCAGCCTTTTCGTAATTTTCCTGGATAAAATACTCATACCCATTTTTATAATAGGTTTGAGCATCCTGAGCGTAAATTATTCCACTACCCAAAATTAAAATTAATAACAGTGTTAATAAACTAAGACCGCTTTTATGATAAAATTTATCCATTATTCTTGCACCCTCTCCCCACTTTCTTCTCGTTAATAATATTCCTTAATTTTACGATTCTTTCAATTTCTCCACATAATTCATCCTTAAATTTGCCACTAAATTTTCTATTCGCTTAAAATCTTCTTTAGTTAGAGTGTCTTTTATTTGATCAAATAAAAAGGCAACAGCATCAATAGCAATTTTTGCTTTCTTTAAATCCTGATTTATCTTTTTTGTCTCCGGGTTCATTATAAGGCCTAAATATTCCCAGGCCTTTCCGCTTAACATACTTATAAACCAAACAAAAAGAGTAGGTAAATCAGGTTCTTTAAGAGATTCTTTTTGCTTTTCCTCTTCCTTAACTTCTTCATTTTCTACTTCTACATTTTTTGATACTTTTTTGTCTCCTTTTTCTTTTTTATCTTCTTTCTCCTTCATTATCTAATCTCCTTTCAATATTAATCAGTTAAACTAACCACACAATAAGAAGCAATGCCTTCTCTTCTGCCGATAAAACCCATCTTTTCATTGGTAGTAGCTTTAATATTTATCTTTTCAGTAGATATATTTAATACTTTTGAGATATTGTATTTCATTTTTACAATAAAATGTGAAAGTCGAGGTTCTTCCAGCACTATCGAAACATCAATATTATTTACGATTATCCTTTTATCTTTTAAGAGTATGTAAGTATCTTTTAATAACTTTAAACTGGAAATATTTTTATACCTCTCATCATTATCCGGAAAATGTTGACCAATATCTCCTTCTCCTGCTGCCCCCAATAAAGCATCTATCACAGAATGAATTAAGACATCGGCATCTGAATGGCCACTTAAACCCTTTTGATAGGGAATGATTTCTCCCCCTAAAATTAATTTCTTTCCCGAAGCGAAAGGATGTACATCATATCCAATTCCTACCCGCATAATCTCCCTCTCTTATTAGTTACTTAGTCACATGGTTAGATGGTTACTTAGTGAATTGGTGAATTGGAGAATTAGTAAATTGACTGTCTAACCAGCTAACTAAATACTATGAACTATCCAGATTAATTTGTATTCTGGTTTTAATTTTTTATATATTTGTAAAGCTTCTTTCTTATTCTGCGCAATGCCAAATACTGTAGGTCCACTACCGGACATAAGTGCACCTAATACTCCCTCATTTATCAATCTATCTTTTACTTTTTCAATTTCAGGAAATTTTTTAATAACTAACTCTTCAAAAGAATTAAATAGATTTTTCGCAATTTCCTGAGATTTTCCTTCTTTTAACACTGTAAGCATAGCTTTAGTATTATCTTTCCTTCCTTTAACTTTCTCTAAATCAAGATTATTATAAGCCCACTGAGTAGAAATTTTAAAACCAGGATTTATTACAACAATCCATAAGGGGGGATTAATGGGAGGAAGAAGGGTTATCTTTTCCCCTCTCTGGTAAGCCAGGGCAGTCCCATTTTGTATACAGAAAGGGACATCCGTCCCCAGCTCTTCTCCTATTTCCCTTAAAACCTCATTACTAAGATTTAAACTAAAAAGTTTATTTATCCCCACTAAAATTGTAGCAGAATTAGCCGAACCACCTGCCATACCGCTAGCAAGAGGTATTTTTTTATCAATTTCTATTTTAACTCCTCTTTCTATTCCATACTTCTTAAGCATCTTTTCGGCTGATTTATAGGCTAAGCTTTGACTATCAACCGGAACTTGAGGGTGATTGCATTTTATTTTAATCCCTTCCCTCTCTTCGGTTATAATTACTTTATCTGCCAGGTTAATCGATTGTATTATAGTCTCAACTTCATGATATCCATCTTTACGTTTATCTAAAATATTTAAGGCTAAATTTATTTTAGAATAGCTATTTATTTTAATCTCATTCATGGTGTAAACTTAAATCCTCTTTTTAAAAAATTCTCCGCGATAATTATATCAAAAGGAGTAGTTATTTTAATATTTTCTTCAGAACCAATTATCATTTTTACTTTATGTCCATATCTTTCTACAATTGCAGCATCATCAGTGGCACAAAACTTATCCTTATAAGCCTGATGATGGGCAGATAAAATTATATCATATTTAAAAGTTTGAGGAGTTTGGGCTCTCCATATCTCATCCCGATTAAGAGTTTCTTTTATAAAAAAATTTTTTTGACTCTTTTTAACAGTATCTTTAAGTGGAATTGCTACTATGACTGCTCCGTTTTTTTGGGCTACTTCAATCGAATCTTGAATAAGAGTTTCTTCAACTAATGGCCGAGCTCCATCATGAATTACTACAATATCTACATCAGGATTCAGAGCCTTAAGACCATTATAAACTGACTCCTGCCTCGTTTCACCGCCGTTAATTATTTTTTGGACCTTAGAAAAATTATATCTCAAAATTATATTTTTTGAGCAAAAATCTTTTTCTTCTTGATTGACTATAAGACATATTTCTTCAATAAGTTTACATTGTTCGAATTTTTCAAGGGTATAAGCTAAAATTGGTTTCCCAAAAATAGGGATAAAGGACTTGCTTATTTTGGAATTCATTCTTTTGCCCAAACCAGCAGCCGCAATTAAAGCTACAACTTTCATCTTCTTCCATCCCATCTATTAATTTGCCAATTAATTGGCAAATCGGTTAATTGGATAATTGGCTAATCTTCTAATATTGTAAAAGATACTTCCAGATATCCTTCTATAACCATATCGGTTTCAATCTTAGAAATCAGTAAATCCTTTTTTTCTTCATTTTCCTTTAGATCATCTTCACCAGTCTCTTCCTCAGAGGTAAATTCATCCGAATAAATTATTACTTCTCCAATAATTTGATTACCCCTCGGCCTATCAGTAATATCTTTAAATATTTCTTCTAAATTTTTATAAACTTTTTCACCGCCATTAACAAGCTCTTCTTGTTGATTATTTAAATCTCCTCCTCCACTAACCATTAATAAAGCCTCGCCTGAAGAAACATGAGAAGGAAGTTGAATAGTCAATGTCTTTTCGATTAAATCTCCCCGAAAAGGTCTAATCTTAATCTGTGCTATTAGACTATCTCCTGGTTTTAGAGATGATTCTTCCAAGGTCACCTCTTCTATCTTACCAATTTTCCTTTTATTATCTATTCTAATATCGATATTTATCTGGGCCAAACTCACGGCCTCAAAATAATTATTAATAATTAAATCGATAATTTCGGGTATCTCGGTAATAACCTGAATAGCTATATCGTTTGAACTATAATACATATTTTTTCTACAAACTTCTTGTCCCTCTTTTACACCCTTAATATCTATAACTACCTGGGCAGAACCTACCCCAATTCTATCCAGAGCATTATCTATTGCTTGCACAGTTATATTTGATACTAAGGGCTCTAATAAGTCATAATCATCTATCAATTGGACTCCCATTTGATAAAATGATCCCGAATCGATATTTTCTACATTTATTATAAGAGGAATTACGCGGGGGTAGGAATTAAGTATCCCCTGTATTCCTGCCTCTCTATCCTGAACAATTTTTCCTACTAAGTATAAAGGAGAACCTAATTTAAAAGGCATAACTATGTTGGGCATACTATGATAAATATATACCGTAGAAAGAAGAAAAGAAACCTCTCCCTTCTTTAAAAAAGGATGACCTAGAGCTAAAATTTTATTTCCCTCTCGGTAAGTTACTGTTCCAATAGAAGTAATATTGACATCTCCTCGAGTTAACTGTATTCCTATTGCAGAACCAGCTTCTACTTTACGAGAAGGTTTTTCTCCTACATCCTGAAAGTCTACTTTCTCTAAGCCGTAAACACCCTGAACTGGTTTCAGATTAAATTTTTTCAATGAATTGCTTAACCGGTCAAAGGATCTACCTTTCAGACCGCTTATAGTAACTGATGAGGTTACTGGATAAAAAACAATTTCTTCCTGATTTATTTTTTTGTAAAAATTATTATCTTCAACACTATCTTTTACAATTATCTTGTTAATTTCCTTCCCGGCAAGACACAAAGATTTATTAATCTGATATTCTTGGAATAAGGAATGGTCATAATTAATCGGAAGATTAAATATTTTTAACATCTCCTGGATAGGTGTTATAAGACAGAGGTTATGTTCACTCATTTCCCAGGCATAAGATATAGCTCCAATTAATCTACCATCTATATAGACCGGGCTGCCACTCATCCCCTCCGAGATACCACCACTTGCTTCAATTCTCTCTCCACTTAAATGGGCAAGAATAAAATTATCAATTTCGCCTTCTCCTTTGATTATATCTATAATATCCACCTGAAAAGTCTCTATTTCAGTGCCATGAAAAACTGTCTTTCCTATCCCTCTCATCCCTGGCTTTATCTCAGAAGTTGACATAAACAAATCATTAGAAAACGTGACGCTTACACTTAAGCTAAATAAAATTAATAAAATTAATATAAATTTTATTAATAAACTAATATTTAATCTTGTCTTCATTCTTTACCTCTGATTAATTCACCAATTGGGGTAACTGGCCAACTGGATAACTAAATACTAACGATTGATATCTAATTATCTTATAGACAGGCGGGACGCCTGTCCTACTAACGACTATTCACTAACGACTAATTTACTTGTAAGTACTTACCAACCCACTCTTTAATATATGGATGTTATCCAAAACCTTCCCCGCACCTAAGGCTACACAGGAAATTGGATTTTCTGATAAATATGCAGGTATCCCGATTACCTCAGTCAATAATTGATCAAAGTTTCTCAATAAAGCTCCTCCTCCGGTAACGACAATCCCTTTATCGGCAATATCCGCTGCTAACTCGGGAGGAGTTTTCTCTAAAACTGCTTTAATTGCTTCTATTATCATTTTTAAGGAAGGAAAAATAGCTTTCAACACTTCATTAGAACCTACAGAAATACTCTTGGGTAAACCAGATACTAAATCTCTTCCTCTTATATCTGTAAATAATTCTTCTTCTAATTCCACCGCTGTGCCAATTTCTATTTTTAAGGTTTCAGCAGTTCTTTCACCAATCATTAAATTATATTTATCTTTGATATATTTTATAAGATTTTCATCAAAGTCATTACTGGCTATTCTTAACGATTCACTAACCACAATTCCACCCAGAGAGATAACCGCTATGTCGGCGGTCCCTCCTCCTACATCAACAATCATATTGCCATAAGGTTCACTTATATCCAAACCTGCTCCAATAGCTGCTGCCATCGTCTCTTCAATTAAATAAGCCTTTCTTGCTCCAGCTTGCATAGCTGCTTCTATGGCTGCTCTCTTCTCTACTTCAGTCCCTCCTGAAGGGACACAAATTACTACTTGAGGACGAAATACCTTACTATTGCCACATACCTTTTTGATAAAATAACTCAACATTTTTTCGGTTATTTCATAATCTGCAATAACCCCACTCTTCATTGGTTGAATAGCAATTATATTTCCTGGCGTTTTACCCAGCATATCTTTCGCTTCTTCTCCCACTGCCAGGACCTTTCCACTATCTTGTAAAATTGATACTACTGAAGGTTCCTGAAGGACAATACCTTTCCCCTTCATATAAATTATAACACTTACGGTTCCCAGGTCTATGCCCAGACTTCTGTCCATTCCTAGCATATTTATTTTCTCCTCCTCTACCTAAAATTAGTATTTAGTATATTACTCTTCCACTCTATGAATGTCTGCTCCTAAAGAAGTTAGCTTATCTGCCAACTTCACATATCCTCTATCTAAGTGATATATTCTGCTCAGCTCAGTAGTTCCTTCTGCTACCAAACCAGCCAATATCAAAGCTGCTCCACCCCTTAAATCTGAGGCCATTACCGGTGCAGCACTCAATTTCCTTACACCCTTGACAATAGCACTATGTCCTTCAACTTTAATATCTGCCCCCATTCTTATTAAATCTCCGGTATGAGCAAATCTATTCTCAAATACACTTTCAATAATAACACTCGTCCCTTTCGCCACACAGGTTAAAGCCATAAACTGAGGCTGTATATCAGTAGGAAATCCTGGGAAAGGTAAAGTTTTAATATCCACTGCATTAATTCTCTTAGGTCCTATCACCTTGATTGAATCCTTCTTTTGTTTAATTTTTACCCCTGCTTCTTCTAATTTTATTATTACCGGTTTTAATAATAAAGGATCGATTTTTTCTATTAAAATATCTCCACCTGTAATAGCTGCTGCAATCATATAGGTTCCTGCTTCTATTCGGTCAGGAATTATATTATATTCAACTCCATTTAATTTTTTTACTCCTTTTATTTTTATAAGATCAGTCCCTAAACCTTTTATTTTAGCTCCCATTTTTATTAAAAAATTTCCCAATTCTACTATTTCAGGGTCCTTGGCAGCATTCTCAATTTTAGTAACCCCTTCAGCTAAAGAGGCAGCCATCATTATATTTTCAGTTGCTCCCAGACTGGGGAAATCTAAGTATATATCATCCCCTTTTAACTTTTTAACCTCTGCTTTAATGTAACCTCTCACCACTTCAACTTGAGCACCTAAAACTTCAAAACCCTTTATGTGAAAATCAACTGGACGAGCACCGATAGCACAACCGCCCGGCAAAGATATCTTCGCTTTCTTTAAGCGAGCCAAGAGTGGCCCCATAACTAAAATAGAAGCCCTCATCTTCTTAACCAGCTCATAAGGGGCCTCATAATTATTAAAATTATCGGAATCGATATAAAGCGTATTATCTCCTCTCCATTCCACTTTAACCCCTAATTTCCTTATTACTGCAGCCATAGTATCAACATCGGTAAGATGGGGGATATTTCTTAAAATACAGACATCTTTAGTTAATAGGGTGGCGGCCATAATAGATAGAGCAGAATTTTTCGCTCCAGCTATTTCTACACTACCATCTAATCTCTTTCCTCCGGTAATAATAAATTTTCCTGAATCCAATTTACTCCTCCTGTATTTAGTTAGTTGGTTAGCTAGTTAGCTAGTTAATTGGTTAATTGGTTAATTTACAAGATAACTGGTTAACCGGACACTTAGAGAACTAACTAATTAGGTAACTAAGTAACTGTCTAACTAATTTAATATTTTTTTAATATTCTTCTCATAAGGTTTTTTGATAATCCCTTTTTCGGTAATAATGGCCTCCACATAACGGTTAGGGGTTAGATCAAACGCTGGGTTAAACACTTTCACCCCTGTAGGGGCTATCTGCTTGCCTAAAACGTGGGTAACTTCTTTTGGATCCCGTTCTTCAATAGGGATTCCCTGTCCTGACTTTAAAGAAGTATCTATAGTTGATAAGGGAGCAGCCACATAAAAAGGCACTGCATTTTCCCGAGCTAATACAGATAAAGAATAAGTCCCAATCTTATTGACCACATCACCATTAAGGGCAATACGATCTGCCCCTACTATTACCAGGTTTACTTTATTTTTTGACATTAAAAATCCAGCCATATTATCAGTAATTAAAGTAAAGGGAATTTTATCTTGCATCAATTCCCAGGTAGTGAGTCGGGCTCCCTGTAATACCGGTCTGGTTTCATCGACATAGACATGTATCTTCTTCCCCTCTTCAAAAGCAGTTCGAATTACCCCTAAGGCTGTACCATGATCTACAGTTGCTAAAGCCCCGGCATTGCAATGAGTCAAAATACTATCTCCGTCTTTTATAAGTGAAGAACCATATCTTCCCATATTCTTATTTATCTCAACATCTTCCTGCTCAATATTTTTAGCTTCCTGAAAAATTAAATCTTTCAATTTTAAAAGTTCAATATCTCTTTTAATCACAGCTGTTATTAATTTCATTATCCTATCCAGGGCCCAAAATAAATTAACTGCTGTAGGACGAGTACAAGCCAGACAATCTTTCGCCTCTTCCATATCATGGGTAAATTTCTCATGATTCTTTGCCTTTGAAGAATAAGCAGCTAAGGCCATTCCAAAGGCAGCCGCTACTCCGATAGCTGGTGCACCTCTTATCTTCATTTTCTTAATAGCCTCAGCTACCTCTTGATAGGTAGAACAATTAATTACTTCACATTTTAAGGGAAGTTTTCTCTGGTCAATTAAAAAAACTTTCCCTTCTTTCCATTCTATAGTTCTCATCTTTTCCTCTCTCTAGTAGTTAATTGGTTAGTTGGCTAATTGGTTACCTGGTTAATTAGTTGATGTATTAATATCAAACCAGCTAACGATTTTAAATAAAATTAATAACTCCCAGACTGGCTAAAGTAACAATTATTCCTGCAATCATAACCCCTCCTACTATCGTAGGAAAAGCATACCAAAATCTTATTCCAAGGACAAATGCGGCAACCGAACCAGTCCAGGCTCCAGTTACAGGAAGTGGAATAGCCACAAAGAATAATAAAAATAATGCCCCATACTTTTCGTATTTTTCTACATTATTCCGGCGTGTTCTTTTAAAAAGCCATTCAAAAAACATATTAAACAAACGCCATTGACATAAAAAATCCGAAAAGGGTTTTAAATAAAGTAATAAAAAAATTGCCGGTACTATATTTCCTAAAACCGCAAAAATATACGCCGGGAAAACGGGCATTTTATAAATTGTTAAAGCCAAAGGAATAGCCCCTCTTAATTCAGTAATAGGTAGAGCAGATAGAAGGGCAACTCTTAAACCATTATTAATCAATTTTTTCAATCACCTTCTTGACTAATTTAGCCATGGTGGGTTCAGCATCAGAGGCGACTTTTAATATTTCCTCTAAACTAGTCTTTTCTATTACCCCATCTATAGCTAAATCGGTGATACAAGAAATCCCCAGTACTTTCATTCCCATATGATTTGCTACTATCACCTCTGGAACTGTAGACATCCCAACTGCATCTGCACCAATCTTTATTAAAAATCTATACTCTGCAGGCGTTTCCAAAGTAGGTCCAGTCAAAACTGCATATACCCCTTGATGTAATTTAATTTTTTCTTTTAATGCTACCTTTAAAGCCAATTCAATAAGCTTTCGGCTGTAAGCTTCAGACATATCCGGAAATCTTGGTCCTAATTCTTCATCATTGGGGCCAATTAAGGGGTTATTTCCAAATAAATTTATATGATCAGTAATAATCATTAAATCCCCTCTTTTAAAAGATCGGTTCATCCCTCCTGCTGCATTAGAAATAATGATTATATCTGCTCCAAACTTTTTCATAACCCTTACAGGAAAAGTGACTTCTTCTAAGCTATAACCCTCATAATAATGAAATCTCCCCTGCATAGCTACTACTTCTTTATTTCCTAATTTTCCCAAAACCAAGTTGCCACTATGGCTTTGAACAGTAGATACAGGAAAATTAGGAATATCACCATAAGGAATTATTTCTTTTTCTTTAATATCTTCTGCTAATCTTCCCAATCCAGTCCCCAGGATAATAGCAATCTTGGGTTTAATCTTACTTTTTTTATTAATATATTCAACACTTTCTGCAATTTTTGCTTTCAAATCTACCACTTTTATTGTGCCTCCTAATAATTTAATTAACCAGTTCGCTGGTCAATTTGGTTAGCTAGTTAGTTATTTTGCTAGCTAAATACGCGATACTATCTCATTCTGGCTCCTGAATTCTGTCTTCTGTTTTCTTTCTTCTTTGCTATATACTACATACGATATACTATATACTAGTTTACGTTCGGGGAAAAGCTCTGTAATATTCCTCTTTAATCCATTTTCTACTTACATGAGTATAAATCTGAGTAGTAGAAATATCCGAATGGCCCAGCATCTCCTGCACCGACCTGAGATCAGCCCCATTTTCCAGTAAATGAGTAGCTAAAGTATGCCTTAAAGTATGGGGGGTGACCTTCTTTTCTATCCCTGCTTTACGAGCATACTTTTTCACTAAAAAAAATATCCCCTGTCGGGAAAGTCTCTCCCCTCTATTATTTAAAAATAAAGCATTTACTTTGGGGTCTTTAGCTAATCTTAGTCTAACTTCTTTAAGATATAAGCTTAAAGACTGATAGGCTTTACTTCCAAAAGGAATAATTCGTTCTTTAGAACCTTTTCCTAAACATTTTAACATCTGATTTTCCATATTTATATCATCAATCTTCAAGTTTATTAATTCTGATACTCTTATTCCAGTAGCATAGAATAATTCCAATATTGCCTGGTCTCTTTGCCCCAAATATTCTCTAAAATTTGAATCATCTAATAAAATATTTATCTCCCTTAAACTTAAAGCATAAGGGAGCTTCTTGCTTACTCGGGGAAATTCAATTAAACTACTAACATCTTCATTGATAAAACCTTCAGCTAACATAAAACGATAAAACATCTTTATCGCAACTAAATTTCTAGAAATCGAATTAATCTCTAAACCTTCTTTTCTTAGATAAACAAAATAATTATTAATTAATCCTTTGTTGGTTTGGTTAAAAGACTGAACCTTATTTTTTTTAAAAAAATTAATGTATTTTATCAGATCATATCTATAAGAAATTATAGTATTTTGTGCTAAGCCTCTTTCAACAGATAAATAATCTAAAAAATATCCTAAAATTTCTTCTAAATTTTTCATGTTCATATTATCCACAAATTTAGAGATCTCAATAGTTATGTAACATTTTAATATTCTACCGTTAAATCTGAGAAGACAATTTGGATCCAAATGCTCCCTGGCGTGAAAGCTATTCGGTCTCCCTCTTTATTAAAAAATACTGTCCTTGCCCTTAAGTCCTGCTTTTTCCAGGTAATTTCTTCAGAATCTCCTTTAAAGAATATTAAACCTCTTCCCTCACCAATAAAATCCATTGCTAATCTTCCCTCTTCATCAATGACTTTGGTTTTGGCAAATTGGACAACAATATTATCTATTGACAATTGTTTTTTGGTCTTAGCATCTATATGGGGCTTACCATTTAAAAATCTTAGATATTTCATTGATTCAGGCTGATATTCATAGCTAACTGTATAGATATCGTTATAAGGAATTACTATAGTATTGGCTTGTCTGCCAGTTAATTTTTCATTTCTATCAGTTTCAAATTGATAATCTTCCTTCTTTATCATTTCTATATAACCTAATTTGTTAGCTTCTTTTCTTAGCTTAATAGTTGAGGTATATAAATTATGTGGTGGTTTTCGGTCTTTAGTTCGCCAAAAGGGTTGAAAATCTACAAATTCATTTATATCATCAATTTTTTCTGTCTTTATGAAATTATAAGCTTCTTCACTTCCTCCTATATGGACATAAATTGCCTGGTGTTCTAAAGACTTACTAACAAAATAAGGACGGGCACTCCTTACTGGTCCAACTTCTTCTGCATCTTTATCATAATAAATAGCTAAAAATCTAGTTATTCCACCTTCTGCTAAAACTTCGTAGACAATACTGGCCTTATCTAAACCAGTCTGGGGTCGGGCTCCCTCTGAATTTTCTATCATAATAGAAAGGGGTCTACTCCCGAAGGGTGATTCTTTTTCCTTTACTTCGGGAAGGGTACTAATTTCTCCCGGACTAACTATTGTACCATAGGTCGCTTCAATATTTTCTTCCTCTTTTTCGCCTAAATTAACCTTAAGCTGTGACTCTCCTGGCTCGAAGATCTCCCCCTTTACCTCTTTTCTACTGGCTATGGCCTGCTTAAAATATTCAGTAGAAATACTTATGTCCTCTCCTAAAGACTCCTTTGCTTGTGGAGAAGGTGCTATCAATTCGGGTTCGGTCTCAATCTGTGGAGTCTTAACTTCTACTTTGGGTGTGCCTTCGGTTAATTCTTCTTTCTCTATTACCTTAGTCTCAGTTACCTCTTCCTTTAATTTAGGTGGCTCTGGTGAAACTGGCTCGAGCTTTGGTTTAACTTGTAATTGAGCAACAGGTTTTTTCTCAGTAATTTCTGGTTTTTTAGTTTCTGGCTTTTTGGGGGCAGGAAGTTCCACCAGAGTGACCAGGGTCAGCTCTTCTTCTGGAAAAGGTTTCTTAAAATCAAAGGCAATCATATTTCCAAAAGCATACAATAATATAACATTAACTATAATAGAAATTAGAAATGACCTTCCTAAAAAACTTTTTTTACTCTGTTTTAAGCGTTTTATTCTATAACTATATCTGGGCATATATTTTTATAAGCACCTCATATTATTAATTTACCAATTAAATTAGTCGTTAAGGAATAGTCGTTGATTGACTGATAGACAGGCGAGACGCCTGTCCTACTAACGACTAAATACTATTCACTATATACTAATTATCCTATACGCTAAACGCTATCCGTTAGAATACGAGATACGATTCACGAGATACGAATTAGGCTTCTGACTCCTGTTTTCCTTACGAGATACGAGATACGAATTACTCACTACTTATTTCGGTTGGCTTGGTGGCAATAGCAATCCTATCTGCTCCACCTTTTTTAATTAAATCCATTACCCTGATTACCTTACCATGAAGAACATTTTTATCAGCCTCTAATATCACCAATTTTTCCGGATCATTTTCTAATTCTGTAGCCACATTTTCAGTAATCTTTAAAGGATCTATCAATTTTCCATTAAAGTAAATCGTGTTATTTTCAGTAATAGTTAGGGTAATATTTTCAGACGGCTCGGCAGCAGCAAAATCACCAGTGGGTAAATTAACCTTTATTCTGCTTTCTAAATTTATAAATGTAGTAGTCAACATAAAAAATATCAATAAAAGAAAGACTACATCTATTAAAGGAGTCAAATTAAAACTAGCACTCTTTTTATTCGGATGAGGAAACTTCATACGCTACTTCACCTTCCCGATCAAAATTCTGACTTGTTTCTTGTCTCATATCATGGTTAGTTAAAAGTTCTAAAAGATCTACACAACTTATTTCCATCTCTTTTATTAATTTATCTACTCGATGAGCTAAATAATTGTAAATTACAATGGTAGGTATAGCCACTGATAATCCAAAGGCAGTAGTAAGCAATGCCATTGAAATACCTTCTGCCAGTGCCTCTGGTTTGCCTACTCCCATAACAGCTATTACATTAAATGCCTTAATCATACCAAATACTGTTCCTAAAAGTCCTAATAAGGGAGTAACATTTCCAATAGTAGAAAGGATGGAAAGATTTCTTTCTAAAAGAGGAATTTCTTGGTTCGCACTATCTTCGATTGCCTCTTTTATCTCTTCCCGACTTCGACCATATTTCATTAAACCATCTAACATAATCTGAGATATTGGAGTAGGACTTTTACGGCAAGCAGAAATAGCCAGCTCAATACTTCCTTTTTTCACCAAATTCTTAACTCGACCAACAAATCTTTTACTCCTGCTTTTAACACTCTTTAAATAGAACATTCGTTCAAAAAAAATAGTAACCGCCAATAAAGAACATATAAATATGGGATACATTAAGAATCCGCCTTTTTCAAAAACCTCAAACATTAAATATTTGCCCCCTCTTTTTTTATTTTTAACCTTTTTAATTATTTCCCTTTAAAATCTTCCAGTCTACCAGTCAATTTAGTCGTTAGTTAATAGTCTAATGGAGCTCTGAATCTGGCGTAGGGGTCGGATTTATCCGACCCGAGTTTTGCGGGCTTGATAAATCAAGCCCCTACATCATATACATTTCTCGATATGATCTTATTCTTCACTTATTTTCTTTCTTCTTTGCTATTCACTATTCACTAACGACTACTTACTCACTTTCCTTCTGTAAAACTTCCAACCTCTCCTTGGCTTTTTCTATATATGGACTCTGGGGAAATTTAGAAATTAGAATCTGATAATCAGTAATTGCCTTTTCCTGATTTTCTAACTTTTCCCAGCAAATCGCTTTTATATATAAGATATCATCTCCGAATTGTAATTTAAAATAGTCTTTTAAATATTTTTCTCCCGCTTCAATAGCCTTATTATATTCATCTTTTTTAAAATAAGAAAGACACAAACCATATAAGACATCAGGTAAATATTTAGTATCTGGATATTCTCTCACTAATTTTTCTAACTCGATAATGCTGTCCATCCATTTTTCTTCTTCTAGATACATCTGGCTTAATGAATAAAGGACCTCTGCCCTAAAATTGCTCTTAGCATAGCTATCTATAAATTTCTCTAATTCCGTCTTGGCCTCATCCTTATTTCCTAAAAGAAAATAACCCTTACCAATTCTAAATTGAGCTTCTTCCACAAATTTGCTTTCCGGATAAATGCTTATGAGTTTTTTAAACTCCTGTATTGAGGGCTCATATTCCTTATTTTCCAAAAATGTCCAGGCTATAGCATATTGGGCATTTACAGAAAGTTCTGCTTTAGGATACTTTCCGATAAAAGCTCTATACTCTTCTCGGGCTTTTTGGTAATCCTCAAGGTTATACAGTGACTCTGCTGCCATAAATATAGCTCTCTGAGCTAATTTTAAATTTATATCATCTTCCCCAACTTTTTTAAAACACTCACTTGCCTTCTGATATTCAGTTAATTTAAAATAACTCCACCCCATCCAATAATAACTTTCCGAGATCAAAGAGGAATGGGGAAAAATTAGACTAATTTTCTTAAATTCCTCAATCGCCTCTTTATATTTCTTCTGCTTATAATAATAATTACCTAACTTAAAATAAGCCTCTTGAGAGTATTCGCTTTGGGGGAATTTCTCCCGTAGTTCTTCAAAGGCCGCAATTTCTCCTTCTTGATCCCCCAGTTCTTCAGCAGCCTTCCCCCTTAAATAAAGGGCTTCGGCTGTAGAAATTTCCTTTAATTCGGATAGGGCTAATTTATATTTCTTTAAATTATATAAATTTTTCCCCAGCTCAAAATGAGCCGATTTAATCAGTTCGCTTTGAGGATATTTTTCAATAAATTCTTGAAATTCTAAAACTGCTCTCTCCTTGTCTCCTTGGCGAGAATAAGCTAATCCTAAATCAAAGATGGCCTTCCCTAATAAAGAATCTTCCACTTTAAGTTGTTTTAAATCTTCCAACTTTTCAATAGCTTTATCATATTCTTCTAAATTTAACCAACAACGAGCCAGTAAATAATAGGTCTCATTTTTTGCCTTGTCCTCTCCTTCTGCCACTAACTCTTCCAGTTTAATTATTGCTTCTTGATATTCCTCCTGCTTAAATAGGCTTAAACTTCGAAAGTATTCCGCTTCCTTAATTAATTCAAACTCTGGATAGAGAGAGGATAACTTGGAAAAGGTCTCCTCTGCTTCCTTATATTGCTCTGACCAGAGATAGGCCTGGCCCAATAAGAAATATATTTCTTTTATTTCTGGTCCTTGAAACTGAGGATATTTTTCTATAAACTCTTTATATGCTTTAATTACCTTGGGGTAATCTTTTCCTTTAAAATATGATTTGCCCAATTTATAGTTAGCCTGGAGGGCTAAATTACTTTGGGGAAATTCTTCTATTAGTTTTGAAAATCTCTCCGCTGCCTTCGGGTATTCTCCTAATAAATAATAACTCCAGCCACTACCCAAAAGGGCATCATCTGTATATTCATTTTTTGCTGAATCAGTTACTACCCGGTCATACTCAATCTGAGCCAATTGATATTCTTTTTGCTGAAAATAACACTCCCCTAATAAAAAGCGTGCACCGGGATAATCGCTTTTTAGATTCAGGGCTTTTTTAAGTTCATCTATTGCCACTTTGAAGTCGTCTAAGGAATAAAATTCATATCCCAATTTATAATGTTCTTCCGCCCTCTCCTCTTCATCGCTGGTCTTTAATTCAGTGGCCTTCTCTCGTTCTTCCCGGTATTTGTCCATCTGATCAAGCTGGTAATAAGAACGGGAAAGATATTTTCGGGCTTTCTCAAATTTGGGATTACAGTTTAAAGACTTATTAAACTCTACGATAGCTTTATCGTATTCTCCTTTAATATAATAATCATAACCAGCATTAAAATGCCTTAAAGTCTCTCGTCCGTATTTTTTCTCTTCTAAGGATTTATTTAAGAAATGTTTTGCTGAATTGTTAAAAGGGTCAATCCTGATAACTTCTTCCCATTGAGAAATAGAATTATCAAAATCTCCAAGATTATAATAACTTAAAGCTATATAATAATGAGGTTCCTTAAACTCGGGATTGCTTAAAATAGAAATTTTAAAATAATCTATGGCTTCTTCAAAATTTCCTTTTTTATAAGCCAGATAACCCTTTTCGTAATTTTCATAAGCTTCCCGACCATACTTTTGGGCTTGTTCGTTCTTTTTAATAAACCAGGAGATCTCTTTATTCTGTGGGTCTATCCTCAAAACTTCTTCACATTCATCAAGAGAGAGACCCATCTCTCCCCTATCATAATAAACTCGCACCAAATAGAGGTGGGCTTCTAATAGATCAGGATTATATTTTATAGAAGAATTAAAATATTCGATCGCCTGTTCAAATTCTTTCTTAGAATAAAAGGCATAACCCAATCTAAAATAGGCTTGAGCGACTTTTTCGTAAATTTTTTTACTCCCCAATTGGTTATCTTCTACCAGCTGGATAAATTTATTTAAACTTTCTACCTCTCTGATAGTCCAACGGGTCTTATTATAAATTTCAGCTAAAAGATAAAAAGCCTCAGCATATTTTGGGTCAACTGCCACTGCTTTTTTCCCATAATCTATTGCCTCAGCCCATAATTTTTTACTGGGATAATCTGCTCCTTGATATTCTATAATAGCCTTATCCCTGGAATCAATACATTTATAATAATTAATTAAAGCCTCAACAGAAGAAGTAGGAATTTCTTTTATTAGAGCCTTATCCTCGGAGGATGGCTCCTCAATGCCAAGTTCTTCCAAGATTAAAAAGACAATCCCTTCTTTCAAGCTAAAGATATCGGTCTTTTCCACTTTAATATCTCGAAAAGTGGTAATTTCTCCAGTTGTTACTTCATATTTTTTAAGACTCAAATTCAACTCGGAAGGTGAAGAAAAAAAATAGTTCCCAAAAAATATTATCTCAGCATTTAAATCCTCATTAATTTTGATTAATAGAGACTTATTCATTTCGGTTCGAGCAGTAGGCAAACTATGTTTAAGGTACAAATCTTCTATGTCCTGGCGGGAGGGACAGGTGATGTAATCAAGCCGGGAAAGGTCATCTATCAACATATCAGTTAAACCTTTGCTTAACCAATCCCAATCAGTTAGTTCAGTATTATTAAGGTATAATATACTTATTTTTAGTTCAGGGGCCTGGACAAATGAAGAAGTAAGAAAAAAATTTATTATAATTAGTAATAGAGCAATAAAACAAAAAATTTTTAAAATATATATATGCTTTTCTTTTAAAAATAGCTTTTTTAAAAGATTATTAGCTATACCGGTCATTAATTCACCTTTACTGCTGATTTGTTGATTATCAAGCTCTCCAAGGGGCTACCCAATTCGCCTATTTTCCCTACTAATTTAATTATTAAAATTATACCCTATTTATTTAAAAAAGTAAAAAACCTTTTCCCTTATTTCTACCTCATCTCCTTCTTTGATTCCTCTCTTAATTAAAGCCTTTTCCAGACCGATTTTTTTAATTATTTTTTGAAAATTGTCTAATGCCTCTTCATTGTCAAAGTCGGTCATGGCTACAATGCGTTCTATCTCTTCTCCTGAAACTTCATAAATATTCTCCTTCTTAGTAATTACGAATCGGGGAGTAAATTTATAAACTGCCTCCTTTTTGGGTAAAGCATCGGGAACTTTTTTCTTTTCTTTAGACTTTAATTCATCCAAGAAAGAAGAAAGATGATAGATTAGAGCATTTAATCCTTCCCCAGCCAAGGCAGAAATGGGGAAAACTTGATAACCCTTCTTAACGAAAGTCTTTTTAAGAATATCTAAATTTTCTTTAGTTGAAGGTAAATCACATTTATTTATCGCAATAACCTGTGGTTTTTTTGCTAATTCTTCACTAAAATTACTTAATTCTCTGTTTATAGCCTTAAAATGGTGGAGAGGATTCTCCTTTTTTATTTCTGAACCATCGACAAGATGTAAGATTACTTTAGTCCTTTCAATATGCTTTAAAAACTTATCTCCTAACCCGGTACCTTGATGTGCACCTTCGATTAAACCGGGAATATCTGCCGCTACAAAACTTTTGATTTCGTCTACTTTAACTACTCCTAAATGGGGATTAAGAGTAGTAAAAGGATAGTCAGCAATCTTGGGTTTAGCTGATGAAATCCGAGAAAGCAAAGTAGATTTCCCCACATTAGGATAACCCACCAGTCCTACATCAGCGATTATTTTAAGACTCAAATATAACCTTTTTTCTTCTCCCGGTTCTCCCTTTTGGGCAAATCTCGGTCCCCTTCGGATGGAACTTTTAAAGCGGGAATTTCCTAAACCTCCCTGGCCGCCCCTGGCCGCTACTATCCGCTGTCCATTACTCATCAAATCACCCAAGGTTATAGACCTATCTATATCCTCTATTACAGTTCCCAGAGGAACTTTTATGATTAAATCTTCTCCACTTTTTCCTTTTTTATTTGCACCCCGACCACTTTCTCCGTTTTGGGCCCTTTGATGAGGGTGATTATAAAGTTCTACTAAGGTTCCGACCTTCTCATCTGCCTCAATAATTATATCGCCACCCTTTCCTCCATCGCCTCCATCAGGTCCACCTTTGGGGATATGCTTCTCTCTTCTAAAACTTACCGCACCATTACCACCTTTTCCTGCCCTTAGTTCTATTTTTACTCTATCTACAAACATACTCTTCTCCTGCCGAAAATGACAAATTTTGTGCCAGGCACTTTTTTTTACATAATACTAAAAAACCCTGAGTTTTATAAAAAACCCAGGGTTGATTGACAAAATTATCTTCTCATTAAGATCTTTCGGCATAAACACAGACCTGTTTTCGGTCTTTTCCTTTTCTTTCAAAAGTTACAAATCCTTCGGTTAGCGCAAATAGAGTATCATCTTTCCCTCTTCCTACGTTTTCACCGGGAAGAATTCTGGTTCCTCTCTGTCTTATAAGAATACTACCTGCTGTTACAAATTGACCAGCAAATCGTTTTATTCCCAATCGCTTGGACTTACTATCTCTACCGTTTCGAATTGAACCTTGACCCTTTTTATGTGCCATAATTATCACCTCACCTCTTAAAATCTACCAGTAATTATATTATATCATAACTTATCGATAAAAAATTATTTTAGATAATTTTATCCTCTTTTTTAAAGTTTTATTTTCTCAATTAAAACTTCAGTATAAGGTTGCCTATGTCCGGTCTTTTTCCGATATTTTTTCTTAGGTTTATATTTAAAAACTATTATCTTCTTAGCCTTTCCTTGATTTAAAACTTTACCAGTCACCTTAGCCTTTTCCACTAATGGTCGACCAATAATATATTCTCCTTCTTTGTTAACCATTAATACTTGATCAAATTCTATCTTTTTGCTTTTCTCTTGGTCTATTTTTTCAACCCTGATAATGTCTCCTTCTTTTACCAGGTATTGCTTCCCTCCAGTTGCAATAACTGCTTGCATTTCTTGGAATCCTCCTTGTTTTCAAAACTCGCCAGGATTAGGTAGTAATTAAATTTGATTAATCACTTTTCGCACTTTATGCACCCAACCTGTGCGGATATAAACAAATGCTTATAAAATTTAGCATATATTTATTTAGTTGTCAAATAATTTCGTATTGCGTATTGAGTAAACCCTAAGCAAACATTCGCTTGATCTTCTTTACTTCTTTCAATCTCCCTACTGCTACAACCTCTATCCTTTCTATATGAATATTTTTGGAAGCTTTAATAAAAATAGTCTTACGACAATTTTTCTCTAATTGTTTAACCAATAACATCTTTGTTCCGGATAGAGTTTCTTCTACTTTAGGGTGCACTCCTAATAAAACTGCTTCTGCCCGGGAAGTCTTACATAGTTTTTCTAACTTGCGTAGAACCATATTACTTACAGTCTCGGCAGATAAAACTCTACCTGTCCCAGAGCAATAAGGGCAAGAAGTCCTTAACATATTTTCCAGATCTCTTCTTGATCTCTTTCTGGTAAGTTCAACTAAACCTAATTCGCTATTTTGAATAATGTTAGTCTTGGTTTTATCTTTCTTTAAACTCTCTTCTAATTTCTTTACTACCTTTTTTCTATCTTCTTGGTTTTCCATATCAATTAAATCAACTATGATAACCCCACCAATATCTCGTAACCTTAACTGAAGCCCTATCTCCTCTACTGCTTGTAAATTAGTCTTTAAAATAGTTCTTCTCATATCTTTTTTGCCCACAAATTTCCCGGTATTTACATCAATAACTGTTAAGGCCTCGGCCTGGTCAAAGATTAAATATCCTCCACACTTAAGCCACACCTTTTTTTGTAAAGCTTTGTTAATTTCCTTTTCAATGCCATACTCTTCAAATATAGTTTTTTCATCATTATAAAATGATACCCTTGGTTCTAAGTTGGACAAAGATAAGGTTTTTAAAAATTTTAATATGTTTTTATATTCAGTTTTGGAATTTATTAGAATTTCATCTATTTCTTCAGTAAACAGATCACGAATAATTCGATAAGTGAGGGTTAAGTCTTCATGGAGCAACATAGGCGCCTTAACCTTCTTAGCCCTTTTTTTAATCTTATTCCATAATCTAATTAAAAAATCTAGATCCGGTAAAAAATCCTCTAATTCCTTCCCCCAGCCAGCAGTCCGTATAATTAATCCGACATCCTTCGGCTTTGTTTGTTGAAGAATTTTTTTCAATCTTTCTCTTTCCTTCTCATCTTCAACCCGATGAGAAATCCCTATACTTACATTATTAGGCATTAAAACTAAATATCTACCAGGCAAACCTATATTTGTGGTAACTCGGGCTCCTTTGGGAGTAATCGCTTCTTTTACTACTTGCACTATAATTTCTTGACCCACTTTGATTTTGTCAACAGTGGGTGGATGATTGGTAGAAATCTGTGCATCCTTTACCTTCTCGCTGTCTTCAGCATTAGGGGTACTATCAATGTGTAAAAAAACATTTCTCTCAATTCCAATGTCTACAAATGCTGCTTCTATTCCGGGTAAAACATTAATCACTTTGCCTTTATAGATATTGCCCACAATTTTATCATCTTCAATTCTCTCTATATGGATTTCTACTAATCTTCCATCTTCAGTTATAGCTACTCTCTCTTCAGTTAACCCTACGTCTATTATCACTTTTTTATTCATTCAAAAACTCCTGTTTTGCTTTTAAATTCTTTTACATTATCTTACTCTAAATAACTCTAATAGTAAAGGATAATAAATTCTACTCTAATAGATTTATTATCCTTCAGTTAAGCATAAATATTATTTTATCTCTTTTAATTAATTAAAAATTAATAATCGATAACCTCTTGGTTTTTTATATATAATCCATCCCGGCAAATCTGCTTGATATCGAAAATATAACCAGAATTAGATAACCAGGCTTCAACAACATATCGAGGGTTTAAATTTCCTTCTTGTCCAATATTTAACCACAAATTAATCTCCAGAATTTGGTCCTGACATTTTTTAACTGACATATTTATAATTGCAGGCCTTGTATTAATCTTTTTTATGCCCTTTTTAGTCTGCTTCTCTATTACAATTTCTTCCTGGTTTAAAAATCCCTTAATATTTTTATCTATCTCTTTCTTCAGATCTTTTAATTCTCTATCAACCTTTTCTTCTCTTAAAATCTCTCTATTTAGGTTTTCCTTATTTTGATCTAAATCTTCCTTACTTAAATTTATTACACTTTTCTTTAATTTCAGAGTGATTATATAAAAAGCAGAACTGATTATTTTAACTAAGGAATCAGAAGGTAAAGGAATTATCTTGGCTTGTAATACCTTTAACCCACAAGGTAAGACAACATTTAACCTATATATCAGGTCTTCGGGTTCTATTTTTTTCTTTACTCTGATATCCAAATATTCAGAAGTGCTACTAATCCCCAGGGGCAAAGGAGGGCCAAAAGACATTCTAAATCTAGGATTAAAGCCACCAGATATGACCATCGGAATATCTGCTCTTCTTAGAGCCCGGGTAAAAACCTGGACCAGATTTAAATGAGAAATGTATTTAATAGGACCATTTTTGCAATATTTTACTCTGATTAATCGTTCCAAATTATTAAATCCTTCCTTTCACAGGCTCCGCAGGAAGTGCAGGAATCAAATCGACAATCAGGGGTCGTCTCCCCATTTAAGGCTTTTTCTTTCTCTTTAAGCAGATATTCTTTTTTAACTCCACAAGAGATATGGTCCCAGGGTAAAATCTCATCATCTTTCCGCACTCGATTAGCATAAAATTCCATAGAAAGTCCACTCTCCGCAAAGGCCTTTTGCCAGGCTTCAAAATTAAACTGTTCTCTCCAGGCATCAAATTTACATCCCAGATAATAAGCTCTTTCCAATACTTCACCTAACCTTCTGTCCCCTCGAGCAAAGACTGCTTCTAAATAACTTCGATTAATATCCGGGTAACTAAAGGAAATATTTCTCCAGTTTAATTTATTCTTTAAGTATCTTATTTTTTTAGATAAGGCCTCCCTCTCTTCCTGGGCATCCCATTGAAAAGGAGTATGAGATTTAGGTACAAAAGCAGATACGCTAATATTTATATTTATCTTCCTTCCAATTATTTCTCTACCCATGCGATCAACTTTATTCATCAGTCTAATAATTTCCTCCACATCTTCGTCAGTCTCGGTGGGTAATCCTACCATAAAATAAAGTTTTATCTTTCTCCAGCCGCCCTTAAAAGCTGCTCTTATAGATAAATATAGATCCTCTTCTTGAACATTTTTATTTATTACATCTCTTAATCTCTGAGTCCCTACCTCAGGGGCAAAGGTAAGGCCAGTTTTTCTAACCCGCTGCACCTGTTGGGCTAGACCAACAGAAAAACTATCTATCCTTAAAGAGGGGAGGGAAATTCCTACTCCCTTTTCCTTAAATCTATCTACTAATAAGGTAATTAATTTCTCTATTTCGCTATAATCGCTCGAACTCAAAGAAGACAAAGATATCTCTTCATATCCGGTATGCGCGAGAATTTCATCAGCTAATTTAATCAAGTTCTCGACTGACTTCTCTCTTACTGGACGGTAAATCATCCCCGCCTGGCAAAAACGGCACCCTCGCGTACATCCCCGAAAAACCTCTAAAGTTATTCTATCATGAACCACATTTATATTAGGAACGATGGGAAAAAGAGGATAAGATGCTTGATCAAAATTGGAAATCATCCGTTTTTTAATTATTGGGATAAACTCCTCTTTTTTAGGTATAATTGATTTTATTTTTCCATCTTCAAAATAACTCACCTTATAATGAGAAGGAATATAAATTCCATCTAAGCGGGCTAATTTTTCTAAAAGATCGGCTCGATTTCCTTTTTCTTCTTTCCATTTTTTGTAAACTTCTATAATCCCCTCAATAATCTCTTCCCCTTCTCCAATCACAAACAAATCAATAAAGCAGTATAAGGGTTCGGGATTAAAAGCACCTGGACCACCAGCAATTACCAGGGGGTCTTCCTCTTTTCTCTCTTCGGATTTTAAGGGGATTCCTCCGAGATCAAGTAGATTTAGAATATTAGAAAAGCATAATTCGTGTTGAATAGTAAAGCCTACTATATCGAATGAATTTAAAGGTCGGTAGGTCTCCAAAGAAAATACTGGTAATTGACGCTCTCTTAACAATCTTTCCATATCAACAGCAGGCGAAAAAATTCTTTCTGCTACAGCATCATCTCTTCGATTGATAATTTCGTACAAAATTTTAAATCCTAAATAACTCATTCCGATTTCATATAGGTCAGGAAAGGCTAAAGCTATTTTGACCGCGGATTTATTTTCTTCTTTTACTATCTCGTTAAATTCTTTGCCGGTATATCTCCCCGGTTTTTCTACTTTGTCTAATAATTCTTCAAATAATATTTTCTTTATATCCAAATTCTTCTCTCCCTAAATGCAAATTGGTTAACTAGTTAACCACCTTACCACTTTATCTTGTGCAATTCCACATTTAACAATATCCCTATAGCCAATAAATTAGAAATCATGAAGCTTCCGCCATAACTTAAAAAAGGTAGAGGCAATCCTGTAGCTGGCAACATTCCCATAGCCATTCCAATGTTTACTATTATATGAAAAAAAAGGAAAGCCACCGCTCCCGTAGCCAACAAAGTTCCTAATAAATCTCTTGCCTCAAGAGCTATTCTTGTTCCTCTCCATAATATAATCGCATAAAGTCCTAATAATAAGATAGCTCCCGCAAAACCTAACTCTTCTCCCACTACAGAAAATATAAAATCTGTATGCTGAGCAGGAAGAAATTTTAATTGGCTTTGCAAACCACTAAAAAGTCCCTTCCCTAAAAAGCCACCAGAACCAATGGCAATCTTAGATTGGATAACATTATAGCCACCCCCTAAAGGGTCCAGATTAGGATTAATAAATAAAAGCAACCTATTCTTTTGATATTCTTTTAAAATAAGCCACAAAACAGGAATAGAGGATAAGGCCGCTATAAAAGTCAAAACCAAATATTTTATCTTAACCCCCACCGTAAATAACATTATTATAAGAATGGCTAAATATACTACAGAGGTTCCTAAATCTGGTTGCATGAACACCAATAAAATTAATAACCCAGTGTAAGCGAAAGGCAGTAAATAATAGAAAAAATTATCCAATTTTGGTTTGTTTTTAGATAAAAAATCCGCTAAAAATATTATTAAAGCAATTTTAGCAAATTCAGAGGGTTGGAAATCAAAAGGTCCTATAGATAACCAACGTCTTGCTCCATAAGTTGACCTACCAAAAATTATAACCATTGCTAGTAAAACAATAACCCCAAAATAAATAACCGTTGAATACCTTTCTATCTGATGATAATCGATAAAAAGTATAACTGTTAAAAATAAAAATCCTAATATCATCCATAAGAACTGCCGTTTAACATAAAAAAACGGCTCCCCCCCCATAGATTCAATACGAGTTGAGCTATACAGCACCAGTATGCCATAAAAACAGAGGATTACCACTGCAAAAAGCAAAGTATAGTCTAAATTTTCAATTAATTTACTTAATTTTTCTTTCAACTTCCATCCTCCAAAAAATTGGGATCCCGGCACCAAACTTTACCAAAAGTTAACCAAAGGTGCCAGGCACCTTTGGTTAACTTTTTTTATTTTTGGGTATTAAAATATTTCTCCAGCATGGCGCGGGCTATGGGGGCAGCTATTTCTCCCCCTTCTCCCCCATTTTCTATAAAAATGGTGATGCAAACTTCGGGATTCTCATAAGGGGCAAATCCCATAAACCAAGCATGGGTTTCTCCTTGGGGGTTTTGCGCTGTTCCGGTTTTACCAGCTATCGATAGTTCCTTAACATTTGCCCGCCAACCCGTTCCTTTTAATATAGTAGCTCTTAATCCCTCCTTAACAGTTCGAAAAGTGCTGGTAGAAATATCTACTTTCCGGTAAACTTCTGGCGTAATTTCTTTAATTGTTTCCCCATCAGGAGAAATTATCTCTTTTACCAGATGTAATCGGTAAATCTCCCCTTCTGTAGTCACCGCACAAATAATACTGTGAATCTGTAAAGGAGTTAATAAAAGATATCCCTGACCTATGGAAAGATTTATAGTATCACCAGGAAACCATATCTGTTTATGCTCCCTCTGCTTCCATTCAGAGGAAGGGATTGTTCCTAGAGCTTCTGCTGGTAAATCAATACCCACTTTCTCTCCCAATCCAAATTTATGCATATATTTACTAAATCCTTCAATCCCCAGTTCTTTTCCTATTGTATAAAAATAAATATTGCAGGAATGAGCAATGCCATCGACAAAGCTTAAACTACCATGCCCTAATTCCTTCCAGCAAGTAAAAACCTGATCAGCTAACTCAAAAGTACCGGAACAATAGACTTTTCTCTTTCTATTGGTAACCCCTTCTTCCAAGGCAGCTATGGCAGTAACTACTTTAAATATTGAACCAGGGGCATAGACACCCTGGACACTCCGGTTGGTTAAAGGATAATCGGGGTCTGAAGAAAGTCTCTCCCAATCAGGATAAGAAATTCCACTGACAAATAAATTAGGATTAAAAGAAGGTCTATTAACTAAAGCTAATATCTCGCCATTATAAGGGTTACTTACTATAATAGACCCTCTTTTTCCGTAAAGTAAATTTTCTCCGTAGAGTTGTAGATCTCTATCAATAGTTAGAACCAAATCTTTGCCTGGTACAGGTTTCCGATGTAATAGCAGAGCTATTTCTCGGCCCAAGGCATCGACCTCAACTTCTTTTCCTCCTTTTTCTCCTCTTAAAATGTCATCATAATACTTCTCCAGCCCGGTTTTGCCGATTATATCTCCTCCCTGGAATTTGGGGTTACCCAATCTTTGCAACTCTTCTTTATCTATTTCTCCCACATGCCCCAAGCTATGAGCTGCTAATTCGTGATAAAGATAATTCCTCCTGGGTTGAACCTCTAAAACCACTCCCTTTAGTTCACTTTTTCTCTCTTCGATTTCAATTATTTTATCTTTCCTACAATCATCTAAAATCTTTACTGGCTTAAAGGGATTATCCGTATATTTTTTTACTTTTTGCTCAATAACTTCCTCGGAAAGGCCAATTATTTTACTTAATCTTTTACTTAATTCTTTTAAATTATCAACCTCCGCCGGAATTATCGAAACTATCACCGCTGGCCGATTGGTCACTAACATCTCTCCATAACGGTCATAAATATTCCCCCGAGGAGCATCTTCGACTAATGAACGAATGCAATTTTCTACTGCCCTTTTACTAAGTTCTTCTCCTTTAATCATTTGTAGATACCACAGACTAATAACTAAAACAGAAAAGCATATAATAATAAATATTAATACCCAATTTAGTCGCTGTTTCACATCTTCCGGAACAGTAGAAGATTCCTTCATATTTTCTCCTCAATTTCAAAAGGGAAACAAAAGTGCCAGGCACTTTTGTTTCCCTTTTGATAAAGTTTGATACCAGGATCATCTATAATCATCTATTTACCTGTATTTTACATTTTTTATATTTATATTTATAAAGCCAGGAAAGCATAAACCCAATCCCTGAGACCATCACTATTGTCGCCCCAGATGCTAAATTAAACTGATAAGACAGGACTAAGCCCATTATACCAAAGATTGCGCTAAGAAGGACAGAAATAAACATCATCTTCTTTAGATTGGCAGTAAACTGCTTGCTTATCGCTGCAGGAATGGTTAATAAAGCAATTACTAAAATAATGCCTACCACTCTCATCAGTACTACTACAGTCAGGGCAATCAAACATAAAAGAAGAAGATACAGTTTCTCGGTTGGAATTCCCACTACTGTAGCAAATTCATCATCAAAAGATAGGGCTAAAAATTCTTTATAAAACAGAAATACTACTTTAATTATCACTAAATCTAAGACCAACATTACCATTAAATCAGCCGAAGTCACCGTTAATATATTACCAAAAAGATAACTGAAAAGGTCTGGGGCATAACCTGGACTCAAGCCAATAAAGATAATCCCCAAGGATACTCCCAGTGCCCATAATATTCCAATAGCGGTATCCTCTGGTATCTTGGTACGTTTACTTATCAATCCCATAACCAGAGCAGAGGTAATGCTAAAAGGTATTAAACCCCAAATAGGATTTATACCTAAAAAATATCCTAACCCGATACCTCCAAAAGAGGCGTGGGCAATCCCTCCACTTATAAAGACAATCCTTTTTACTACCACATAAACACCCACAATCCCACAAGCAATACTAGCTAATAATATGGCTAATAAGGCATTTCTCATAAACTCATACTGGAAAATGTCCATCATTCTTTTTGTTACCTTTAAATTTTAATTTAAATTTCGAGTTTTCTAATTTTTTTCTTTTTTCTATTGATTTTTATCTTTTATTATTTTTAATGTTTTTTCAATACCCGGTGGGGAATACCGTGGGCGATCAGGTCTACCGGACAACGATAAGTCTCTTCTAAATCTTTTACACTTATCTCCTTGGAATTATGATAAAAAAGCCTTCGATTTAGACAGGCGATCTTATCCACATAAACCGAGACTGCACTAAGGTCATGAGTAACCAAAATAATAGCCATCTTTTCTTTTAACTTATCTAATATTTCATAAAATTCTGTTTGCAAGGGAGTATCGATACTCGCCAAAGGCTCGTCAAGCAGCAAAATCTTAGGGTCAGTCACTAAGGCTCGGGCAATGAAAACACGTTTTTGTTGACCTTCAGAAAGTTTTCCTATCTGTTTCCCTTTAAATTCTGACATTCCGACAAGGTCAAGTACATCTTGTGCCTTTTGTTTATCTACTTTATTATAGGCCTTGTAATATTTACCCTTACCCAATCTTCCTGTCAATACTACCTCCCAAACGCTTATAGGAAATCCTCGATCAAAAAGACAGTGTTGTGGAACATAACCAACATATCCCCTGCCCTCTTCTGGCTTTACCCCTAAAATATTAACCTCTCCCTTGCTGGGTTGAACTAAACCGAGGACAACTTTAAGCAAAGTGGTCTTGCCCCCACCATTAGGTCCTATTATTCCTAAAAACTCATGTTGGTATATAGAAAGATTTATATCTTCTAACACAACAATATCATCATAATCTACCCAGACATTTTTTAAATTTATAACTTCTATTATAGTTTCTTGGTTTTTATTCTTTTGATTTTTATTATCCAGATTCATTATCTATTCATCACCCATTGCCAACCATTTCATCGGCTAATTTTTTAAGATTTTTTATATAATCCTGAGATAATGGATCAATTACTATAATCTCAATCCCTATTTCTTTAGCTACCACCTCGGCACTTTTAATATTAAATTGTGGTGAGACTAAGATAATAGATATATGGTAAGTTCTCGCTTGATCTATTATATGGGCTAAATAGGCAGCGCTCGGCTCCTTACCTTCATCTTCAATTGCTAACTGAATAAGGCTATAATCCTTAGCAAAATAATTCCAAGAAGGGTGGTAAGATAAAAATGTTTTATTCTCCATCCTAATAAATTGAATTCTAATCTCCTCATCCAGCCTGTCTAAATTTTTAATAAATTCTATTGCATTTCTCTCAAAATACTCTCGGCTATATGGGTCAATTTCAGCTAAGGCCTGGTAAATATTTTGTACCATAATTTTAGCATTTCGGGGAGAAAGCCATATATGGGGATCCTGGTTTATCAGCTTAATACCCTGTGAAGAATCACAAATTAACATTTCTTTATTTATCACCCTTATTTTGTCCATCCAGGCTAATTCAAAGTCTACTCCAGACCCCACTTTGACATATAATTGGGCTTGACTAATCCTTTTGAGTTGAACAGGTGTCGGCTCATAAGTATGAGGGTTAGCCCCTGAAGGTACCATAACTGTAACTTCTCCCACCTTATCCTTACCCACTTGCTCTACAAAATCAGCTAAAGGGATGATAGTAACTACTACCCCGATCTTCTCTTCTGATAAGGGTGCTCCCACTTCTGCTCTAACCGGTATAACCCCGGCTAAAAGCACAAGTACAAATACTGTTATTATTATCAACCATAAACATCTATTATATTTATATTTTATCATCTTTTCTCTATTAATTCTTTTTTCAAAAATGTAAAATTTTGTGCCAGGCACTTTTTTTTACATTTTTTACTTTAAGATTCTTTTTACGGCTAGAAAAATAAAAGGTGATAATAGGCTGTTATATAAAGCCTCGGGGAGGGCTACTTGTTTCAAGCTCCAAACTAAACTGTATTCAACCCCAAAAGCATGGAGTACCAAAAATATTAATATGCTCTGGCCAATCGAAACTATAAAAGTTATTACGGGAATAATAAATAAGATATGTTCAGCAAATATCCTTACTTTTAAAATTCCACAGATAAAACCTATTACAGTCTTAACCAGGGCATTTACACCTAATAGTCCAGTGGAAAAAATATCCTGCAAAAGACCAGACGCAAATCCAAAAATAGTCCCCTCTTCTGCCCCTTGTAACAGAGAAAAAACTATCACCACTAATAATATTAAATCAGGTTTCAGGCCCTGAATGGTAAATAAATTAATAAGGGTGAGTTGAATTAATAAGGCAGCTACAATTATTCCAATTTTCAGGTATGTTTTCATCATTCATCTCCTAAAATTTATCAACTAAAACGGTGCTTTATGAAGGGTGACAGCTGTCTTTGGTATATTGAATTGGGGTAACAATTTAAACATTTAAGATTAAGAGGACAGAAAGATTAATCCTGTTAAAATTATTATTATCAGTACTTTTTCAAATAATTAATATCTTTTACTTTTTATAATTATTTTTTGACTAATTATTGTTTATTTAGTATTAATCCGCTTCTTTTAAAGTAAATACTATCTTTCCTAAAACTACCAACCAGATAAAATAAAAAAGAGCTAAGACCCAAAAAACCCTCTTTGGTTGCTTAATTGATCTATAAATCCATTCCATTCCATGTTTTTGCATCCATAGTGGTGCACGCGGTATCCTCCCGGAAATAACATCAAAACTGCCGCCTACCCCCATACATACTGAAACATTTAATTTGTTTAAATTTTTAGCAATCCATTTCTCTTGTTTGGGCATACCCATTCCTACCAATAATATATCTGGTCTCTTCTCTTTAATCTCTCTAACAATCTCTACTTCTCCTTGGGGAGCAAAATAACCATGATGACTTCCCACAATCTTTAATCCGGGATAATGTCTGGTTAAGTTTAGGGATGCTTCTTCTGCTACGCCGGGAGAAGCACCTAATAAATATAGAGAATACCCTTTCTTTATTGCTAATTGGCATATATTGTTTATTATATCGATTCCAGTTACCCTTTCAGTCAAAGGATAATTTAGGGTCGTGGTGGCCCATAAAATACCTGCTCCATCAGGGGTAATCAAATCAGCAGATTTTAATATAGCATGATATTCCGGATCTCTCCTTGCTCGCAATATAGCCAGTGTATCTGGTGTAACCACCAGGTGAGGTTTTTTAGAAATCACAAATTCTTCGATCTTTTGAATAGTCTTTTGATTATCTATCTGGTCAATACCTACCTGAAAAAGTCTAACTCGATGATTAGAAGTATCCTCCCCTATGATTATTTCTCCTAATTTAACCTGTTTTGTCAATAATTCAAAAACTAATCCACCAAAAACTACCAACACTACTAAAAGATAGAGATTTTGGTTTATTGAAATTATCAGGGCAGAAAAACTTAAATATAGAGATGAACCGATAATAGTTAAATTAGCCCCTCTGGGAGAAAAGCCATAAGATTGTAACTTTTGTCGCAATCTACTCTCTGAAAATGAGGGATAATCTCCCTGACCTTGAACTTCTGGGCGGGCATAAGCCGCCACAATAGAATAAGAAAAATCAATAAGTGGAACCCCCAATATTAAAAGGGGTATTAATAGAGTTAAAGCAGCTGTGCTTTTTAATACACCAACAATAGCAATAATGGCTAATATAAATCCAAAAGACATATAATAAGAAGAGAATTTTCTCCGTGGCAGGTATCTGATAAAAATAAACGATACTGCTGCCAAAATTAAAGACAAAACTTCTGCCAAAATTAACCCTTGTCTTTGAATTAGGGAAACGGCTAAAAAAGTTAAAGAAGCAATGAAAATAATATAAGGGGTGATCTCTCCCCATTCATCCACCTGACCTATAGAGTTAGTAATGCTCATTAACCAGATTATGGTCAGAGGTATGGTTAAAAAGTTAAGATAAAGATACCCGCCGGATGAGGAAGGATCTCTTAAAAATTCTATTTTAACCCCGGAATATATTACAATTAGAGAAATCAGGATCTGGAATATAAGCTTATTTCCTGTAGAAAGTTTTTTCTTTTTATCGACTCTCCCCAGGATAATCATCAGTGCACTTGCTACAACAATACCTATAATCTTGTATGTTATTCCAAATTCAGACATATATTTATTCCTTAATATTCCTTAATTTATATTTTTATATCTTGTTAATATTTTAATTCTACAAAAAATAAAAAAATCCTCTTTTTGTAAGCCATTTTTTTAAATTATTTAAGGAAGGGGCTGCCTTTTAAACCAATGGACTGTCTTTTTTAACCCTTCAGATAAATTAACTTCTGGTTGCCATCCCCAAACATTTTTGATCAGTTGACAATCCAGGATATTCTTTCTTAAATCCCCTGCCCGAGGAGGTCCATAATTTGCTGGATGGGGGAATTTTATAATCTCCCTTAAAAGATGAAAAAGTTCATTTACTGAGGCCCCGACCCCGGTGCCCAAATTAAAACTATTGTTATCAATATTATAAATATTATACGTAGTTTCTTCTACAATTTTTTCTTTCTGAACAACTTTAGCTAATTTTAACATATTTTCGATAGCGAGTAAATTAGCCCGGGCCACATCTCCTACATAAACATAATCTCTTATATATTCTCCGTCACCATTTATGGTGGGGATCTCCCCTTTTAACATCTTCTCTATAAATATGGCAATAACTCCTGCCTCACCATAAGGGTCTTGACGAGGCCCATAAACATTTCCATACCTCAAAGATACATAAGGGAAATTATAATTTTTCCTATAAAAATCAAGATAATGTTCTACTGTAACTTTGCTAATTCCATAAGGAGATAAAGGTTGGAGGGGATGGGCTTCGCTTACCGGAAAATGCTCTGGTTCTCCATAAATGGTCCCTCCGCTGGAGGCAAACACTATTCCTTTAACCTGATAATTTACACAGCACTGTAGTAAATTTAAGGAACCTAAAATATTGGTCTGGGCATCAAATAAAGGGTCTCTTACCGAGAGAGATACACTGATCTGAGCTGCCTGGTGACTGATATAATCAGGTCTTTCTTGCTGAAATACTTCTTCTAATCCTTTTTTATCAGTAATGTTTAATTTATAAAATTGGGCATCTTCATTTAAATTTTCTTCTCGTCCTGAAGAGAGGTCATCAACTACTACCACCCTATAATTATTTTCGATAAATAAATCCACAATATGTGAACCGATAAAGCCTGCCCCACCGGTAACCAGAACGGTAGTCTTTTCATTTTCACTTACTTGCTCTTTTCTCTTTTTTAATTTCATGTTTCTTTTCCTTTCTGCTACAAAAAGTTAACCAAAGGTGCCAGGCACCTTTGGTTAACTTTTTACACTACAGAGCTAAAATAAGGGCGATTATGCTACAGGTGGCGCTTATTCCCCACAAGAGGAGTACGGCATTTTTATGAGATAATCCTCGAGCCAAAAAACGATGATGAAGATGGCCCTTATCAGCCTGAAAAATAGGATGATGGCCCCTGTATCTCCTCAAAATAGCAAACAGGGTATCAAAAATAGGTAAAGCTAGAATAATAATAGGAATAAAAATAAAAAATACATTTTCACTTTTTAACACCCACAAAGCCCCTATGGAGGCCAGCATAAAACCGCTAAAAGTGCTGCCTGAATCTCCTAAAAAAATCTTTGACGGATAAAAGTTAAATTTTAAAAAAGCTAACATACTTCCTGCCAGAGCGATAGATATAAGATTAAGGGTTTCAAAATTTTGATTCAAACCCAAAACAAAAAAAGTTATTAAGGTGATAATTGAAACTCCACAGGCTAGTCCATCTAAACCATCTATTAGGTTTATAGAATTTGTGACCCCTACTATCCAGAAGATTAAGACAGGATAAAGAAGATAACCTAATAAATCAAGACTTTTTAATTGATTAACTATAAAACTATTTATTAAATCACTATTATATATAATCACTATTAATGCTGGTATCATCTGAATTATAAATTTATGTTTGGGAGAAAGGTCAGCAATATCATCTACTATGCCTAATAGCAAAATAATTACCCCACCCACCATAAGGGTTTTAACCTGTCCTTCTATCTGCACAATAAACAACAAACTCAATAAAAAGCCGAAAAAGATAACTATTCCCCCTAAATTGGGAATAGCTTCTTCGTGTACTTTACGATGATCAGGTAAATCCACCATATTCTGTTTTTTCCCTACCCGGGCCAGATAGGGGGTTAAGATATAGGAAACTACAAAGGCAATGATACCAACTTCTATATATTTCAAATAAACAATCTCCTCTTTTTTAAATAAATCGAGTAACAAGGTAACATTTTGTGCCAGGCACAAAATGTTACCTCAGTGTTTGGCTAATTCTTTTTTTAAATCTTCTATACACGCTACTGGCGAAGGGTCAACCCGATTTAAGATTGCCAAATAATAGCTTACCAAATCACCTAAATAGATTAGTGAGAACATGCAGGCCAATTTCCCCTTGCCTTTAGTGGGACAAACTATGAACTCTGCTACTTTGTCTTCGATAATCTTTCGGGTAATCTCTCGCCTTTGTTCTATCCGCAAAGAGCCCTCTTTATCTTCCAGATAAATAATTTTAACCTGTCGATTTATGTTATTTTCTATTTCATAACCGACTATTTCATTATGATTCAGCTCAGAAAATACATTCCAGAAACAGGGCCATTTACTATTTTCGTTTATCTGGGTCTTCCAACGCATAGCCACTGCCTCTAATAATCCTTCAGAGCCACAAACTAGAGGTAGATGCTGGTATAAGCTCAAAGCCACCTTTTTGGCTAAATTGTTTTTAAGCGGAGATTTGCTGCTATATTCTCTGGAAAGTTCCTGTATAATGTTTAGTGTTTCTTCTATTTCTTTATTTCTTTCTTTTATCAAGTCCAGCCTTTCTAATACTTTTAGTATAGGAAAGAATAAATAAGAAATAGCGGCTCGAGGCTGAATCCCCGCTGGAACTTTAATAACGGGAAAGTTATTTTCTTTGGAAAGAACTTCAAATTTACCACCTGAAGTTAAGGCAACAACTTTGGCTCTGGCCTCTAAGCATTTCTTTAAGGCAGAGAGAGTCTCTTCAGTGTTTCCAGAATAACTGACTGCAAACACCAAAGAATTTTCATTTACAAATTTTGGAATATCATAACCACGAATAACTACTATTGGGATGGATAATTCATCGGCTAAATAATTGGATAATAAATCACCACCGATAGCTGAGCCTCCCATTCCCAATACCACAATATTTTTAAAATTCTGGGCAGAAGCAGGTGAAAAGGCGGTAGGAATAGAAAATTCTTCTCCTAAACGCAAAGCATCTCTCATCTTCTGAGGAAATTCCTCTAACAACTCTATCATATTAGCTTTATCCAGCCCAGAAAAATCTCCATCTAATATATTATTTTTATTTTTTCTTATCTCGTCCATAATTCCTCTTCCTTCCTCATGTTTTGGTCTATCTTTTTATATTTTATAACATACCATACAACTATCTTTCAAACAAGCACAAAAAGGGAAACTTTTGTGCCAGAAAAGTTAACCAAAGGTGCCTGGCACCTTTGGTTAACTTTTGGTAAAGTTGGTACCAGGACCCCCTGGAAACGTTCATCTAAAAGGTTTGGGGTTCAATTAAATAATCTTCAAATATAATATCACCAGTTTTATTATTAACATCATCCCAATAAGCCCAATCGCCACTACTTGAATTATTTCCAGGATATTTAGGCCCATTGGCATCTCCCCACCAGTTATATTTGGCGAAAATATTGTGATCGGTCATATTGATAATCCCGTTGGAAGTGTTACCTGTGATATTATTCTTTCCGATTCCACCTTTAGCTCCTCCTCCTATATCCGGATTAGTAGTATCGCTATATTTTTCACCAACCCTTATCCCATAACTATTAGTCCTGATCTCATTTTCCCAAATTAATAATGAAGAACTTTCCCGACAAAAAATGCCAGAATCATAATTATCATATATATCATTCTTTTTTACCTCAAGAGATGCATTATTGGAAACCTTAATTCCACAATCATTTTTCCTAATGATATTACTCTCGATAATGCCAGAACCTGCTTCCATAACTTTTATTCCGTTCTGAGAATTAAGACATATCTCATTATTATAAACATATATCCCTGAAGGATAATCATCGCTTATTCTTTGATAGAAAATTCCACTATCCTGGTGGTTTTGGATTAAATTTTCTGATATTTCAATAGAAGAAGATGAGTCACTATAGATTCCCATATCTGTATCTGATTCGCCATCAATATTAAATCCGGATATTATGACATTATCAGCTGTAATAGTAATTAAATTTCCAGCATATCCTAGTCCGATTATGAAAGCAGATTCCTTTCCAGCACCCTGGAGGGCAATCCCTTTATTTACTACCAGCTGTTCATTATAAGTCCCTGCACTTACTATAACCGATTTTCCAGGGGCAACTGCATCTATCCCCTCGGCTATAGTGTGAAAGGGGTGGGTTTTGGTCCCATCTTCTGTTCCAGTGGCATTTCCTGCATCTACATAGATATTGGGATCGTATTCGATTGTCGCGATTACTGCGGAGCTTTCGTTACCAGCTGCATCGCGAGAAGTAATTGAGATATTATTATTTCCTTCAGACAAATCAAAAATACATGACCAAGTAGTCTCGGAATTTATTGGCACCGCTTCTTTCCCATTAATCCAAATGGAAGTATTAGTTTCTTTAGTCCCTGATAAAATCTGAGAAGAAACGTTGGTAGGTGAAATTATATCACTTAAGGTAGGTTTATTGGGAGAAGTTATATCTTTTACATTTATTTTCCATTGTACACTATCTGTAAATTCTCCATCACTTATTAGAACCTTTACTGTTTTTAACCCATAATCTCCATATCCAAAAGAGTAAATCCAGCTACTTTTTGAATCATTTCCTGAACCAGTGGATTTTAATACTTCATTTCCATTTAAAAACCATTGATAATTTAAAGTCGTGTTTAAGTCAATATCGTGGGCTTGAACTTCAAATTTTACCGAATCTCCTTCATTAATTTCAAAACTGAGATTAGCAGGGAAATAAGAAAGTATTTGGGGAGGATTATTCACGTTTACAACTTCAATTTCAAAGTTCTGTTGGACACTATGTTTTCCATCAGAAATTTCTATAATTACCTGGTGCATTCCTACCTGATCATTGGTTGGCGTCCAGGTTATTAAACCATTTTTATCATTAATGTTCATTCCCTCTGGCTTGAGAGTAAAAGAATAGGTCAGAGTATCTCCATCAGGATCACTAACCTCTACCTGATATGAATACAGATTGCCCTCGAGAGCAGTGGTAACAGGTTCAGAAGTTATAATGGGTGCTCTATTTAAAAAAGGAAATAAATCTCCCAAATTTTGGCATCCCCCTATTAATATTAAAATAATTAGTCCAAATAATAATACAAAAAATTTCTTCATCTCTTAATACATTCCTATCTTCAAATATTTTTCGATTCGCTAAGGCAATTAAGATTTGCTTTTAGTATCATTTAATGGATATCTTGCTATAAATAATAGTATGGAACACCTTTGGTTCTTATTTATTTTATTTTATTTTACAAAAATTCTCTCTATATTATCATGGTAAATCATTCTTAAAGTCTCATCATCAAGACGAAGTCCTTTATATTTTATCTCTAGAACAATCTTTTCTCGATCCTTTTTTATTCATCAAAAAAACTTTAACTTACTTTTGTAGTAAAAATAACTAAAATCAATTATACACTACTTCTTTTTAAAACTCCAACAAAACTTTATTTAAAAAAGTTAACCAAAGGTGCCAGGCACCTTTGGTTAACTTTTAAGCAGCTTTTATACTGAAAACAATCCCTTGAACTATTTATTTATAAAAGATATAATAATCTCATTATGGTAAGAAGAAATAGAACAGATATAGAAGACAAAAATGCTATTTATCATATAATTGGTAAGGGTGTGGAAGGAGCTGCTATATTTACTGATGATGTAGATAGAAATAAATTTGTACAACTCCTACAAAAAATGGTTAACTTTCACAAAGTTCACCTATTTTCCTACGTACTAATGGATACTCACTTTCACCTTCTTTTAAAGACAGAAGAAGCAAATCTCTCTCAAGCCATGCAGTTTTTAAATTCCTCTTATGCCCACTGGTTTAATTATAAACATATGCGTAAAGGACATCTCTTCCAAGATAGATATAAAAGTTACCTTATTTTAAATTTTCAGTATTTACTTAATATTTCCTCTTACATTAATCTAAATCCAGTTGAAGCAGGAATGGTAGATGCTTCTGAGCCTGAAAAATATAAATGGGGGAGCTTTCGCTATTTCATCTCGCAAAAAGATGCACCTCCCTGGCTAAAAATAACTGAATTTCTCCAGCTTTGTGAAATAAGCACCAACGAATTTATTAATTTCATCAAAAAAAATTCTTTTGAAAAGAACAAAAAAATCGATATACTTTTGAATGAAATAACAAACTTTAACCAAGCTACTTTACCTAAAAACATAGATTATATATTAGCAAAAGCTGATAAATATTTTGGCAATATTAATACCAATAAAAATTTGAGAAATTTATTGATTTTCGTCCTGGTAAAAGAAGGATATAAAATAACCGAAATAGCTCGTCTTTTTCATATCACCAGACAGTCTGTTCTAAATATAAATAATAAAATGCAAAAGAATATAGAATCTGATCCCCTTTTTAGCCTATGGTTAAGTAACATTAAAATTTCTTTGCTATCATGAATGACAAGTTTTGTGCCAGGCACCAGATTTTACATAAATGACAAATCTGTCCCCGTGTTAAAAGAAGCGAATTCGTGGATACTGTTCGACTGTGCGTTTAGCGAGAAGACACGCGAAACTTTTATTTTTCAACTGACGCCCCTCGCAGTAAAAACAAACCAAAAAGGGGTGAAAGCGATAAACCGCGGGCTTAACGCAGTGATAGAAGCTGCTATCATTGCAACGAGAAACGCTATAACGGAAGATGGGCGAGACCGGGCGGAACGTGAAAAATTGATGGCGCTTTACGCACGTATTGTAGAAAAGTGCGGCGGTAGCCGGGAAAAAGAAGCGCTGAAAATTCTGCAGGAGAAAACCGGAGCAATCAAAAATTATTAACCACAGATTACACAGATTAACACAAGAAAGGGCATATTAAGAAATGCAAACTGTAAAATAGACTTGTTGCAAAAAAATATTCTGCGAAAGAAAGAGGTACTCCTACTCCGGTCCTCGCTTCCGGTTCAGCAGTGCGTCAAATGGTAATTCCACAATCCACACGATATTAACATAGCCATAAGGGGAATGCAGAGGAGAGGTGGGTAAGCAAAAATAGCAAGTTTTATATATAAAGATTTTTTAAAAATAAGGAGGTGAAAAATGGGGAAAATTATGATATCTCAAATAGTTATTTTGATAGCGTTACTTTTGATTTCAGTAGGATCTTACTTATTTTTTTTAACTCCAATATTTTACGATAAAATTTCTTTGGATCCTATAAAAACCTATTACAGTGTTTCAAAAGCAAATATAGTAAATATTTCCATTAGTGTTGGTGAACAAGAACAACCCACTATAGCTTCAAAGCAGCGTAATCCAATTAGCTATATTAAGTTTAGTATAAGAGAACCACTCAAGAGGTCAACCAGCGAATTTAAAATAGGAGTCGAAAATTTTACAAAAGAAATTGACTTCTGGGAAGATGCGAATGGGTTTGAACAAACATTTAATCGTTCTAAGGCTGAAGAGTATATGAGAAAAAATGTACCCGATTACCTGATAACAGCATCTTTTATTAAAAATGGATTCGTTCCTGTGTGGAGTCAGGTATGGCAATCTCAACCATCCATGAGTGTTAATACCGAACCTTTTCTTAAACAGACATCCTTTGGTGTTTGGGAGGGGGAGTATTTTTTTGATACACAGTTTTCAGGTACTCATTTAAATAAAGAAACATATCTTCGTGCATCAGTCCAAAATACTATTTTCGAGGTAAATATAGCAGAAAATTTCAAAATAGAAAATACAGAGGATATAAAGTTAGAAAAAATTTCAAACGGATACTTATTAACTAAGGAATTAAAACCAGGAAAAACTTTTCATTTAGTTATTAAAGATAGTAAAAAGGAAAGAATTAAGATGGTAATCAGCTTTTTAAGCCCTGCTTTGTTTGGAATTGTTCTTGGAATGCTCATTCAGAAGTGGCTAAATTTAATGTAATAATTTAATGTAATATTTTACTTTTTGAACTTGCCAAATCCTTAAAATTCACCGCAGAGCACACGGAGAACGCAAAGGCACCAGAAAGCCCGAGCAATAATTGAAACAGTCTAAAAAACTCTGCGTAGTCTGCACGCTCCGCGGTGATAAATCAGTGAATTTACTTGATTTTTAGACTGTGCCTCGCTCCGATATGTCATGCACAGGACAGATATATGTTAAATTGTCTATCATCATTCGTGCCTTACAACCACCACATATCCGCTGATATTCGCAATCATCACACCACGACACACTTTCGCCGTGCTCAAACTTGCACCCTCTTAACCTTTCCCTGACCTTATCAAGCCCTTCTTCACGCACGTTACCCATCCGAACGGGAATAAAAGGACATGCCCATACGTCCCCGTTTGGTTTGATGTACATCATTCCCTTATCCGCTAAACAACCGCCGACGAAACGTCCTAAGAACTGTATAAGTCGCCTGTTATGTATCCC
>JAUWHZ010000026.1 GCA_030605615.1 Atribacterota bacterium | reverse complement strand
TTTAAGGGCTACCCATCACCGAACGGGGGATAAGTGGTGTATTTATCCTATGTATGATTATGCTCATCCTCTTGAGGATTATTACGAAAAGATTACTCATTCTGTTTGTACCCTGGAGTTCGAAGACCATCGCCCCCTGTATGATTGGGTTCTCAATGCCTTGAATTTGCCAGATCCACCCCAGCAGATTGAATTTGCCCGACTGAATTTGACCAATACAGTTATGAGTAAACGTAAGCTTCTCAAGCTGGTAGAGGAAGGTTATGTAGCTGGATGGGATGACCCTCGCATGCCAACCATATCAGGCCTGCGGCGCAAGGGCTACACTCCGGAGGCGATTCGAAACTTCTGCGAGCGTATCGGCGTAGCCAAAACTAATAGTGTGGTGGATGTCCGTTTTTTGGAACACTGTATCCGTGAGGACCTGAATATGCGGGCGCATCGGGTTATGGGGGTACTACGTCCTTTAAAGCTGGTTATTGATAATTATCCTGTAGATATGGTGGAAGAGATGGAATCAGAAAATAATCCTGAGGATCCTACTGCCGGGACGCGCAAGATACCTTTTTCCGGGATTCTTTATATCGAACGGGAAGATTTTTGTGAAAACCCGCCGAAAAAATATTTTCGCCTGGCTCCAGGTCGTGAGGTCAGGTTAAAGAATGCCTATATTATCAAATGTGAAGGATTTGTTCGGGATGAAAAAACGGGAGAGATAAAAGAAGTACGCTGTACATACGAGCCGGAAAGCAAAAGCGGTAGACCAGGCAGTAAACGTAAAGTAAAAGGAACTTTACACTGGGTTTCTGCAGACCATGCTTTGAAAGCGGAGGTGCGCTTATACGACCATCTTCTGCTGGATCGGAACGAGGGAGCGGAAGAACAGGAGGAAGGGGAAGATTTTATAAAGCAGCTTAACCCAAATTCCCTGGAAGTGTTAGCTGATTGTTTGGTGGAACCCAGTTTAGCGGGAGTGGCTCCCGGAAGCAGATACCAGTTCATGCGAAAAGGTTATTTTTGTGTGGATCCCAATTCAACGTCGGATAAGATAGTGTTTAACCGAATTGTATCTTTACGGGATACTTGGGATAGGATCCTTAAAGCCAATAAAAATCGAAAATCCTAAAATTGCCTGAATGAAATAGTAAGAGGGGTCTTCACATTTGACATATAATATTAAGTAAAAAATCCGAAAAATAAATTTTCGGATTTTTTACTTATTGAGTTAAAAAAGAAGGATAATTTAAGAAGGATGTAGAATATGTATACAAGATTGCCACGCTCCCTGGGGGCGCTCGCAATGATAAAAATAAAATGGTCGCTCTCAATGAGGGAATCGATGTACGAGATTGCCGCGCTCTAATAAATAAGAGCTTGCAATGACTATATTGGATAGAAAAAATTGAATAATATGAGCTAATCTGTTATAAATAGATAAGTAAAAAGTTGTTTTAGGTGGAAAATTATTTATGGAATTCGTAAAAGATAAGAGATTAAATTTTATTATCAGTATGGCCATTGGTCTTGCCATTCTATTTTATGTATTAAGTAAACTGAAGTGGTTATTTATTTATTTTAGTATTGCCTTGATTTTGGCTTATTTCTTTGATCCTTTATATAAATTTCTTATCAATAAGAAGGTCCCGAAAGTATTGTCTATTATTGTTGTCTTTGGGATAATAATTGCCTTGTTAATCCTGACTATATTTTTTGTAGTCCCCAGCGTAATTAATCAGCTTAATGTTTTGTATAATGAAATCCCTAATTTTATTAATAATTATCAAACTCTAATTTTATCTCTAAAACCTCAGCTGTCAAAATTTATAGACCCTGCTGATGTAGAAACCTTGCTCAAAGAAAATTTATCTGAGCTTCAAAAAAATGTATTGAGTTTTTCCCAAACTATTATAATTTATTTATCTAATATAGTTTCAAGTATTACTTTTGGTATAGTAATTATCCCTTTAATTTTGTTTTATTTGCTGAGAGACATGCTTATATTTAAAGAAAATTTATATACTTTTGTATCAAAGGAAAAGAAAAAAGAGTTTAAAGAAATATTGGAAGAAATAGACCGTATTATCAGCGGGTTTATTCGCGGTCGGATAATAGTCTGTTTTATTGTAGGGACTCTAATTGGTATAGGTTTGTACTTCTTGAATTTAAAATTTGCCTTGATTATTGGCATAGTAAGTGGAATATTTAACTTTGTTCCCTATTTAGGACCCATTGTGGGGGTCATTTTGGCTCTAATTTTTGCTCTGGGTAACCCCTGGTGGGTATTATTAATGATTATAGTTTTATTTGTTTTAGTGAATCAGATTGAAGCGATATTTCTTAATCCCAATATCTTAGGGAAAGAATTGGGCCTGCACCCTTTAACAGTAATCTTATCGATGTTAATCTGCGGCTTGTTGTTGGGGATATTAGGGGTATTAGTAGCTGTTCCTTTGGCCGCTATTTTAAAAGTATTATTTTTTAGATATTTAATCCAGGAGGGATAGAACAGGTTATATGAAAAAGACGTTCTACATAATTTTAATAACAGCTTTATTTGCTATTTTATTTCCCCTTTCTTCAACTTTCGCCCAATCTTCAGAAATAAAGATATTATTAGATAATAAACTTCTCGAAACCGTTGTCCCTTCGATTATCGAAAATGATCGGATATTTGTTTCAGCTCGCAATATAATAGAAGCTTTAGAAGGGGGAATTAGCTATATTCCTGCCTTAAAGTTACTGACTATAAATATTAATAATCATATTATCAGTTTAGTAATTGATGACCCTTTCTTAGAAATAGATGGAAAGGTAATTTCTCTGGAAATGCCAGCCAAAATCATAGATAGTCGGGTAATGATTCCCTTAGAAGTGATTAAAATTATTGCCGAAGTAGATATTAAATGGGAGAATCAGACTAAAACTTTATTTATTAACACCATAAGGCCTTATCTGTTAGAAGTTAGAAGTTATTCTCATCCCGATAAGACCAGAGTAGTGATAGACTTATCTGAAAAGACAGAATTTAAAGCAAATAGGTTGACTAACCCTGATAGAATTTTTATTAATATAATGGGCTCTATTGCAAAATTAGAAGATGCTTTTAAACAGATAGAGATAAATGATGGAGTGATAAAGACAGTAAGGACAGCTCAATTTAATGAAGAAGTTACCAGAGTGGCATTTGACCTTTATCAGGAGGCCAAATACGAACTTTTCAGCCTTATTGAACCCGATAGAGTGGTGATTGATATATTCAAACCAGGCGAAGAGGCAGCTATTTCTGAAACTCTTCCCGCTAAGCCTGAAGAAAAACCTACTCCCGGACCTGAGATAATCGGTAAGAGAGTAGTAATTATTGACCCCGGACATGGGGGGAAAGACCCGGGAGCGATTGGGCCTACTGGCTTGAAAGAAAAAGAAGTTACTTTAGAAATCGCTCTTTATTTAAAGAAACTGTTAAAAGGGGCCGGTATTCCCACTTATTTAACCAGAAGTAAAGATGAATTTGTTTATTTGGAAGATAGAACAAATTTTGCTAACCAGAAAAATGGTTTTGTATTCGTAAGTTTACACGCTAATTCAGTTTTAAATCATCGTCCTAGTGCTGCGGGAATAGAAACCTTTTTGTTAAGTTCCAAATATATCGGTGCCTCAGCCAGAGATGTAGCAGATAGAGAAAATAGAGCCAGCAGGGCTCATCCGGAGTTAGATACAGATTTAGCTAAGATCATTGCTGACCTGGAAGAGAGCGCTAACATCAAGTATAGTTTTGATTTTGCTGATATTATCCAGAAAAAATTAGTAGAATATCTAAAATTAGAAAATAGGGGAATAAAACAAGCTCCTTTTGTTGTATTAAAAGGCGCGAATATGGCAGCAGTAATTGTAGAGGTTGGTTTTATTTCTAATCCTAAAGAGGAAAAATTATTAGAAACCAATAAGTTTAGAGAAAATGCTGCTCAAGCCCTGTTTGAAGCAATAAAATATTATATAGAAAATACCCCAAATAATGGTGTATAGGATTAATTATTATGGCATTAAACAGAAAGTCGAAAAGGAAAAGAAATAATCTGAAAATTATCTTTACATTATTGATAATTGTGATACTCGTAATTTTTGGCTATTTAATATTCAATAAGGTTATTGTTCCTGTCTGGGAAAGATATAAGGAAAAGCCTATTGTTACCAAGGAAGTTCCTTATGAGGAAGAAGAAAAGAGAGAAGTTCGACCTGTGCCAACAGAAGAAATGTTTGAAATTAACCTTTACTTTTCTGATTCTCAAGCGATGTACTTAGTACCTGAAAAAAGAAAAATATCCCAAACCCCTTCTTTAGCCATACAGGCAGTTGTTGAGCTTATAAAAGGTCCGGAAAATTCCGAACTTTATCCTACGATTCCCAAAGGAACTCAAGTTAATGAAGTATATATTGCTGATGATATTGTCTATATAGACCTATCTGAGGAAATATTTAAAAATCATCCCGGAGGCAGTAGTGGTGAGTTGATGACTGTCTACTCTATAGTTAATACTTTAACCGAAATTCCCCCGATTAGAAGTGTTCAAATATTAGTTGCTGGAAATGAGAGGGAGAGTTTGGTAGGTCATGTGGACATCAGTAGGCCTCTTCTTAGAGATGAAGATTGGATTAAACCATAAAATTTAAATGATATATTCAGACAGAGGGGGAAATAGAGATTAATATTATCAATTTAAATCAAATTCTTAGAAATCAAATCATAATAATTGCATTTATAACCTGGATATTGAACCAGAGCTTGAAATTATTTATATTTTATTTTACGGAAAAAAAATGGGATATCATGAGATTTTTCGGAGCAGGAGGGATGCCCAGCACTCATTCCGCCCTTTCTGTATGTGTAGCGGTAACCATTGGCTTCAAAGAAGGTTGGGACTCTACTTTATTTGCTTTAGCCTTAATCATATCTTTTATTATTATGGCTGATGCAGCCGGGGTAAGGAGAGCTACCGGGGAACAGGCTAAAGTATTAAATAAAATTATCCTGGAGTTTTTTGAGGAAAGAAAGATTAAAGATAAACGTTTAAAAGAACTGGTCGGACATACTCCTTTTGAGGTTATTGTCGGGGCTTTTATAGGCGTTATCACGGCTTGGATATTATGTAGTGATTTGATTTTTTAATTTAATAGATGAATAAGTGAATTTCTAACTCGAGGTGGATATATCGATTGAAAAAAATAGTGAAAGAACGTCTGGATGTACTACTTGTTAAAAAGGGATTTTTCGATACCAGAGAAAAGGCCAAAAGGGTAATAATGGCCGGAGAAGTTTCAGTAGAAGGAGAAAAAATCAATAAGGTGGGGCAAAGAGTTAAGGTTGACAGCAGTATTTCTGTATCAAAGAAAGAGACTGTCTATGTGAGTAGAGGGGGAGAAAAATTAGAAAAAGCTATAAGAACATTTGATATTTCTCTTAAGGGGAAGAAGGTAATCGATGTTGGTGCATCTACGGGAGGCTTTACCGATTGCTTGTTAAAATTTGGAGCCGAAAAGGTCTATTGTATAGATGTGGGTTATGGACAATTAGCCTGGAAATTGCAGAAAGATCAAAGAGTAGTAGTTATGGATAGGACCAATATAAGATATCTTACTGTAGATAAATTCGATAGTTTGTTTGAATTGGCTACTATCGATGTCTCTTTTATCTCATTAGATAAAGTTTTGCCAGCAGTGTATAATTTACTTAAGGAGAAAGGAGAAGTAGTAGCTTTAATTAAACCTCAATTTGAAGCAGGTCGGGAGTTCGTTCAAAGGGGTGGATTGGTAAAAAAAGCAGAAGTCCATCAGATGGTAATAAAAAGAGTAGGTGATATTGCCCTAAAATTAGGTTTTAATATTCAAGGATTAACCTTTTCTCCCGTAAAAGGAGCTTCCGGCAATATAGAATATCTTATCTATTTGACCAAAAATTTTAAAAAAGAGAGAATAAATGATTTCCCTCGCCTAATCGAAGAAATAGTAGGACAAGCCCACCAAAAACTTTCTCTTAAAGAATAATATATTATAATTATGTTTGATAATATTTAATTTTGACAGCAGAGGAGTGGATGAGGAATTTAAATTATAGTAAGAGATTATTGGAGTGAGATTCTTGGACATAAGTGAGAGTGGAGTTTTAATCTTAATTTTAATTATTGGCGGAGGAATAATTTGCCTGTTTCTGTATATCAAGATAAGTAATTGGTTAAGGGCCAAAAGATTAAGGCGGAGGTTTTCTAAAAGCAGACAGGCAGAAAAAGAAGCAGAAAAAATATTAAGAAAAAAAGGCTATGCTATTATAGATGCTCAAAAATCTAAACCACTCCTTATTACCATTGGAGACAAGATTCATCGCTATTTAGTGCGAATAGACTACCTGGTGAGAAAGAGGGGGAAAGTTTATGTAGTAGAAGTTAAAAGCGGTGAAAAGATACCCTATATTACTAATCGGGAGACCCGAAGACAGATGTTGGAATATTATCTTGCCTACCAACCCAGTGGTATTATTTTACTAAATATGAAAAATAAGAGTATTTCTGAAGTAAAGTTTCAATTCGAAAGCACCTCTCGCCAATGGATAATCAGAATAAGCTATTTTGTAGCAGGCATAATTTTTACCTTAGTCTTATATTATTTACTTTGGGGAGGATGGAGATGAAATTAAATAGTGTGGGTTTAGTAGTTAATTACGAAAAAGAGAAAGCCCAGGAAATAACTTTCCGGATAGTTGATTGGTTGAGTTTAAAAAAGATAAAAGTTTATATTGAAGGAGATAAGGGGAAAACCATAGGCAGGGAAGATTTAAGTTGCCCTACTGAAAAGTTTCTTAATGAAGTAGAGTTGATAATCTCTTTAGGAGGGGATGGAACTCTACTCAGGGCAGCAAGATTGGCTGCCTTCACAGATATTCCGGTTTTTGGAGTAAACTTAGGAGGGTTAGGTTTTCTTACCCAAATTGGCATTGATGACCTTGAAAAGTCGTTAGAAAAACTGTACCAGGAGAAATATTTTCTTGATGAGAGAATGATGCTGGATTGTTCGGTGAAAAGAAAGGATAAAGAAATCAAGAAGTTTACCGCTTTAAACGATATAGTTATTGGTAAAGGGGCATTTGCTCGAATTATCTGTTTAGCTACTTATGTCAATGATGATTATGTTATTACTTATTCTGCGGATGGATTAGTTATTTCTACCTCCACCGGTTCTACCGCTTATTCTCTTTCTGCTGGCGGTCCTATTGTTAACCCCGGTATAAATTCTATAATACTTACTCCTATCTGTCCCCATACCCTATCTGCTCGGCCTTTAATTATTGGTGAGAATGATCAGGTAAGGATAACCTTAGAGACAAGCGAAGAAGAGGTAATGGTTACAATAGATGGACAGGAGGGTTTTACTTTAGAGCCAGAAGATGAAGTGATAGTAAAAAAGTCAAGTCATAAAGCCAGATTAATTACTTTTAAAGAAAAGAGTTTTTATGCAATTTTGAGGGAAAAATTAAGATGGAGTGGACAGATAAATATGTAATTCCTGCGAGAGCAGGAATCTATCCAATGAGGTGAATAGATAAAATATATGTTGTTTCAATTAAATATAAAAAATATTGCTTTAATAAAAGAATTAAATATAGAGTTTGAAGAAGGATTAAATGTCCTAACTGGAGAAACCGGAGCTGGAAAATCCATTATTATTGAGGCAATAGATTTAATTTTAGGAGGTCATGCCACTTCTGATTTAATTCGGGACAAAGAAGACAGTTTAATAGTAGAAGGACTATTTTCATTATCTATCTTAGAAAAAGGGATAATTAATAATCTGAATCTTGATTTAAAAATTGTTGACGAAGAGGGGGCTTTACTCATCAGACGAGAAGTTAATAAAAAAGGACGGAGTAAATGCTGGGTTAACCAGAGGTTGGTAAATTTATCTTTACTTCAGGTTATAGGAAATTTTTTAGTTGATTTACATGGTCAACACAATCATCAATCCCTTTTAGATGTTTCCAAGCATATAGATTTGATGGACAGTCTGGGAGGAGACAAAATTATAAAATATAGAAAAGAATTATTTGATGCCTATCGATTGTGGCGTGAAAAGAAAAAAAAGTTATTTCAGTTGATAAGAGATAGAGAGGAAAATTTAAAGCGGATGGATTTTTTAAAATTTCAATTAGAAGAAATAGACAAAGCTTCTTTGATTAAAGATGAGGATGAAATATTAGAAGAGGAAGAAATGGTTTTAAGGAACGCAGAAAAAATAATTGAGACCATGGAAAAAGCCAATTTTATCCTCTATGAAGGTGGGTTAGAGCAGTCCTCGGTTAGAGATTATTTAAATGAAGTATCTACAAGTTTAGGAGAGATTGCCTCTTTAAACCAACGGATTGCAAAGATGAAAGAAAGTTTAAAAGAAATTGGCTACCAGCTTGAGGATATTGTTAATGAAATTGCAGAATATAAAGACAAAATAGAATTAGATACCCAGAGATTAAAAGAAGTTGAAGGAAGATTAAATCTGATCAATAGCTTAAAAAGTAAGTATGGTTCTACCATAAAAGAAATTTTGCAATTTCGCCATAAGATATACCAGGAGTTAGAAACGATTAATTATAGTGAAGATGAGGTAAAAAAATTAAGAAAGGATATAAATTCCCTGGAAAACAAGATCTCAAATATTTCCTATAATTTAAGTATGAATCGGAGAAAGATTGCTGATAATTTAGAGAGGATGGTAGTAAGAGAGTTAGATGATTTGAATATGAAAAGATGCCAGTTTAAAGTCTCTATCAATCATTATGAAGATGATAATGGCATAGAAATAAATAGTAAAAAATATAAAATTGGTCCTAAAGGGATAGATGATATTGAGTTTATGATTTCTCCCAATGTAGGAGAGAAGCTGCGCCCTTTGGCGCGGATAATTTCCGGAGGTGAAGTTTCAAGAATTATGCTGGCTTTGAAATCAATTCTCTCAGAAGTCGATCAAGTTTCTACTTTAATTTTTGATGAAATTGATAGTGGAGTGGGGGCACGATTAGGTGAGGTTATTGCTCAAAAATTAAAGAACCTTTCTGAAAAGAGACAGGTGATTTGTGTAACTCACTTACCCCAGATAGCCTGTAGATCCAGGAGACATTTTTATATAGAAAAATATGTTTCGAATAATCAAACCGGGATAAGATTAAAAGAGATGAAAGGGGAAGAGCAGGTTAAAGAAGTCGCTCGTATGTTGGATGGAAGTCAAATGAGTGAGATTACCATTCAACATGCCCAGAAAATGTTAAATAGGTAAGAGTGTTATTTATGAAAGAAAAAAAAGATTTTAATAAAATTAAATGGATAAAGGAATTTGCTAAACAAAAAGAGATTCAGAGTACTTTAGAGGCCATAATTCATTCTACCGATGATGCTATTTCAGTAGTAGATGAAAAAGGTTTGCATACTATTATTAATCCCGCTTATACCCGACTTACTGGTTTAATCGAAGAAGATGTGTTAGGGAAACCGTCCACTATTGATATTGCTGATGGGGGCGAAAGTATGCATTTAAAAGTGTTGAGGACTAATAAACCGGTACACGGAGTGAGAATGCGGGTTGGACCTAATCGCAAAGAAGTAATTGTAAATGTAGCACCGGTCATAGTGGATGGAGTATTAAAAGGAACTGTGGCAGTAATTCATGATGTTTCAGAAATTGAATATTTAACTGAAGAACTAAATCGAGTTAAGCGAAGAGTTAGACATTTAGAATCAAAATATACTTTTGAAGATATTGTAGGAAAAAGCAGGGGTATGATTATTGCCAAAGAACAGGCCCGGAAAGCTGCCGAGACTCCAGCGACCGTTTTACTTCAGGGAGAAAGTGGAACCGGGAAGGAACTTTTTGCTCATGCAATACACCATGTCAGCAAAAGAAAGAACAGACAGTTTATTCGGGTTAATTGTTCTGCCCTGGTTGATACTTTGTTAGAGAGTGAACTTTTTGGTTATGAGGGAGGCGCATTTACCGGAGCAAAAAGGACTGGGAAAAGAGGATTATTTGAAGAAGCCAACAAAGGGACTATATTTTTAGATGAAATTGGAGTGATGAGCCTTAATTTACAGGCTAAGTTGTTGAGAGTTCTTCAGGAAAAAGAAATTGTAAAAGTAGGAGGAAGTAGCCCTATTAATGTAGATGTAAGGATAATCTCTGCCACTAATATTGATTTAAAAAATGCTGTAAAAGAAGGGAGATTTAGAGAAGACCTTTATTACCGATTGTATGTTATCCCTATTTTTATACCTCCTTTAAGAGAAAGGAAAGAGGATATGCCTCTTTTAGTTAATACTTTGATTAGAAAATATAATCAAGATTTTGGGAGAAATATAAGAGGAATTTTACCAGAAGCTCTTAATCTGTTGTTAGATTACCACTGGCCTGGAAATGTTAGAGAATTAGAAAATGTAATTGAAAGAGCGGTTATAAACATGAAATTAAGTGAAGAATTAATTTCACCCAAACATATTCCTCCTTTAACCGAATTAAATAAAGCGGAAAGCATTGAAGGAAAACCGATTATTAGTTCTGAATCTGATAATTTTGCTGATTCTAAGTTAGATAAAACTAATCTGAAAAAGATAAAAGATAGTACAGAAAGAATAGCTATAATAAATGCTTTAAAGGCTTCCGATGGGGATAGTTTAAAGGCAGCAAAAAAGTTGGGAATCAGTCTGAGGAGTTTTTATTATAAGATCAAAAAATATGATATTAAAAGGATATATAAATACAAGTAAAAGCTAAAAGCGTAAAGCGTAAAACCATAATTCAAAATTCAAAACCTGTAAAATCTTCCAGTCTACCAGTCGCCCAGTCTGCCAATCAATTTGGTTAGCTGCCTAACTAAATGTTTTCCGCTAAACGCTATACTTTAGAATACAAAATATGAACTTAAATTTGCGCTTTTCGTTTTATGTTTTGCGCTGTATAAATGTTATCATACGCAGAATATTGCACATAATGCAAAATAATGCAAATAAATGCAAACATAAATTGAAATAGAATATTTTCATTTATTGAGAAATAGCTTTTATTAATCAGTATACTAAAAGCTATTTTTTATTTTACTGCCCTTTTTATATAAATTGGCACAAAAATTGCTTATAATGCTTATAATATAATATAATATATATAGCGAGGTATATAGGAATAAAAAATATAAAATATGAAGGAGTGATAATAATGTCGATAAATAGTGAAGAATTTTATTCTGTTTTAGCATCGAGAATGAAAGCTTCGGCTATACGAGAAATCTTAAAGATAATCCAAAGGTCTAATGTTATATCCTTAGCTGGTGGTATGCCAGATCCTGCTACTTTCCCTACCGAGGAATTAAATGAAGCAGCCAAACAAATATTTGCAAAAGATAGTGCCCGTGCCTTACAATACAGCAGTACCGAAGGTTTACAAGAATTAAGAGAATTTATATTAAATTGGCTGGCTGAAGATAATAAAAAAGCAGATTTAGATAATATTATGATTACTTCAGGTTCTCAGCAGGGTTTAGATCTGATGAGCAAAGTTTTATTAGACCCCGGAGATATAGTGATAGTAGAATTACCCAGTTATTTAGCAGCCTTAAATGCTTTCCGTAGTTATGGAGGAGAGATGGTAGGTATTCCTATGGATGATAAAGGAATGCGGATGGATATTTTAGAAGAGACACTTAATCAACTTAAGACTGAAGGGAAAAAGGTGAAATTTATTTACACCATTTCTAATTTTCAAAATCCTGCTGGAGTAACTATGTCTTTACCACGACGAAAAAGAATCCTGGAAATTGCTCGGAAATTTGAAGTATTTATTTTAGAAGATAATCCTTATGATAAACTCAGATTTGAAGGAGAACCAATCCCTTCTATTTATTCTTTAGGTAATGAGGGTTATGTAATAAGTCTGGGGACTTTTTCCAAGATATTATGTCCTGGTTTAAGATTAGCCTGGATTTTAGGGGATAAAGAAATTATTGAAAAATTAGTAATTATGAAGCAAGCAACTGATTTATGTACTACTATTTTAAATCAGTTAATTGCTTATGAATACTGTCGTCAGAATGATATAGATAAGAATATTGAGTCAAATGTTCAGATTTACAGGAAGAAGCGAGATGTTATGCTGGAATCTTTAGATAAGTATTTCCCGTCTGAAGCTTCCTGGACCAAACCTGAAGGTGGTTTCTTCGTTTTTGTTACCTTACCCGAATATATAAATACGGATGAAATGTTTCTTGAGGCAATTGAAGAGAAGGTAGCCTATGTAAGTGGTGCTCCATTTTTTGCCAATGGAAAAGGACAAAATACTATGCGGCTTTCCTTCTGCTATCCTAAGGAGAAAGATATTGAAGAAGGTATTAAAAAATTAGGTCAAGTAATCAAGAAGAAAATTAAAAATTAAGAATCCAGAATCCAGGAGTCAGGAGTGAGGTGTATAAGAAAAATGTTAAAGACATTTAAGGAAGTTTTAGAAAAAGCCAAGGAGTATGGTCCTAAAAAAATGTCGGTAGCTTCCGCTCAAGCCGAAGATGTTTTACGGGCAGTTGAAGCTGCCCGACAGGAAGGATTAACTGAGTCAACTTTAGTTGGTGATAAAAAAGAGATTATTCAGATAGCTGAGAAAATGGGAATCGACCTTGCTAACTATGAGATAATTGACAAACCGGATAAAACAGAAACTGCTAAGTTTGCTGTAGAATTAGTCAGAAATAAAAAGGCTTCTATATTAATGAAAGGTATGATGGGAACAGCAAGAATTTTAAAAGCCATTTTAGATAAAGATATTGGCTTACGGACTAATAGAATGCTTAGTCATGCATATGTGCTGGAAGTTAAAGGTTATGATCGTATAATTACTATTACTGACGGAGCGATGAATATTAGGCCTGATTTAAATCAGAAGGCTCAGATTCTTCAAAATGCCATTTATTTCTGCCATTCATTGGGCATAGAGAAACCTAAAGTTGCTGTTTTAGCGGCTCTGGAGTTAGTAAATCCTGATATGCCTGCTACTATTGATGCGGCCTGTTTAGCTAAAATGAGTGAGCGGGGACAGATTTTAGGCGGTATAGTGGATGGGCCATTGGCTTTTGATAATGCTATTTCTAAAGAAGCTGCTCTACATAAGGGAATTGAAAGCCCAGTTTCTGGAGAGGTAGATATTTTATTAGCCCCAGATATTGAAGCCGCCAATATCTTTGCTAAAGGGTTAGTGTATTTGGCTAAAGCTCAACCAGCAGGTGTACTGCTTGGAGCAAAGGCTCCGGTGGTATTAGTTTCTCGGTCTGACTCTGCAAAATCTAAGTTGTATTCTATTGCCCTTGGAGTATTGATGAGTGAAATGAGTGAACTTTAAGATAACTTACCAGTTTTACGAGGTGATTTAGAGATGAGCAAAGATTATAAAATATTAGTAATAAATCCTGGTTCTACTTCAACTAAAGTAGTATTATTTTCTAATGAACAAATGTTATTTGAAAAAAAGATTGAGCATAACAGTAAAGAATTATCCAATTTTAGTAAAATTATTGAGCAATATCAATTTCGGCGGGAGATTATTTTAGATTTTTTAAAGGAAAAAGGAATTAATCTTTCTACTCTTAATGCGGTTGTGGGCAGAGGGGGATTATTAAAACCTATCGCCAGCGGAACTTATCGAGTGAATAAAAAGATGTTAGAAGATCTTCGCAAGGGAGTAAGTGGCGAGCATGCTTCTAATTTAGGAGGGATACTTGCATATGGAATTGCTGAAAACTTATCCATTCCTTCATATATAGTCGATCCTGTAGTAATTGACGAGATGAAGCCTATTGCCAGAATTTCTGGTATGCCAGAAATTCCTCGAATCAGCATACTTCATGCTTTAAATCAAAAAGCTGTTGCTCGAAAAGCAGCTTTAGATTTAGGAAAAAAATACGAGAAGGTAAATTTTATTATAGCTCACTTAGGTGGAGGAATTTCAGTAGGGATTCATTGCAAGGGAAACGTTATTGATGTCAATAATGCTCTCAATGGAGAAGGACCTTTTACCCCGGAGAGAAGTGGTGGAATACCTGTTGGTGGTCTGGTGAATCTCTGCTTTTCTAGAAAATTTACCAATGATGAGATTATGAAAAAGATAAAAGGCAAAGGTGGATTGGTAGCTTATTTAAATACTAATGATGTTAGAGAAGTAGTAAAGATGATTGGACAGGGAGATAAAAAAGCAAAATTAATATTAGAGGCTATGGCTTATCAAGTAGCTAAAGAGATCGGTGCGGCTGCTACAGTTTTAAAGGGTCAAATAGATGCGATTATCCTGACTGGAGGAATAGCCTATGCCAATGAATTTGTCGATTTGATAAAAGATAGAGTAAGTTTTTTATCTTTAGTTATGATCTATCCGGGGGAAGAAGAGATGCTGGCCTTGTGTGAAGGAGCTTTAAGGGTTTTAAAGGAAAAAGAGGTGGAAAAAATATATTAAGCAAACGGATAAAGATATTTGTTGGAAGTTTTGGAAGTGGGAAGACAGAAATTGCCATTAATTATTCAATATATTGCAGGAAAAGCTACGCTAAGGTTGCTATTGTAGATTTAGATATTGTTAACCCTTATTTTAGAACTCGAGAAGCAAAAGATAGTTTAAGCCTTAAAGACATAAAAGTGATTGCTCCTAAGGGTGAGATGGCCTATGCCGATTTACCCCTAATTTCTCCCGAAATAAAAGGTTTAATTCAAGGTTCAGATTATCATTTAATTCTTGATGTAGGGGGAGATGATACAGGTACAGTTGTTTTAGGCAATTTTAAATCTTTTATAGAAGGTTCAGATTATGAAATGCTGCTGGTAGTAAATTCTTACCGACCTTTTACTCAAAGTGTACCTCAAATCAAGCAAATGGCTCAGGAAATAGAAAATTCTTCTCGCTTAAAGGTTAGCGGAATTATTAGTAATCCTAATTTGAGTATACAAACCGATGAAGATATAATTAAACAAGGTCACATCTTGATAAAGCAAGCATCTCAAAAATTAAATTTACCCATTAAATTTATCTGCATAGATAAACGGTTTTCTAAAAAAATTAAGCAGGAAAATTTTGAAGAACCAATATTTTATATAAAACGGTTTATGCATTTACCATGGAATTAAGCTTTAAAAAAGGAGGGAGAAAAAAAATATGGCAAAAATTGTAGTTGATGAAGAAAGATGCAAAGGATGTGAGCTATGCATCCCCGCTTGCCCTAAACACATTATGGTTATGTCTGAAAGATTTAATAAAAAAGGTTATCACCC
>JAUWHZ010000019.1 GCA_030605615.1 Atribacterota bacterium | reverse complement strand
TAGAAATATAAATTGTTATTTGTAAAATTTGTATTAAATAAATTTACATCTTTTAATTGTATATCTTCGATTAATTCACTCTGTTTATAAATTCTATATCTATCTAAAGTTAGCCAAAATTGTAATTTATAATAAACACCTTCATAAAATGCCCTTGATTGAGTATTTTTTAGTTCTGAACTTAAAAGTGCTGCTGCTGTGCTTAATTTATTCCATTGTTGTAAATTATATAATGCATTTATTGAAAAAGCCAATAATAATGATATTATTCCTACTACAACCATTAATCCAATAAGAGTGTAACCTTTACTATGACTATTACTGTGTTTCATGCTATATCTGGTTATCTTTCCTTTTTTAAAATCCTACATACCAAGAAAGAATCTTTTCGCCCCATAAAAGGGTTATAAATGAACCCAAGGCAATGAATGGTCCAAAGGGTACCATATCTTCTCTGCTTTTAATCTTCGACAGAATTAAGAAAATTCCCACTAAAGCTCCTAAAAAAAATCCTAAAAATAGTGAAATTATAGTATATTTCCAGCCTAAAAAGGCTCCAATCATTGCCGCAAGTTTAACATCTCCTCCACCCATTGCTTCTTTCTTAAAAATTACAGAGCCAGCCAAGCCAATAATAAATATTATTCCTCCTCCGACAACTACTCCTAAGACCGAATTTATAAATGATATATAAGGAACAAAAAAACTCAAAATCAACCCTATTACTATTCCTGGTAAAGAAATAATATCAGGCACAATCTGCTCGTTTAAATCAATAAAAGCAATAATTATAAGAGTTGAAGACAATATTATATAAATTAACCATTGCAAAGTCAAACCATAAATTAAAAATATAAATATATAAATTATTCCGGTTAGAAACTCTACTACGGGATATTGGATGGGTATTTTACTTCCGCAATTACGGCATTTGCCTTTTAGCAGGATATAACTTAACAGAGGTATATTGTCTATCGGTTTTATTGAGGAGCGACATTTAGGACAATGGGAGGCTGGATATATTATTGATTCATTTCTAGGAATTCTATAGATACAAACATTATTGAAACTTCCTACAATTAGACCTAAGATAAATATTAAAATAGCGTTTATACCATAATACATTTAGTCTCCTTTATTTTACTCAAATCTTCCTCTCTTACTTTTTAATTACAATATTTAAATTAAGGGGTTCACCTCCCTGACCAATACCATCAAGAGTAAAGGTATCTACACCATCAAAGTAAAACTACTCCACGTTTGTTGAATAAAAACATTAATGCCCCCTGAATCTTTAATCAATAAGTATTTTCACTTTTTATTTTTATAAAAATAATTTCAACTAACTTTTTAGTCAAATCAACTCGATATCCTACTCTAAAATTACCCTGTCTTATCCTATAATAATTTTTCCTACTCTTCTTTATTTTTTCTGTACCTGGTGGCAAAGGATCAAATTTTAGAATCTTAATATCATTAACAATTCTTTGAAGGTCTTTTTTAGGGATTTTTTTAACATCTTTTATAACACTTTGTTTGAAAATAATCTTAAACATTTATATCTCTGCTCTTTAGATAATCTTTCCATTCTTCTTCATTAATAGTAGGTTCATTTTTTCTGGCTCTTATAGTAGCAATATCTTCTTCGTATTCCTTTTCTTCTCTTAATTTTTTTGCAATTGCCTCAGAAACGAAGTGATTTATTAAGATTCCATGTGATTTACAATATTCTCTTAATTCGGTAATTATTGACTCAGGTAATCGTGAACCTAAAAGTATTTTTGTCATATATCTCACCTCTTACAGCTAATGTTAACATATGTTAACATATTTATCAAAAAACCTAATAAAAACGCCAGTGTTATTCCCACGAAAGTGGGAATCTATACCCTCTCTGTCATTCTCATTTTCTTTAATGTCATTCCCATGAAAATGGGAATCTATATATACCTTAATTCTCCAATTTACTTTTATAAATATTATATATCTCTTTTTCTATTTCTTCAATTATATGGCTGCCTTCCGGTGCTAATTCTAAAGCTTGTAAGAAATATTCTAAGGCTTTGTCAGGCATTTGTTTCTTTTTATATGCTATCCCTAAATTATTTAAAACAATATATTTGTTGGGAAAATTAGGTTTGATTTCAAAAATCTTATTCCACTGCTCAATTGTTTTATCATATTCTTCCTGAATAAAATAAAGATATCCTAAATCATAATAGGCCTTATCAAATTTTGGATTTAGATAAATGGACTTTTTAAATTCTTCCTCTGCTTTTTGAAGTAAATTCATTTGAGAATAAACTAAACCCAAATTATAGAAGGTATTTACATCAGTTATATATTTTTTTGCTCTTTGTAAAATATCTTCAGCTTTATCTATCATTCCTAAATTAAAATATGCAGTACCTAATGCATGTAATATTCTTCCGTTATAAGGATCTAACTTTATAGAATATTGGAAATTAGGCAAAGCTTTAATATAACTTTTATCAACATTATATCTCGCTCCTTTGAAATAATATAATTCAGCAACATAAGGCTTTATTACAAAACAATTAATCGCTACTATCATAAGAAATAAAATTAAAATATTTAAAACTACTTTTAATAGAATATTTTTTATATTTATTTCTTTTTTTATTTTAGATAAATTAAAATCTTCAATATAAACCACAATAAGACCGAATATTATAAAAAAAGTTGAACCTAAAGCCGGAACATGTAAAGGGAAAGTAAAAAGGCTATGAAATAAAAAGCAGATAATCCCTAAAATCAAACTCCAACAAATTAATTTCTTCTTGCTGTTTTTTTCTTCCTTTAAAAATTCCCAAACTAAATTACAAAAAATAAAAATAATTGATAAAAATATTCCTAACCCTATTACTCCTAGTTCTGCCCACATCTGCAGATACTCGTTATGAGCCTCTCCAGCCTTTCCGGAATATTTTATATAATAAGGATTATCCTTTAAAAACTCTGCCTGATAATCTAAATAATTCATCTTAAAGGTCCCAATCCCGGAACCTAATAAGGGTTTATCTTTAATCATATTAAAGGTAGTTTTCCACATTAACAACCGAGTATTTATAGAAGGGTCTTGTTCGTCAAAGGTTGATATAGCCCTACGAGGAACAGTAATGGCACTTTTGTTAAGAGGGTTATCAGTAGAATAAATAATGGTAATTATTAAAAAGGTAAAAAATAATATTATTAACCATCTTTTATTTCTCTTAAATATCTCGAAAAGTTTAAACTTAATAATAATATAAATTGCAAATATTAAAGTAAGACTAATACTAATCCATATTCCTCTACTCTGACAAATTATTAAAGCGGTATAGAAAATAGATAATAAAAAATAATAAATTATTTTATTTTTTCTAATATTTTCCAGTAAAAAATAAGAAAAAATAACTGGAAATACGAGTGCAAGATAGTTAGAAATCCAGTTTTTTTGACCAATGGTGGAAGTAATACTTGATAATTCCTTAAGATAAGGATCAAAACCATAATATTGTAATAAAGCATATATTGCAATAATTGTAGAAATTGTAAAAAATAATTTAATGAGTGAATCAAATTGTACTTCATCGTTAACGTTATTTATTATTAAAAAGTAAAGAAAAAAATAAATTATAAATACTGAATAATCATTTAAGCTTATTAAAATATTTTGACTCATTAGTAAAGAAATAGTTAGCAATAAAATAAATATAATAATAGGTAAGTTTATGTTTGTTTTTTTAAAATATAATTCATTATTGTTTATTATTTTCAATATGCATATAGTAAATAACAGTACAGCAAATAATTTAAGACTCAATTCTTGATTTATTCTAAAACTATATATATGCTTATATGCAAATAAAGTCGTACATATAATTAATAATTTTAAAATTATTAATATCTTTTTTTGAATAAATATAATAATGTTTGAATGATAAAAATCCATTATAATAATTTCCTATAAAATAGTCCTCCTAAATCTATATTTTAGGAGGACTATTTTAATTTTTGTTTTTTGATTATCAGCTTACCTGCGGGCAGTAAGAGTTTCTCCAACAAAGTCTACATCTGCACCATAACCTTTAATAGTAAATACTCCATCGCTATAAGTTACCCCTACTTCTCCTTCAGCTGGAGCTGCACTGTCATCATCACATACTACATTAGTACTCGCCGAATATGGATTATGCATACCCGCCATATCTCTATCAGTTGCGTCCCAATTTTCATCTATTGCTTTAAGAATATCATCAACAGTTGTATAATTAGCATCTGCTAATTCTGCTTGAATTAACGTCTGTACAGTACCAGCATTAGCTTTTACAATAGCATTTTTTGCCTTTTCCTGTTGGCCAGTGTAAAGTCTTAATCCTAATAGGGATAGTACACCTATGATGGCTACTACGACCATCAATTCGATCAAGGTAAAGCCTTTTTTACTATTTCTTAACCATAACATTTTTTATTTTCTCCTTTTATTTAGTTTACCAGTTAGCCTGTTTGCCGGTTAACCAGTTCTTTTATTAATTCATAGTATTATTTTTCTGAATAATTTCTTTTTTAAATAACTTTTTAAATCAATCACCTCCTGATTTTTTTATATTTTTCCTTTATAAATTCTACATTTTTTTTCTTGTAGGGGTCGGATTTATCCGACCCGTTTTTATTGCGGGCTTGATGAATCAAGCCCCTACTTTTTACCCTCAAGGGAGAGGGAGCTAAATAAAAATAAAGTTGGTAGTTTGGCAATCATAGTAATCATAGTAATAAATTACCTTAGACCCGCAACTTTGCGTCCTATTCTTTTCAGATAGTTTGCCTTTTTCAACTTTTTATAGATGTCTTTATATTCTTTTCTATTTATATTATTCCCAAATTTGGGAGTTTTTAGACAAGATGTAAAAAATATTTTAATATTTTTTTAATTGACCAATTCACCGATTCTCCAATTGGCCAATATATTAAAGTAACAATTTGCCCAGTTTGCCGGTTTTTGGGGAGGAAAATGTAGAAAAAGATAGATTCCCGTTTTCACGGAAAGGACATTTTGTGGTGATTTTACGGGGAAATGATTACAGTGAAAAAAGATTATGCATACATAAGTTTTCCTTTAGGTTCAGGAATTTCTCTCCCTAATTCTTTGGCTGTCTCTACCCATTCAGAAATAATAATTTGAATATTTTGTAAAGCCTCTTCATAAGTTCCACCATCACTCATACACCCTAGTAGTTCAGGAACTTCAGCTATATAAGCTTGGTCTTTTTCGCTCCACCATACAATCACTTCGTATTTATACATTCTTCTCCTCCTTATGAAGTTCATATTTTATAATTATATTTCTTACTTGTCTAACCTGATAGGCTTTGGCTTTTCCATTTTTTAAAGATTGTAAGTTTATAATTTCTGCAATACTTTTTTTAAAAAATATATGATGACTTCCCTTGATTCGTTCGCTAAAACCCAAATCTAAAATAAGTTTTTTTAAATCAGAAAATTTTATGTTTTTATCTGAAAGTGCTGATAAAACATTTTTTAAAACATTCTCCATTCTTCACCATTTTCTATACTGATTTTAAAAGTAAGATTTCTACCATTATAATAACATATACAAGTTAATTTTTCATTATTTTTTGTATAAGTTTAGTATTTTTGCAATAAATAAAATGGTAGATGGGAATATAAGGGTTTTAGCTGCCTTGATTGATGAAAGCCTTATAAATAAAGTGTTTGCAGTTTTTGGGATTTGAATCTTAGATTTCGATTTTCATCAGGCGGACGCTCTCTACTGCTGAGTGGATTGCAAAGATTCTTTCACTATTATCTTTAGGGTCGATGGGATATACAAAAAACCCTACTTTATATCTACCATAGCCATGACTCGTACCATATAAATGTTCTCCGTCCTTAAATTTTACAATCAATTTACGCTGGCCTGGCGTTACTTTGGTTTTAACATCAAATTTTCTAACTTTTTTATAATTTTTATTTCCTGCAAAATCTTTTATAAAAAAGACTGCTTTAAGAGATGAAAATTTAATCTCGAGCATCTCTTCTTCACTATATTCTATAAGTGGATAGAAAATAAAAGATTCTCGGTCAGGTCGAAAATCCTCAATCCAACCTTTTATAATTTTTCCATCTTGATATTTTACTACAACCTTTTTTTTGAGCATTTTGTAGACTCCTTACGGGCTTGATAAATCAAGCCCCTACATCTTCTTTTAATTCTTCTTTTAAAGATTTAAGGGCAGATTTTTTTATCCGAGAAACTTGTCTTTGGGATAAACCAAGTTTCCGAGCAATTTTTGTCTGAGTCAAATCTTTTTCAAAAATATAATAAATCACTTTCCTTTGTAATTTTTTCAATTTACTAAAAGCAATTTTTAAAGTAATTATATCTTCCATTGGTAGCTTAAAACTCTGGTAAGTCTTACTCTTTATTCTTTCCAATTTAGGATAATTATCAGAATTATACTTCCTTCGCTCCTGGTCAAGAGAAATTATCTGGACTGCATCCCTGGCCTTTAGTATTTCTTTGATACTTTCCTCGGTAAGATTAAATTCATCAGATATTTCAGAAATATTGGGAAATCGATTATTTTCTTTTTTATAGTAAATTATAAACTCATCTATTCTTTTATTTAATTCTAACATCCAGCGAGGAATTTTTATGGTCTGATGTTTGTCTCTGATATGATGTCGAATTTCCCCGGAAATAAGCCAAGTGGCATAGGTTTCAAATTTTGCCCCTCTGTCTTGATTATAAAGGTTAAGGGCGTTAATTAGGCCTATGTAGCCGAGCTGTTCTAAGTCTTCCAGTGGTTCGCCAGAATTTTTGAATCTATAAGCGATACTCTTTACTAAAGGTTGGTATTCTGTAATTTGATCATCGGTTATTTTTTGTGGTTTAGCTATTACGGTCATAGGAGTAGTCCTTACGGGTTCGATAAATCGAACCCCTACTTTTAATAGACAGGCGAGACGCCTGTCCTACTGAAAGTTTTTATTGGATTAAATTTACCATATTGAATATAGGTAGATACATAGCAATTATCATAGTCCCAACGGTCAGAGCAATAAATGCCATCATAAGCGGTTCAATGATTGAGGTTAGTCTTTCTACTGACCTATCTACTTCTTCATCATAAAATTTTGCCACATTAATTAACATCCCTTCTAATTCACCACTCTCTTCCCCAACCATAATCATCTGAGTAACCATAGGAGGAAACACCCCGCTTGCTGCCAGTGGGCTAGATATACTTTGACCTTCTTTTATCTTTGTTTTTGCATTAGTAACTGCTAATGATATTACCAGGTTGCCTATGGCATTGGAAGAAACTTTCAGCGCTTCTAAAATCGGGACTCCGCTCTTAATTAAAGTTCCAAGAATTCTAGTAAATCTCGCAACAGCTGTTTTTCTATTTATTTCGCCAAATATAGGGGCACTTAACTTAAATTTATCAAAATTAATCTTACCACTTGGTGTCCTTATATAGGCTAAAAAAGCAAAAACTAATGCCGCAAAAGTGATAAAAAATAAATACCAATATTTATTAAATAATTTAGTTAGCACCACAAAAAAATTAGTAAGAGCGGGAAGTTCTCCACCAAATTGAGCAAATACTCCGACAAATTGAGGTAAAATAAAAGTTAACATAAAGATAGACATTAACACTGCGGCAGCCGCTACAAAGGAAGGATAAGCCATAGCCGACTTTACTTTCTGTCGGAGGGCATACTCTTTCTCCATTAAATCCGCTATTTTATTTAAAATTTCATCAAGTACTCCTCCAATTTCCCCGGCTCTAATCATACTAATATTTAATTCAGAAAATACCCGGGGCTGTTTTGCACAAGCATCAGCTAAAGTAGATCCTGCTTCTACGTCAGATTTAACTGTCTTTATGACATTTGATAATGCCTTATTTTCTACTTGCTCAGCTAAAATATCTAATGAACTTACTAAAGTTAAACCAGCATTTACCATAGTAGAAAATTGTCGATAAAATATAGTTAAATCTCTGAATTTTATACTTTGGAAAAGGGTTATTTCTTTTAAAAATAAAAAACTTCGTTTTTTTTCACTAATGGAAGTGATAAAGTAGTCCATTTCTCGGAGTCGAGAAACAACTGTCCCTCTATTTTCTCCCTCCATACTTCCGTTAAATATCTTACCCGTACGGTCGCGAACTTTATAAACAAAGGTGGCCATGACTATATTCACCCTTTCATAGACAGGCGAGACGCCTGTCCTACGTTATGTTTTAATGATTTCTTTTAGAGCATTGATAACTTTTGGATCGTATTTAGTACCTGCAAGAGAAAATAATTTATTTAGATCTTGTTCATTTTTAGAATAACTTTCTATAGATTTATTATAAAATATTTTGATATAATCATCAACTACAGCAATTATACGAGAACCAAGAGGTATTTTTTCACCACTTAATCCATCAGGACAACCTGTTCCATCATAGTGTTCATGATGGTGTCTAACAATAGGAATTATGTCTTTAAATAAATTAATTTGTTTAAGCATATTTTCACCCACCACGGGATGTATGCTTACTTCATTCTGAACTAAATGCAAATTTTCTTCTGACTCAAAATTAATATCAATTTTTCTCTTTACTTTTATTTTGCCTATATCGTGTAATAGAGAAGCATAATATAAGTTTTCGTAATCCTTTCCGGTTACTCCAAGTTTATTGCCAATTTGAGTAGCCAATCGAGCCATTTTCACAAAATGTCCTTTTGGTCCAAGGGATTCATTTTCCATTGCTTGAATCAATATCTCGATAATGTTTATAAAATAATTATTTAAATCTTTTATAATATTCGCATTCCACAAAGCAATTACCACTTGATTTGCAAAGGAATTTAAAATTTCCTCGTCATTTTTACCAAAGTATGTTTTGTCTTTCTTGTTAATCACTTCCATTACTCCTACAATCTCTTTTTCTAATATCAAAGGAACACAAATAATTGATTTAGTCTTAAATTTTATAGCATTATCAAAATCTTTTTCCCATCTGTTATCTCGAGTAACATCATCAATAATCAGAGATTTTCCTTTTTCTGCTACCCAGCCAGCAATTCCTTGACCAACTTTTACTTTATACTTTCTTATTTCCTGGCTCTTCTTCCCCAGACTTGCTTTAAAATATAATTCTCTCTTTTCTTTATTTAAAAGCAATATTGAAGCAGCTTCACCTTCTACAATTTTAGCAGCATATTGTATTATTTTATTTAATAGGACGTCTAAATCTGCAGTCCGAGTTAAATCGAAAGAAATTTTGTTTAAGGCATTTAATTGTAAGATCTGTTTTTTTAACTTTTTTAAATCATTTTCTTTATTTTGATAATGAGACATTTTGACTCACTCCCTTCTATTGTTAAGCTGAAGCAACTCTTAAAATTTCATCAATAGTAGTAATACCTGCGGAAACTTTCTTTAACCCATCTTCTTTCAGCATACACATCCCTTCCTTAATGGCAGTTTCTCTTAACTTTACAGTAGTAACATTACGGGTAATTAAGTCTCTTATGTTATCAGTGATTATCATTAGTTCAAAAATGGCTATTCTTCCTTTATATCCGGTATCCTTACAATGGGGGCATCCTTCGCCTTTATATAAGATTATCTTGTTTCTGTCAATTTCATACTCCTCAAGAATTTTCGCTATATCTGGAGTCAATTTTATTTCTTTTTTACATTTTGGACATATCCTTCGGACTAACCTCTGTGCTATAATCCCAATTACTGAAGATGAAATTAAAAAAGGTTCTATCCCTATATCAATTAATCTTAAAACCGAGCTGGGGGCATCATTGGTATGAAGTGTGCTCAGAACAAGATGACCGGTAAGAGCTGCCTGAACGGCTATCTCCGCTGTTTCTTTATCTCTTATTTCTCCTACTAACATAATATCAGGATCTTGTCTTAAGAAACTTCTCAGTCCAGAAGCAAAAGTAAGCCCAATTTTTGGTTTAGCCTGAATCTGATTGATTCCCTTTAATTTATATTCTACCGGATCTTCAATAGTCATAATTTTCTTCTCTGTTGAATTTAATATATTTAGAGTAGTGTAAAGAGTAGTAGATTTTCCACTTCCAGTAGGACCAGTTACTAAAATTATACCATTAGGTTTTTTTATTAAAGATTTAAATTTAGGAAGCATATCACGGGAAAATCCTAATGAATTTAATTCTAATAAGATGCTAACTGGATCTAATATCCTTAAAACTGCCCCCTCTCCATTAACTGTAGGGAGAACTGAGACCCTGATATTTATCTTTCTTCCACTAATATTGACCTGAATCCTGCCATCTTGGGGCAATCTTCTTTCTGCGATATCCAAACCTGACATTATTTTAACTCGAGAAATAACTGCTAAATGAAGTTGACGGGGTAGAGACATTATATCGTGTAAAATCCCATCTATTCGATAACGTACTTTAAGGGTTTCCTCACTAAATGGTTCTATATGAATATCACTGGCCTTCTCTTTAACTGCTCTCAAAATTATCAGATTAATCAGAGTAATAATAGGAACTTCCTCACCTGCAGTTACGGCTGATATATCTGCTTCTTTTTCTTCTTCTTTCAATACAGTGACTGGCATATTTTCAATTTTACCAATTACCTGATCCCATTCATCAGTCACCCCAAATACTTCATCCAAAGTTTTATTAATATCTTCACCATAAGTTAATACCGTTTCTATATTATATCCTAATCTTATTTTGAGCTCATCATAAGCAAACACATCTAAGGGGTTAGCCATGGCAACAGTTAATTTATTTTCATCTTTATCTATGGCAATAAGCTGATGTCTTCTGGCCATTTCCTCTGGAATTAAAACTACTATTACTGGATCAATATTTATATCATTTAAATTTACATATTTTACTCCAATTTCATCAGCTAAAGCAATCATCATCTCATCTTTTTTAAGAATATTAAGTTCAATGATTATATTTTGAAGGTCTTTACCTATATCTCTCTGGACCTTAATAATTCTATCTACATCTTTTTCTGAGATTAAACCCTTTTTACGTAATATATCGGATAAGAATCTCCCGGTGATACCCTTTTCTTCTGTTTTTTTCATTTTTCCTCCATTATTTACAAATGTTTACAACTCTAAATCATTTTTAATATTATTCCAATAAATATTGCCAATGACGAATTAATAATCCTTTTTAAATTATATAGTTTTTCTATTCTTTCTGGACTTACCTGGTAAGAAATAAGGCTTACAATCACAAATAATATAAAAATTATGATTGTATATTGTTCATCTAAATACTGAGCCGAGAGAGTTAAAAATAATCTGTAAAATTTATCTACTATTTTATTTGCTGGTATTTTTATATTTATTATTTTTTGTTTATTTAATTTTTTAGTTTTATAGAAGACATCTTCCTCTTTAATATATATAAGCAATATCGGTATAAAAAATATCGAAAGAATATATCCTATTAAACTTATAATTAATATATCATTATTATAAATATCTATCAAGTAGTTTAAAAAAACACTATTAAAAGGAGAGGTTAATAACACCTTTTCGGTGAAGTTGAAGGTTAATATGGCAATTATAGAGATGTGCAAAACCTGATCAATTAAAAACACCTTTAGATTATTGGTATTTGTTTTTTTAGAACGTTCCAGTTTTATTTTATCGATTATAGTATGAGATAGGAATATAATTAAAAGTATTGCTATAACTTTTGGATTTTCTAAATAGGGGAAAGTAAAGAGAATTGAAAATATTAATACTATTGCTGTATGCAGTATTACTCCCCACTTAGTATTCATCTTTACTCTAAATATTTGTTTGGTTTGTAAGGGAAAATCTGCAATTATATGAGCGAGTAGCAGTCTGTATAATAAAAACATGTTATTAATTCTCCAATTGTAGAATTGGTGAACTGGTAAATTGGTAAATTGATCTCATTTTGGCCAATTGCCAATTTCTTTTTTTATTATACCTCTTCTCAGCCAGAAAGAGATTATAATTTTTTCAAAATTACGATGAAGGAATGTTCCTATAGAATCTCTTTTAACTATAGGAGTAACTAAAATAGTGAAGAGTTTTAATCTGTTACCTCCCCAAATATCTGTAAAAATTTGATCCCCTATCACCATTGTTTCTGAAGGCGCGGTATTTAAAATTTCTATAGCTTTAATAAATGGAGAATTGAAAGGTTTAAAAGAATTTGAAGAATAGGGAATCTCAAATATTTCTGCAAATTTGGCAACTCTTTTAGAACTGGTGTTGGAAACTATACAAAGTTTTAGTTTTAATCTTTTTGCTTCTTTAATCCAGTCATTAATTTTGCTGTCAATTTCTTTCCTGCCCCAGGCTATTAAAGTATTATCTAAATCTACAATGATACCTTTGATGTTTTTTACTTTTTTTAGCTTTTTTAAATCTATATTGCATATTGAATCAACATATACTTTAGGTTTCAAAATTCCAAACAATTGCTTCTCTCCTCTATTTAGGTTCTGGTTTTTATTTTACTTACTATTATATCAATTGCTACGTCGTTTAGTCCACCCTGGGGGATAACGATATCGGCATATCTTTTAGAAGGCTCTACAAACTGTAAGAACATAGGCTTTACAACATTTAAGTATTGTTCGATTACTGACTCCATAGACCGCCCTCTTTCTTTTGTATCTCTCACCAATCTTCGAATAAATCTTTCATCTTCATCAGCATCTACATAAATTTTTATATCTAAAAGGTCTCTTATTCTCTTTTCTACCAATAGCAATATTCCTTCTAATACTATTATATCCTGAGGAGATATTTTTTCAGCTTCTTTCATCCGGGTATAATCAGTAAAAGAATATATAGGTTTTTCAATTTCTTCCCCTTTAATTAATTTATTTAAATGTTCTATTAAAAGATCATTATCAAAGGCTGAGGGATGATCAAAATTTATTTTCTTCCTTTCTTCTAAGGGGAGATGACTTAAATCTATATAATATGCGTCTTGTTGGATTACTACTACATTTACTCCTTTTAAACTTTCATATATCCTACGAGCAACTGTAGTTTTTCCTGAACCAGTCCCTCCGGTAATACCTATTATTAATGGTTTCATAAACTCTCTCCTTAACAAAGTTAACCAAAGGTGCCAGGCACCTTTGGTTAACTTTGTTTATTTTTTGTTTTTTAAATGTTCTTGGTAAGTTTTGGAAAATATATGCCTTCCATTTTCTCCTAATACAAAATATAAATAATCTTCATCTGCAGGTTCAAGGGCAGCTATAATTGAATCGAGCCCAGGATTACAGATGGGACCTGGTGGAAGACCTTTATAAAGATATGTATTATAAGGAGAATCTATTTTCAAATCAGATTCTTCTAATTTTTTTTTAGGTTTTCCTAAAATATATTGTATTGTAGCACAAGACTGTAATTTCATATCTTTTTTTAAACGGTTATGAAAAACAGACGATATTTTTCTCTTTTCTTCCACAAATTTAGCCTCTTTTTCAATGATTGAAGCCAAAGTTATAATTTCATCCATAGAAAATCCAATTTCTTCAGCTTTATCTTTTAACTTTTTATCTACTACGTGGTTAAAATTTGATAATAAAAGTTTAAGCATATTTTCTGAACTATACCTTTTGGGTACTTCATAGGTATCGGGGAATAAATAACCTTCCCAGGATTTTTCGCTATCTTTCACTAAATTTATAAAAGATTCTTTCTCTATAATCTCTTTCTCATTCAATAATTCTGCAATTTGAGTGTAAGTATAACCTTCGGGAATAGTTATTCTATATAAAATTACTTCTCCTTTTACTAATTTATCTAAAATCTGAAGCATATTCATTGCAGGACTGAGATTGTATTCCCCATATTTCAATCTTTCTTCTAATTTTGATACTTTTATTAAAACTCTAAAGATATAATTATTTTTTCTAATTATATTATTCTCTTCTAAGATATGCACAATTTCTTTTGCATTAGAACCTGGAGGGATATTAATAATTTTTTGGATTGAAGAATTCTCTTCTGAGGGGAAATATGCGGCAATAAAAAATAAAATAACAATCAAAAACATTAACGAAAATATAAAAAATAATTTATGAATGAGGTTCATTTTCTATCTCTTTATTCATCATCCTTCTATCTAAAAATGATTGGAGAATTATTACTGCAGACATCTTATCAATAACTTTTTTTCTCTTTTTACGGCTCTGGTCAGCATGAATTAATAACTTTTCAGCCTTTGAGGTACTTAAACGTTCATCTTCTAATTCTACCGGTAATTTGCAAATTTCCTTAAGTTTTTCAGCAAAGGAAAGAGCGTTTTTTGCCTGTTTACCTAAAGTCCCATTCATATTTTTGGGTAAACCTACAATTATTTTTTTCACATCATATTTATCTACGATATTTTTTATATTTTTTAAATCCTCGCCTACATTTACCGAAGAAATTGTAGGCAATCCCTGGGCGATAATCTCTAATTCATCACATATAGAAATTCCGATCCTCTTTTCACCTAAATCTATACCTAATATTCTCATAGTTTAATAATTACCTAAATAAGTTCGTATACTTTGGCTAAGGCCTGGCTGAGTTTATCTGTTTTTGATCCTCCAGCTTGAGCCATTGTTTTCTTCCCCCCACCTTTTCCACCAACAATAGGGGCAATAATTTTTATAATATTCCCAGCATCAAAACCTTTTGATACTAAATCATCGGTTACCATAACCAATAGTCCCACTTTATTTTGGTTCAATTCTGTACCCAATACTATTACACCTGACTTAATTTTTTCTTTAATCAAGTCTCCCCAATTTCTTAAATCATTATTATCTAAGGCATCAACTTTTACTGAGATAATATTTTTTCCTTTGATCTCTCTCTTTTTAGAAATTAATCTGTCGATTTCATATCGAGCTAATTTATTTTGAGTAATTTTAATCTCTCTTTTCAAATTATTAACTTCATTTATAGTCTGATCAATTTTTAATAATATTTCAGAAGGAACAATTTGAAGTTTATCAGAGATTTCGTTTATAATATTTTCTCTTTCTTTAACATATTTCAAAGCCTTTTCTCCAGTTACAGCTTCTATTCTCCTTAAGTTACTCCCTATTCCCTGCTCATTTATAATTTTGAACAAACCAATATTAGAAGTAGAATTTAAATGTATTCCTCCACATAATTCTAAACTAAATTCTCCTATCTTTACTACTCTTACCTGTTCACCATATTTTTCGCCAAAGAGAGCTATTGCTCCCATTTCTTTGGCTTTATCGAAAGTGGTAAACTGTGTTTCAACTTTTAAATTATCTAATATTTTATTATTTAATAAATCTTCAATCTTATCTAACTCATCTTTAGTTAAAGGAGCAAAGTGATTAAAATCAAAACGAAGATGGTCATCGTTTACTGAAGAACCAGATTGTTTTATATGATTCCCTAATACATCTCTAAGAGCACGATGTAAAAGATGAGTAGCGGTATGATTTCGAGCAATGGCTTTTCTTCGCATTAAATCTACCCTGGCTAATACTTCATCATTAACTTTTATTTCCCCTTTATTTATTTTGGCAAAATGAACTACAATCCCTTCTACAGGACTTTGAGTATCTGATACTGTAATTAATAAATCGTCGTGAGTGGAAGAAATAATTACTCCTTTGTCTCCTATCTGCCCGCCTTTTTCGGCATAAAAAGGTGTTTTTTGTAAAATTATTTCACAATTATCACCCTCTTTTGTTTCATATACTAATTTTCCATCTTTTATAATAGCAATTACTTTACTTTTTCCTTCTTCAAAATCATAACCTATAAATTTTGTTTCTCCATAATCTTTTAAAACATTTTCATATAATTTTTGTTTAACTTTGTCACTTTCCACACTAATTTTAGTTTCAAACCAAGATTTTCGGGATTTTTCTCTCTGAATTTTCATTTCTTTTTCATAATTTTCTTCTTCAATTTCAAAACCATCTTCTTTAAGAATATCTTTGGTTAATTCTAAAGGAAACCCGTAAGTATCATAAAGTTTAAATGCGTCTTTTCCACTAAGTTTGTTTTTATCTTTTTGTTTTAATTCTTCTTTCATAGAATCTAAAATTTGTATTCCAATATTTAAAGTCTCTTGAAATTTTTTCTCTTCTGTAAGAATTATTTGACAGATACGATTTTTCCCTTTAACTGTTTCTGGGTAAACTTCCTTCATTAAATCAATTACTACTGGAGCAATTTCATATAAGAAAGGTTGATTAAAATTAATCCACTTTCCGTAACGAAAGGCCCTTCTTAATAACATACGAAGGACATAACCTCGTCCTTCATTTGAAGGGACTATCCCATCGGCAATCATAAATACCAAAGCCCTTACATGGTCAGCAATTACTTTTAAAGCTAAATCTTTTTTCTCATCTTCCTTATATTTTATACCTGCATTCTGAGCAACAAAATCTATAATAGGTAAGAACAGATCGGTTTCAAAATCTGTATCGACTTTTTGTAAAACTGAAGCAATTCTTTCAAAACCTAAACCAGTATCAATATTCTTTTTTGGTAAGGGGGTAATTGTGCCATCTTCATTGCGATTGTATTGCATAAATACTAAATTCCACAATTCAAGATATCTTTCACCATCTACCCCTACTCCTCCACCCTCTTTTGATGCTCGCTCTTCGCCTAAATCTATATATATCTCAGAACAGGGTCCACAGGGACCAGTTGGGCCTACTTTCCAAAAATTATCTTCTTCTCCCAATCTAACAATTCTTTTTTCGGGAAGACCTATAAGATTATGCCAGATATCAAAAGATTCATTATCATCTTTGTATATCGAAACCCATAATTTTTCTTCGGAAAACCCTATGACCTCAGTAAAAAATTCCCATCCCCATTGAATTGCTTCCTTTTTAAAATAATCGCCAAAAGAAAAATTTCCTAACATTTCAAAAAAAGTATGGTGACGGGCAGTCCTGCCCACATTTTCAATATCGATTATTCGGACACATTTTTGACAGGTAGTAGCCCTTTTTAACGATGATTTAACCTGGCCTAAAAATATTGGCATGAAGGGAACCATACCTGCAATAGTCAATAAAATACTGGGGTCTACAGGAACCAGAGAGGCGCTGGGGATTATTTTGTGTCCTTTGCTTTCGAAGAATTTTAAATATTTTTCTCTAATTTCATTGCTAGCCATGTATTTCACTTGTAACTATTACTCCTTCCGATGCCCGGTATTGTTTTGGTAATTTTTTAAGCGGGCTCGATAAATCGAGCCCCTACATTTACATAGACAGGCGAGACGCCTATCCTACTATCTCACTCCGCCTTCTATCTTCTTCACGAGATCCGATTCTTTTTATCTCTTTATCTAAAAACTGAAAACTTCTATTTGAAACTAACAACTAATTTATTTCTTCTTAAACAAATCTCCAAATAAATCCTTGAATAAAATTTTATCAATACTCTGTTTTTTATTATACTCTTTCATAAATCGTTTTTGTTCTTCTTTCTCAGCTTTTCTAATACTCAAACTAATCTTTTTCCTTCGTCCATCCAATTTAGTTACCAGGGTTAAAACTTCTTCCCCTACCGAAAGAACACTTGCTGGATTATCTATTCTTTTATGAGATATTTCTGATAAAGGAACTAAACCATCAATATTATCTTCTAAATTTACAAAGGCTCCAAAATCGGTAAGATTTACGACTTTGCCCTCTACTAATGTTCCGACTGTATATTTCTTTCTAATCTCCATCCACGGATCTGGTAACAATCTTTTTTTGCTTAAGGTCATTTGTAATTTTTCTTTATCTATATTTATTATCTTAAATTCATATTCTTTATCTTTTTTTAATTTTTCATTAGGGTGTTTAATTCTATTCCAATCAATTTCTGATACCGGAACAAATCCTTCTATCCCCTTTTCTAATTTAACAAATGCTCCAAAGTCTCTCATTCTTATGACCCTACCCTTTACAATTGAATCTAACTGGTAAAGTTTATCTATACCATCCCAGGGATTAGGTAAAGTCCGCTTTCTACTTAAAAATATTAAATGCGCATCTTTATCAATCTTCAATACTTTTAAAGGAAGCACCATATATTTTTTAAATATCATCGAAGGCCTTTCCACATATTCCCAATCAATTTCAGACAGACGAACTACTCCAGTTACCCCTGCTTCTAACTCCACATTAGCTCCGTAAGAAGTCACCTGAGTGATTTTTCCTTCTACATCAGAACCAAGCGGATACTTTTTCTCAATATTTTCCCAGGGGTCGGGTAATAACTGTTTTAGCCCTAAGGAAATTTTCTTTTTCTCTGGTTCAATTTCTAAAATTCTTAATTTTAATAATTCTTCTTCTTTAATTAACTCTGAAGGATGTTTTACGTAAGCCCAGGCCATCTCTGAAATATGTAATAAACCATTCAGCCCTTCCTCTATCTCAATAAATGCTCCAAAATCTTTGATGGTTATAACTTTCCCCTCAACTTCGTCACCAATAGAATACTTCTCCATAACATTTTCCCAGGGGCCAGGAGAAAGTTGTTTTATACTCAATGAAATTTTGCTCTTTTCTTTGTTAAAATCAATGATTTTTACCTTAACTTTGTCATCCATTTTTAGTAATTTAGTTGCATCTTTCATATCGCGCCAGGTAATTTCTGAAATATGAAGTAACCCTTCAACGCCACCTATATCTACAAAAGCACCAAACTTTGTAATATTAGTTATTGTTCCCTCTTTTATCTTTCCAACTTCTAAATCAGCTAAAGTTTTTTTATGTAACACTTTACGCTCTTTCTCTATAATCAGTCGATGAGAAAGAATTACTTTTTCATCTTTTTTATCCAATTTAATAATAATAAAATCTAATTTTTTACTTATATATTTGTTTAAATCTTCATCTTTTATAAATTTTTGCTCAATCTGAGATTTAGGAACAAATCCCTTTATCCCTAAATTAACTATTAAACCGGTGGCGTTTTTTTCAATTACTTCTGCGGTAATCTTTTCTTTTTTTCTATATATTTCTTTAAGTTTTTCCCATAATTGAATATATTTTGCTTTCTCTTTTGATAAAATAATGTTCCCATTTTTTTCATCTACATTAGCAATAAATACATAAACTTCATCACCAATCTCTAAAGTGTTGGTTATGGTTCCTCCTTCTTTTGAAAAAAGTGATTCTTCATTTTTAGGAAGATATCCTTCCATTTTATATTTTATATCGACAAAATAACCGCCTTCATCAACTTTTACTATTTTACCTTTAATTATGTCTCCTCTTTTTACTTTTTTAAATTTTTCCAAAGATTCATCGATCATTTCTTTAATTTCTTCTGCTGATTTTTTTTCTTCTTGAATTTTATCGTTTAATTCCATGATTACTACATCCCCCTCAGTTTCGTATCTTGTATCTCGTATCTAGTATCTCGTCGGATAGACAAAATATTTTAATAATGTCATTGCGAGGAGTGTAACGACGAAGCAATCTCAACGAGATTGCCGCGCTCCCTTCGGTCGCTCGCAATGACAAAACGGTTAGCTTATAGAGGCATATGGCAATACGCCCCTACTTTTTATACGCTAATAATTTACGAGATACGGTTGTTATTATTCTGTCCTCGGTTATTATTTTATGAACTGGAATATCATTTCTATGGGCTGGTACTTTTTCTATTATTTGCATTTCAAAAGCTAAAGCAATAAGTTTTGTGGAAGGACTAACTTTTTTTAAAAAATTATCATAATATCCCAATCCTCTACCAATTCTATTCCCTGCAAGATCAAAGGCTATTCCTGGCAATATTATTAATTCTATATTTTCCGGCGGAAATAACCTACGATATTCTTTCTTTGGTTCTAAAATTCCCTTTTTACCTTTTTCTAATTCTCTATCAAAATCAATTAATCTTGAAGGGGCCAAATTAATACAATCTGGCAAGATAATAGGAACAAAAATTCTTTTTCCCATCTTTAGTGATGCTTTGATCATCTCTTCGGTCTGTGCTTCACTTCTGGTAGCAACATAAAACATAATATTTTGGGAATTTAAAAACTCTGTAGTTTTAACCAGATTTAAAAATATTTGATTACTTTTATTTTTTATCTCTTCCAAAGATAAAGATAGTCTTCTTTGTAAAATATCCTTTCGTATTTTTTCTTTGTTCATAATCTCTATTATAATATAGTATATTTATCGCTTTTGTCAAAATTATTGGCAAGCAAATTATAAAACCCTGCTATGTCGTGTGCTTTAGGTTTTGATACCTGTCCTCAAACAGGTGGGTATCTACCTAAATGCTTTATGTTTCCGCGTCAACCAAATCAGTTAACGTTTGGTATTTGCCTTACCTCATAAAGAGGAGAGACTTACCTCAGGCCTACATGCGACATTTAGAGATCGATCCCTCTTTATAAATTGTTGGTTCAAAACTTAATTAGCCAGCACGAGCACAGCAGGGTAATTCACACATTTTCTTTGTCCTTATAATATCACACCTTATTATATCTTTCAATATCTGTTTGAGTCCAATACATTTGCAACATTGAAGGATCTTTGTTATTTAATAACTTACTACAATATTCAATAGGAGTCAAAAGATTCAAGCTCCGATGAGGCCGATAGAAGTTATACTCAATTAGGCAATCATATAGTATTTC
>JAUWHZ010000008.1 GCA_030605615.1 Atribacterota bacterium | reverse complement strand
ATTGGAATTATGAATATTATGCTGGTATCGGTAACTGAGAGGACCAGAGAGATAGGAATTCGTAAGGCTTTAGGAGCAAAAAATAAGAATATTATGAGCCAGTTTCTTATCGAAGCTTTGAGTTTAAGCGGAATGGGAGGGTTGATTGGTATTGCTTTCGGTTGGTTAGGTGCTTATGCTATTGCACAAGCCGGACAGTGGCCATTAGTAATTACTCCCATCTCTATTTTATTAGTTTTTGGTTTTGCATTAATTATTGGTCTTTTCTTCGGTCTCTACCCCGCTATGAAAGCCGCCAAAATGGATCCCGTCGACGCCCTAAGATATGAATAAATGATACAAGGGACTGATACAAGGGACTGATACAAGGGACTGATACAAGGGACGGTTCTTTGCATCAAAAAACAAGATATGTTATAGTATGTTTATATTATACTAAAAATAAGACAAGAGAATGAATATATGCCTCGACAAAGAAGACAATTAAGTAAAACCAAGACATATCATATAATGATTAGAGGTAATCAAAGGCAGAATATATTTTTAGATGAAGAGGATAAGACAGAATTTATTGAAATTTTAAAGAAAAAGAAAGTGCATCAAGAATATTTACTCTATGCTTATTGTCTGATGAATAATCATGTCCACCTTTTACTTCAGGAAGACCAGGATGAGCTCTCCAGCATAATGAAAAAGATCAATGTAAGTTATGTCTACTATTTTAACCGAAAGTATCTGAGAATTGGTCATCTTTTTCAAGATCGATTTAAAAGTGAAGCGATCGAAAAAGAAAATTACTTGTTAGCTACCATTAGCTATATTCATAATAATCCCGTTCAAGCTCAGATAGTTAAAAATCCAAAAGACTATCAGTGGAGTAGTTATAATCAATATGTAAATCCTGAAGAGACAGACTTCTCCTTAATTATAGAAAGAACAAAAGTTTTATCTTTATTTTTTTCTAATGAAAAAAGAGCAATCCGGCTGTTTATAGAATACCATACTAAACCCAAACAAGAACATTTTTTAGAATATCCGAAGGAAGAGATTAAGAATCTTCTAAACGAAAAAGAGACTGAACAGTTAATAAGTCAATATTTAATCCAGAATAACCTTTCTTTGAAAAATCTTCGTGAAAAAATCTATAAAAATACAAGGAAGGAATTAATCAGAAAATTAAAAGAGAAATCTAACTTATCTACTAGAAAAATTGCCAGTATATTAAGGTTAAATGCTAACATAGTGCAAAGAATAAAGTGATGCAGAGAACCGTCCCCTGCATCAGAAGAGGAGGTGGTTAAAATAAAAGCAAAATTAGTAATAGGTTTTATTTTAATAGTAATTATGTTATTTTCTTTTACCACTTTTACTGTATGTGCTGACCGGAGTTTTGAAATAACAGATTATCAAGCCCACGTAAAAATATTAGAAGATGGCGATATTTTGGTGAATGAAATTTTTGAGTACAATTTTGATGGAGATTTTAATGGGATAATAAGGACTATAGGAATTAAAGGTTCAGATGGATTTAAGTACTTTAAAGCTTCTGAATATTTCCCTGAAGACAAAGAATTAGATTATACTAAAAGTCTTAAAGGAGATATGGTAACTTATAAAATATATGATAAATTAAGCAATGAGAGAAAGTTATTTTTACTCGAATACCAATTAAAGAATGTCGTAACTTTGTATAATGACACTGCAGAGTTTTACTGGAAGTTTTTCGATGAATCCAATACTTCACCAATTCGACATGTCAAGATAGAACTGGAACTTTCGGGAGAAGTATCTAAAGAGGAATTGAAAGTATTTGGACATGGCCCTCTGGATGGAGAAGTATCTATCCAGGAGGACGGTAAAATAGTATATGAAGTTTATAGATTATCTTCGAGAGAAATGGTAGAAGCAAGAATATTATTTCCTACAAGTCTGGTTCCTAATAGCAGCAAAATAATTAATGAGAATAAATTTGCAGAAATAATGAAAGAGGAATTAGGATGGGCTAAAAAAGCGGACCGAGAGAGAAGTTTTAATATAATAGGTCTTTTGATGATTCCGTTGGTAGTGTTATTTAATATATTCTTAGCTATCCGGCTTTATTTTAAATACGATAAGGAACTTAAGCCTGAAGTTGAAATGGATTATTATCGAGAATTACCCCAGGATATTACTCCAGCTGTCTTAAGTAAATTAATGAGTATCCAGGGGGTTGGTAACAAAGATATTATGGCAACCTTGATGGATTTAGTGCGCAAGAAATATTTTAAAATTGAAGAGATTCAAACTGGGAGAAAGAAAGATTATAAATTTATATTAATTGAGAGCGATATCAGTAATTTAAAAAAACATGAATCATATTTAATCCATTGGCTTTTTTATTCTGTTGGTAATGGTGAGAGTGTAACTTTAAAAGAAATAAAAACCTATGCTAAAGCGTCCAGGACCCAGAGCAGCTTTGTTCATAATTATAATAGCTGGGTGAAAAAAGTGGGCCAAGAATTTAAAAAATTTAGTTATTTTGGTCAATCAAAGGAAGGATTAAAGACCTCAGTCAAGGTGATTTTAATAGAATTTGCAGTAATATTTTTATTACTTGCCCTGGGAGCCCTGTTAAGAGTACAGTGGTTTATTTTTATACCATTATTATTTGCTACCGGATTTACTGGTTTTGGGGTAATAATCTATGGGGCTTTAATTAGGAAAAAGACTCAACTTGGAATCAACGAATACACCAAATGGAGGGCATTTAAAAGATTTTTGTTACATTTTAGTAATATGAAGGATTATGAAATCCCCTCCATAGCAGTTTGGGAGCATTATTTGGTTTATGCTATCTCTTTAGGAGTAGCAGAAAAAGTAATCTCAAAATTAAAACTTATTTTAAGTGATCAGAAAATGTCTTTAAGAAATTCTACCTATCTGTACTGTATGACCGACAGAAGCGGGAGATTGAATAACAGCATGTTTAGATCTTTTGATAGAGTATTCAGTTCTGCTTTTGCCAGTGCAGGGTCTTCAACCGGTTCTGGTGGTGGCTTCTCCTCCGGAGGCGGAGGTGGAGGTGGTGGCGGTGGAGCCGGCGCTTTTTAAATAATTTATTGAAAGGAGTATTTCTATGAATATGGGAATAATTATTATCATTCTAATCGTAATGTGGGGGGTTTTAACTTATAATAAATTTATAATATTAAGGGGAAGAGTAGATAATTCCTGGGCACAGATCGACGTCCAGTTAAAAAGAAGATTTAATCTAATTCCAAATCTGGTAAGTTCTGTTAAGGGATATGCTAAACATGAGAAAAAAACATTAGAAGAGGTAACGACATCCAGAACTAAATATTTATCAGCAAAAACACCAGAAGAAAAGTTAGGAGCAAATTCAGAGTTAACCAGTGCCTTAAGTAGGTTGTTTGCTGTAGCTGAAAATTACCCTGATTTAAAAGCAAGTACAAACTTCCTGGATTTACAAAAACAACTAAAGGATACTGAAGACAAGATTAGTTTTTCAAGACAATTCTATAATGATACTGCTATGAAATATAATATCGGTATAATTAAAATACCTGCTTCTATAATTGCCAACCTTTTCGGATTTAAAGGTCGGCCCTACTTCAAGGTAGAAGGAGAGGAAAGAGAAAATATAGAAGTAAAATTTTAATAACAGAACCATCCCTGATTCACTAAGTTATGGAAGACATATATGAATTAATCAAAAAAAATAGACAAATAAAGAAATTTTGTATGTATGGGTTTTTAAAAAATCTACGTTTTTTTGAACCCTACCTATATATTTATCTAATACAGGTTGTACGCCTTAATCTGTTTCAGATCGGGATTTTATTTTCTATAAGGGAGATCGTTACTTATATATTTGAGGTGCCTTCGGGTATATTTGCCGACCAATATGGGAAAAAGAACGAGCTGATGATCTGTTTTATCTTTTACATCATTTCTTTCTTCTTCTTTTTTCTGGGAAGCAGTTATATGATTGTAGTTATAGCTATGATCTTCTTTGGTCTGGGAGAGGCATTTAGGTCAGGGACTCATAAGGCTATGATTTATTCCTATTTAGAAAAGCAAGGTTGGTTTGATCATAGGACTTTTGTCTATGGTCGCACCCGTTCTTTTTCCTTAACCGGTTCCTCCCTATCAGCCTTTGCATCGATCTTTTTAATTATTAAATTGCCCAGGATGCAATCGATTTTTTTATTCAGTATTATCCCCTACATCCTTGATTTTCTCTTAATCTGGTCCTATCCCAATAGTTTGAACGAACCGGTAGAAACTACTATTAGTATAAAAAAATTTATTACTTATAGCATCAAACAATTAAAAAATATTTTTCCCAATAAACCTCTTAGAAAAGTAGTGGTAAGTTCATCACTCTTTGACGGAATTTTCAAAGTCTTAAAAGATTATATTCAACCAATTTTAAAGGACCTGATTTTAGTTTCAGGAATTTATATGGTGGCTACGCTGGAAGCAGCCACTCAGTTAAAAATTATTTTAGGGCTTATTTATGGCGTAATGTATATTTTTAGTTCAATGGTTTCCAGAAATATTTACAGATTAAATATAAAATTTAGTTCTAGCAAGCTGATGGATATTAGTTTTGATATTTTGGGCCTGGTATTTTTTATTATCTTTTTTGCTATCAAGACCGAAATTATGTTAATAGTAATCCTGCTTTATTTTTCCCTTTATCTCTTAAAAGATGGGAGACGTCCACTTGCGGTTGATGTTTTTGGTGATTATATGAGAAAAAATGAACGGGCCACAGTGATGTCAATTGAAAGTCAAGTCCGTTCCTTTTTTATGATAGTTTTAGCCCCTTTATTTGGGTATATTGCTGATAGATTTAGTATTGCTACCTTATTCTTTGTAATAGGATTATCAATATTAATCCTGAATAGATTTTTAAGAGTGGAGGTAAGAGAAAATAAGAAGTATGAATCTGTTGCATAAGCCTTTATTAATGACCCTTAACGATAAGCTTTCACTTACTTTCTTTGACAGGATGATAGAAAATTGTTACAATCAATTCAAAATAAATGAAAAAAATAAAGAAAAATAAAGTAATAGGAGGCGATTAGATGAGTCCAAAAGTTCCAACTCGAGAAGAAGCTTATCAGTTACTTACTGAATATAACAAGAGTGACAGCTTGATAAAACATGCCTTAGCAGTGGAAGGAGTAATGCGCTATTTTGCTCGGAAGCGAGGAGAGGATGAAGAAAAATGGGGGGTTATTGGTCTGGTTCATGACCTTGATTATGAGCAATTTCCCGAAGAGCACTGCCACAAAAGCGAGGAAATACTGAAAGAAAGAGGCTGGCCTGAGGAATATATTCGAGCGGTAATAAGCCACGGTTGGGGCCTCTGTTCAGATGTTGAGCCACAGACAGAACTGGAAAAAGTTCTTTATGCTATAGATGAACTTACTGGCTTAGTAGTAACTACGGCTTTAGTTCGGCCTTCTAGGAGCATTATGGATGTCAAAGTAAAATCAGTTAAGAAAAAATGGAAAGACAAAAGATTTGCTGCAGGAGTAGATAGGTCCATTATTGAGAAGGGTGCTCAGAAATTAGGTGTAGAAGTTTCTGACCTTATTGCAGATACGATTGCGGGTATGCAAGAAGTGGCCGAAGAAATCGGTTTAAAGGGAATATAAATGTGTTATAAAACAGTTTTCTCGGATAAAGAAAAATTTATAATAAAAGGAGAAAAATTATGAAAAAATTACTAGTTTTAACGCTGGTAGTGGGAATGTCTATTTTCTTATTCGTTGGTTGTTTAAGTTTAAATAATGAACCAATATTATCATTATCTTATGT
>JAUWHZ010000018.1 GCA_030605615.1 Atribacterota bacterium | reverse complement strand
AAGAAGGCTGGGTCTTATTCGCAATATAAGTCTTTCTTTTGAGGAACCTTAGACTTGTTCAGCCTTCTTTATTCGGTACCTGGTGTAATTTAATAAACTTTAATTTATTTTAATATATTCTTAATTAATAGTCTAATGGAGCTTGCTAAAGGCAAGCGTGGCAATCTTGGGTTGAGATTGCTTCGTCGCTCCACTCCTCGCAATGAAATACTATTTTTTGCAATTCACTGTTATAGCAATTTTTCCCCTAACATACTCTTAATTTTATAAGGTCTTCCATTCTTAATAAATAACTTAGGAACTCGTTTTTTATCAGGCATATGAACAATTTCATAATTAATAGTTCCAATTTTTTCTGCTATCTCTTCAACTGTTATTTCTTCATCTCCCTGTCTCCCCCATAGCACTACTTCGTCTCCTATTTCAACCTGAAAAAGATTAGTAACATCTATTATACATTGATCCATACAAACCCGACCGATTATAGGCACACGTTTCCCTCTTACTAAAACTTCTCCCTGATTAGAGAGAAGTCTGCTATAGCCATCAGCATATCCTACTGGCAAAGAAGCAACTACTGTACTTTTCTTAGTAATATAAGTTCGGCCATAACTAATGCTTTCCCCCGACGGCAGCTCTTTTAAAAAAGATATTTTAGTTTTAAATTCTTGTGCTGGTATTAAATTTATAGTTTTTTTCACCTCTGTTGAAGGGTATAATCCATATATAGAAATTCCTGGTCTTACCATATTAAACCACATATGGGGCAAATCAAGAAGAGCCGCACTATTGCTGACATGTTTTAAGGGTATTTTTATTCCTTCTCTTTCTAAATTGTTTACCACATCAGTAAATTTCTGAAATTGATTTTCGGTATAATTCTTGTCTTTTTCATCAGCAACTGAAAAATGGGTAAAAATTCCTTCTATCTCTACATTTTTCATAGTCATTGCTTTTTTAACAAAACCTAAAACATTTTGGGGAAAAATACCCAATCTTCCCATACCAGTATCTACTTTAAGATGAATTTCAGCAATTTTTTTCATCTTAACTGCTGCTTGAGAAATTCTTTTAACTGTCTCTAATTTGCAAACAGCAGTACTAATATCATATAAGAGTAATAATTCTGCTTGCTCTTTCAAGATTAAACCAAGCACGAAAATGGGCACCGAAATACCTGCTTTGCGGAGGAAAATTCCCTCCTCTATTCGAGCAACCGCCAATCTATTTGCCCCATGTTCTAAAGATGCTGAAGAGACTTCCAAAATATCATGTCCATAGGCATTTCCTTTTACTACGACCATAAGCTCTTTCTCTTTGCCAATTAATTTTTTAATATTTTTCACATTCTGGGCAATTGCATCGAGGTTTACTTCCGTCCAGGTAGGACCTAATAATTTTTGCATCTTTAGATTTTCCCTTCTTTCTCTCTTTTATTTTCTTTACTATATACGATATACTGTCTTTAATTATTCTAAACTTAAAAAGGCCTGAGGTACTTGAGATAAAATATCACCAGCTACCATTCCTCTTTCCCCTTTAATATCACGAGCTAAATTACCAGCAAGACTATGAATATAAACTCCAGCTATTGCTGCCAAAAGATTATCAGCCCCTTGAGCTATCAAGCTGGAAATTATTCCAGTTAGCACATCTCCTGATCCTCCAGTAGCCATCCCTGAATTATCACCAATATTAATATAGGCCTCCCCTTCTCTATTGGCAATAATCGTCCTTGCACCTTTTAATACCACTACTCCTCCAAATTCTTGGGCGACATCTCTGGTGATATCTAACAGATTATCTAAAATATAATTTATGTCTTTATTTATTAGTTTAGCCATTTCTCCCGGGTGAGGAGTAATCACCAGAGGAGTTTTAGTCTTTTTTAATATTGCAGGATCTTCACTTAAGGCATATATTGCATCAGCATCTATTACGAGGGGTATAGTAGATTTTTCAATAATATTTCTTACTAATCTTTGGGTCTCCAATTGTCGGGAAATACCAGGACCTATTCCTAATACGGAAAAATTTTCCATTAATTTTAAAATTGTTTCTTCTGTATCCTCTCTCAAAGATTGTTTCTCTGTTTCGGCAAGAGGGAAGGTCATAACTTCAGTTAATTTTACTTCCATTATTGGATTTAAACTCCGGGGGATTCCTAATACTACTATGCCTGCACCACTTCTCATGGCTGCTTCACTAGCTAAATACGCAGCACCGGTCATACCAACTGAGCCAGCTAACATTAATACTTTCCCAAAAGAGCCTTTATGAACATAAGTTAATCGAATAGGTAAAAATGACCTGACCATATCTTTGGTTATCATGTTTATCTTTAACTTTTTTCTATTCAGTAGATTTACAGGGATACCAATATCTTCAACAATTATCTTTCCGGTATAGCCAGCTCCGGGGTAGAGTAATAAACCTATCTTTGGTAGGGCTAAAGTAATAGTATAGGTTGCCTTTACACAAGGACCTTCAATCTTCCCCGTATCCGAATTTAAACCTGAAGGAACATCAACCGCAATTACTTCCTTGTTGGCCATATTAATAAAATCTATTATCTTAGCTTTTAAACCGGTCACCTTTCCTTGCAATCCTGTTCCCAATATAGCATCGATAATCAAATCAGAATCTCGGATACTTTGTTGTATTTCTTCGGGATCTATAGACTCTATCTCTATTAATTCAACTCCCATTTTATCAATTATGTCTAAATTTACCCTCGCCTCGCCTTTAATTTTATTAAATAGAGATAAGAGAAGTACTTTTACTTTTACTCCACAATTATAAAGGTGACGGGCAACAACAAAGCCATCTCCGCCATTATTACCCGATCCAGCAAAAACAATAATTTTTTTTAATCTTAAGTCAGGATAAATATTTTTTAGATTTTGAAATATTCTTGATCCTGCATTTTCCATTAAAACAAGTCCAGGTATCCCATATTCCTCTATAGCTTTCCTATCAATCTCTCTAATCTCTTGATTAGTAACTGCTTTCATAAAATACCCCCCTAAATTAGTCGTTAGTCATTAGTGAATAGTCGTTAGTTTTTGTTTTATAGTTAATAGTTTTTAGTTATCAGGTGGCCCTTCAAGAATTACTTCAGCAATAGCATATTCTTTTGCGTGGGAGATAGTTAAAAAATATTTACTCACTCCTTTTTCTGAAGCGATATTTTTTAATTTTCCATACGTATTTATAATAGGTTGACCGAGCTCATTATTATTCACTTCAATTTCTTTCCAGTTAACCCCCCTCAAACCCAAACCTAATGCTTTTAAAAAAGCTTCCTTTGCAGCAAATTTCCCTGCATAAGACTGATACTTGTTGCCCTTTTCCTCGCAATATTCCTGTTCTAAAGGAGTAAATATTCTGGAGGTAAAATTGACCCCCCATCTTTTAACTATATTTTCTATTCTTTTTATACTAACCAGATCTATTCCACAACCAATAATCAAAATCCTTAATCCTTTTCAGTAAGTGTTTTTTGTTTTCTATTTATAGAGATATTAAATATTTTAAAATTCTTTGTAATAAAAGTTACCTTCTCTTATCTTACCCTTTAACCAATTCAATAAATAATTTTTAACCACTCTTCTTCCTACAGGTATTAAAAAGATAAATCCTATAGTATCAGTAATAAAACCAGGTGTAACAAGTAATATTCCCCCTGCTAAGATAATTGCTCCTTGAATTAAGCTGTCTCCAGGTAAAATACCCTCGTTTAAATCATTTTGAATTTTTTTCAAAATTAAAAAACCCTGTTTTTTTACTAAATATGCTCCCAATATTCCAGTAAAAATTATAATCCCGATAGTAGACCAAGCCCCTATTTTTCTTCCTATTTCGATTAATACGTATATTTCTACAACTGGAACTATTATAAATAATATTAATAACTTAGTGAAAAACATCCTCTATTTACTCCAATTTTTTGATATTTTTTATTTAGCTGATTGATTTTTTTAAGAATATATATATTCTTCCACTTCTTTTTGCATTTCTGGAGAAAGAATAATAAATCTTCCCCTCGCCTCTGCTAATAAAGTTCCATCTTCTTTACATGCTTCCCCTTGTGCTTCAATCATTCTTCCTAAATCTTTAGTCATGTGGGCAGTAAATATTATTTTTTCACCTATTATGGCTTTTTTTCTATATTTAACATTAATCTCTACAGTCAGGGTCATTACTCCTTTAGTTACCACTGCAGTTCTGCCCATTATTTCATCTAAAATAGAAAATAATATTCCCCCATGGACAATTCCTTTAAAGCCTTGATGTTTTGATTCGGGAATAAATTCTGCTCTGATTTTGTCTTGATCTTTGAAAAAAGCAATATTTAAACCATTAGAATTATCTTTTCCACAGACAAAACAGTTCTTATATCCTGGCAAAGCTTCCAAAAATAAAACCTCCCTGCTTTCCACGCGCTATACGCTCTACGCTGTTTGTTAATAAATAGTCAAATATCTATCCAATTCCCATTGGTGAACTTGAGTACGATAAATTTCCCACTCTTTTCTCTTGGCTTCAATGTAATTTTTAAAAATATGATCGGTTAAACCAGATTTTACTACTTCATCTTTCTCTAATTCATTTAAGGCTTTTTTCAGTGTGTCTGGCAAGCTTTCAATACCTAAAGATATTTTTTCCTTTTCACTCATCGTATAAATATTTTGACCTATGGGTTCTCCAGGATCAATTTTATTTACAATTCCATCTATACCTGCTTTCAAAATTACTGCAAAAGCTAAATAGGGATTGCAGGAAGGATCAGGACTTCTTAATTCTGCCCGACTTCCTTCTCCTCTTTCTGCTGGAACTCTTACCAAAGGACTACGATTTCTCTCAGACCAGGCGATATAAACTGGAGCTTCATAGCCAGGAGTTAATCTCTTATAAGAATTAACTAAAGGATTAGTTATAGCAGTAAAACCTTTGGCATGTTTTAATAATCCTCCAATAAAATATAAAGCTTCTTTGCTTAATTTATACTTCCCTTTTGGATCATAAAAAATATTCTCATTATTTTTAAATAAAGATAAATGGGTATGCATCCCTGAACCACTGATTCCAAATACGGGCTTAGGCATAAAAGTAACATGTAAATGGTGCTTTAAAGCTATAGTTTTACCGGTAAGTTTTAAAGTCATTATCCTATCTGCTGCAATAAGTGCATCAGAATACCTAAAATCAATCTCATGTTGACCTGGCGCAACTTCATGATGAGAAGCTTCAATCCCAAAACCTAACTTCTCTAAAGAAATTACCATATCTCTTCTTGCTTCTTCACCTAAATCAATAGGTAAAAGATCAAAATATCCCCCCTGGTCGTGAGTTATGGTTGTTGCTTCCCCATTTTCATCTTTCAAAAATAGGAAAAATTCTACCTCCGGCCCAAAGTATGCAGTAAATCCCATTTTCTTTACTTCTTTCACTACCCTCTTCAAATTAGATCTGGGACAACCTTCAAAGGGTAAACCATTGGGATTATACACATCACAGGTTATTCGGGCTACATCTTTTTCTTCTTCCCAAGGATTTACCATAAAGGTTGTATGATCAGGTTTTAAATACATGTCTGATTCTTCGATCCGAACAAAACCCTGAATAGAAGACCCATCAAACATAATTTTACCATCGAGAGCCTTTTCAAATTCTCTAACTGGAATTTCTACATTCTTTGGCATCCCAAGAATATCTGTAAACCTCAATCGAATAAACTTTATTTTTAATTTTTTAACCTTTTCCAAAACTGCTTTTTTGTCTATTTTTTTCATAAATAATTCTCCTCCTCAAAGTCTTTCTCAACTTCATTTTAATTAATTATACTCTTGCTTTTTAATTTTACAAAATATTTTTATTTTGAAACTAATTAGATCTCTTTTACTCCACAGTAACACTTTTTGCCAAATTTCTTGGTTTATCTACATCGCAACCCAGTTTATTGGCAATATGATAGGCAAATAACTGTAAAGGTATGACTGACAGAATAGGGTATAATATATCCAAAGTCTGGGGCATATAAAATACTCTATCTACAATATTGGAAATCTCTTTATCGCCTTCTGTTGCAAGGGCCAATACCAAAGTATCTCGAGCTTTAACTTCCTTTATATTATTGATTACTTTAGTGTAAACTTTGTCTTTAGGTACTATTGCTACTGTCGGAAAAGTTTTATCTAAAAGAGCAATAGGACCGTGTTTCATCTCCCCTGCAGGATAACCTTCGGCATGGACATAGGAAATCTCTTTAAGCTTCAAGGCACCTTCTAAAGCAATAGGGTAATTAATCCCCCGCCCTAAGTAAAGAAAATTATGATAATTAAAAAATTCTTCGCTCAATTTAATAATTTCTGGTTCCTTCAGTAAAACAATTTCAACCAGTTGAGGAAGTTTTATCAGTTCAAAAATTATTTTTTTAATTTCTGTGTGATTAATAGTATTTCGAACTTGAGCAAAATAGAGAGATAAAATATAAAGTGACATTAATTGACCAATAAAAGCTTTAGTAGTAGCCACTCCTATTTCCGGACCTGCCTTAATATACATTACACTATCTGCTTCCCGGCTGATAGTACTCCCTCTTACATTAGTAAGAGCTAAAATATAAGAGCCAGCTTCCCGACAAGCTCTTAGAGCAGCTATAGTGTCCGCAGTTTCTCCTGATTGGGATATCAAAATGGTTAAATCCTTTTTACCCAGCAATATTTTTCTGTATCTAAATTCAGAACTATAATCCACCTCTACCGGAATACCGGTTAACTCCTCAAAAATATATTTACCTACTAAAGCTGTATAATAAGAAGACCCACAAGCCAAGATAAATATTTTTTCTATTTCCTTTATATTTTTCAAGGGAAAAGATATTTCTGAAAGCTCTAAAAAATTTGCAGTTAAATTAATTCTTCCTTCCAGATTATTGCGTATAACCATAGTTTCTTGAAAGATTTCCTTTAACATGAAATGTTTATACCCACTCTTCTCGGTCATTTCTACATCCCATTCAATATTTATTATTTCTTTTTCTAAAATCTTGCCCTTAGAATCAACTATCTTTACTCCATCTTTGGTTATTGTGGCAATTTCTCTTTCCTCTAAAAAGATTACTCTATTAGTATAATTAAGCATGGCTGGGATATCAGAAGCTAAAAACATTTCTCCTTCCCCCACTCCGATAATTAAAGGACTTCCACAACGTGAAGCAACAATTTTGCCTGGATCACGAGTAGAAATAACTCCGATAGCATAAGACCCTTCTATTTCTTCTATTGATTCTTTTACCGCTAAAGTTAGATCATTCTGATAATTGCTTTCTATTAAATGGGGGAGAACCTCAGTATCTGTTTCAGATATAAAGTTGTGCCCTTCTGAAATTAACTTTTCTCTTAGAGGCATGTAGTTCTCTATAATGCCATTATGCACTACCACTATCTCTGAATTACATCCATTATGCGGGTGAGCGTTTAAGTTGTTGGGTTTTCCATGAGTAGCCCACCTGGTATGCCCTAATCCTATGTTACCTTTTGGAGCACCTTTTTCTAATAAGTTTTCTAATTTGACTATCTTCCCTTTACGTTTTTTTATTTGAATTTTATTATCTTTCAATACAGCAATACCTGCAGAATCATATCCTCTATATTCTAACTTTTTTAATCCATCTAACAAAATTGGTACTGCTTCTTTCGGACCAATATATCCAACTATTCCACACATTTTTTTATCCTTTCTTTTATTAAATATTAATCATTTAAAAACAAATACCCTATCATCAATCCATTGAGGAAGATAATAGGGTAATAAACATAAAAAGTCTTTGATGTTAAAAGTAAAAACAATACAGAACAAGAAAACTATTATTATCTAATTTTTATTTAAAAAAAGTCTTATTGAATCCCTAAATGGACCCTCACCGTAAAAACCACTTTGTCCTTGCAATCACTCGCAAGTTTTGTAGGTCTTCTAAGGGTATGGCAAACCCAGGAGCATCCGCCGAATTTTCGATAAACTCCTTCCTCGTCAACTTACTTTGATAAATTTAGCTATATAATATTGAGTAAGTTCTGGCGCTTGTATTCAATTTTTTCAAAATCATATTCCTTTATCACCTCCTTTTAATCTTCCAGTTTACCGGTCTTCCGGTCACCCAGTCTATTTAGGCGTTAGTATAAATGCAAGTTTTCAGCTTATTATGTTTTATGTCATTGTAATCTTTGAATCTGGTGTAGGGGTCGGATTTATCCGACCCGGGAATTCTGGTAATTTTTTTAGCGGGTTCGATTAATCGAACCCCTACTAAACACTAAACGCTCCACGCTGTAAGCTATACGCTATACTATTTATATATCTTCTTTTTCAATCACCTCTCTTAGCCCTTTAGAAATTACCTCTAATTTTTCTCTATCTTCTCCTTCCAATAAAATCCTAATTAATGGTTCGGTACCAGAAGCTCGAATAAAAATTCTCCCTTTCCCGTCAAGTTCATTTTTTATTTCTTTAACAATCTTTTCTATTTTAATATTTTTAAAGAATTGCTCTTTATCTTTAACCTTAAAATTTAAAATAATCTGAGGATATTTTTCCATTACTGAGGCTAAATTAGATAGGGGTTTTCCTTCCTCCTGAATTACTTTTAAAAGTTGTAAAGAAGTTAACAGTCCATCTCCCGTAGTGCTATGTCGTAAAAATATTATATGACCTGACTGCTCTCCTCCTAATGATGTATTAACTTTCTTCATCATTTCCAACACATAACGATCACCTACATCGGTCCTAATAACTTGTCCACCGTTTTGTTCAATAACTTGTTCAAAACCTAAATTACTCATCAGGGTGGTTACCACTGTTTTATTAGGTAATTGATCTTTCTTAATAAGATTTAAAGCACAAATTGCCATAATCTGATCTCCATCTACAATATTCCCTTTTTCATCCACAGCAATAACCCTATCTGCGTCTCCATCAAAAGCTAACCCCAAATCTGCTTGTTGTTTTAAAACTTCTTTTTGTAATAATAGAGGGTGTGTGGAGCCACAATTGAGATTTATATTAATTCCATTAGGTTTATCGTTGATGGTAATTAGTTTGGCTCCTAATTCGTTAAATAATTGGGGGGCAACGCTAAAAGAAGCACCATTGGCACAATCTAATACAATTTTAAATCCTTTGAAATTAAGGTGAGAGTAAATAGTTGTCTTAATATAATCAATATATTTTCTTGTTGCTATAGAAGATAAATATTCCATTTTACCGATATCCTTCCCTGTAGGCCATTCATATTTAGCGCAATCTTCAAAATATATTCTCTCAATTTCTTCTTCTTCTAAATCAGAGAACTTAAATCCATCACCTTGGAAGTATTTAATTCCATTATTATCAAATGGGTTATGAGATGCGGAAATAACTATACCGCAATTGGCCTGGAAAACTCTGGTAAGATAAGCTACAGCAGGTGTAGGCATTATGCCAACTTTTAATACATCTACTCCTATTGAACATATTCCTGCCATTAACGCCGCTTCTATCATATCACCTGAAATCCGAGTATCTTTACCAATTAATATCTTGGGATTAACTTCATCTTTAAATAAATATGCCCCGGCTCTACCTATCTGAAATGCCATTTCGGCAGTCATTGGTTCTCTATTAGCTACTCCTCTTATACCATCTGTTCCAAATAATCTTTTCACAAATTACCTCTTTATTTATTAATCAATACTGTTACTTCTTCTGGCTCAATCTTTATTAAAGAAATTCCTTCAGGAAGCTCAACTTGAACCCTTACTTTCTGCTCTACCTTGAAATCGTCCACAAATTTCACAAAAGCTTTTATATCTTCCTCTTTAATGCTCTCGATTAAAATATTTTGTCCTTCTACGATTACATCAACTACTTTCGGCTCTATCTCACAGGAGACAAAAGGTGATAAATCTTGGGGTATAACCGGAATATTCTTTAAGGTTTTCTGAATTATGCTTTCCTTAACTTGGATGGTTACCTCTATCAATGATGTCTCTCCTTCTACTATATTTAATCCCTCTTCTAAGGCAGGTGAGACTTTCACAGATAAAGTTTTTGTAATCCCATTTACATCGATGGGGATAGTCTCTAAAGAATCTATATTACTTATTTTGGAATAATTACCAAAAATCCTTATTTCATTTGGGTTAGCCAATATTTGGGAAATATAATATCCAGGAGCTGGTTTTCCGATTATTCTTGGTTTTACTGGTAATATTTTCTCAAGGTATCCCCGAGTTAGAGAAATTGAAGCCTCTACAATATTTGGTTCAATTTTGACTCCTTTAATCTCATCTCCGTTTGCATCTAATGCTTTTACCTCTATCTTCTTATTTATATCATCTTTAATTCCGGAAATATCGATAGTGCAAATTATCTGTTTTATCTTTTCTAATATGCTTTGAGCACCAGTTATTTTAACTTTAGAAGGATCTAATTGGGGTTCATCAGCTAAAGAATATTCTTTTTCAGGTATTCCTATTAAACTATATTCAACTTCAACTATTTGAGTCAAAACCCTCTCCAGATCTACTTTAACGTCTGAAGGAATAATCCTGGTAATTTCTGTCCTCTTAGGGGCAATAACTTCTACTTTTAATTTATATATACCAGCTTCATTAATATCAGAAAAATCCACCACGCCAATAATTTGATGCGGGGAAATACTGTTTATAACATTCTTGGGACCCTTAATTCCTACACTTATATTTAGCGGAAATTCTTTTACCACCAAATCCTCCCTAAGGTTATTTGTGGCAAGAGATACATCAAAAAAATTTTCTATTATAGGGTTCTCTCCACTGGCTATATATAACCATAGAATGATAGCTAAAAATAAGGAAAGCAATTTAATATCAATATTTTTTAATAACCAATTCCTTAATTCCTTCATTTATTATCTTCCTCTTGTTGCCAGAAATTAAATTCAGAAATTATTTTCGGCTGATATAAATGGGTTAACATTTTTTTCAGCCCCTGGGGTTCTAAAGGTCGAGTAATTTTGCCATCTAAAGCGATAGAGACATTACCGGTTTCTTCTGAAATAACAATTATTAACGAATCTGTCTGTTCACTTAAACCTAAGGCTGCTCTATGTCGAGTACCTAAAGCTCTGCTAATATCCGTTCTCTCACTTAAGGGTAAAATACAATTAGCCCCTATTATCTTATTCCCCCGAATAATTACTGCTCCATCATGCAAAGGTGAATCTGGCATAAAAACAGAATATAGTAATTCTGGAGAAAACTCACCATTTAATATAATACCAGTCTCTAAAATATCTTTTAAACCAATTTCCCTCTCCAAAACAATCAAAGCCCCTTTGTGTTTTGTAGAAAGCATAGGTATAACCATAACTAACCCATTTATCAATTGTTCAATCTTTTTATTATCTGCTTTATGTAAAAAAGAAGCATTTATTAAAAACCCTCTTCTCCCCATCTTTAATAATCCTCTTCTTATTTCTGGTTGAAATATTATGGGTAAAGCCACGACCATCATAGCCATTGCCCCTTTTAAGAGCCAATTGATTGTTCGTAGACCAAGCTGATCAGCAATAAAAGATGCGATAAAGAGGATAATCAACCCTTTAATTAACTGTACTGCTGGAGTATCTTTGATCAATAACGTTATATGATATAATAAAAAGGCGATAACCAAAATATCAATAATATCTAAAAGACGAAAAGAAATAGGCACTTAATCCTCCTTTTTTTTCCATTATTTAAGATTAATCTATATCAGATCTAGGCTATATTTAATTGTTCAATCTATACTTGTTTTATTAAAATAACAAACTTTCTCTAAAATAGATAATAACTATCCTTATTAACCATTATAAAATTATTTTCCATTTTAATCAATTACTGCTTACAATAATAAAGCTAACACAGCTTTCTGCGCATGCAACCTATTTTCTGCTTGATCAATTACCATAGAATGAGGTCCATCTACAACTCCATCAGTTATCTCTTCTCCACGGTGAGCGGGAAGACAATGTAAAATTATTACATCATCTTTTGCTTTGCTTACTAAACCTTGATTTACTTGATAAGGCTTAAATATATTCTTCCTGTTTTCGCTTTCTTTTTCAAATCCCATACTGGTCCAAACATCAGTATAAATTATATCAGCCCCATTTGCAGCCTCTTTTGGGTTATGAATAATTTCTAATTTACTACCTATTTTTTGGGCATCCTCTTTGGCTTTCTCTACAATCTCCGATCGAGGTTCATAGCCAGGAGGAACAGCTAAAACAATATCCATCCCTACCTTAACAGCTCCAAACATTAGAGAATGGGCTACATTATTACCGTCACCAATATAAGTCAGTTTTAAATTTGAGAACCTGCCTTTTTTTTCTTTAATGGTCAATAAATCACCTAATACCTGGCAGGGATGTAGAAGATCAGATAAACCATTGATAACCGGAACTGATGAATACTTGGCTAACTCTAATATTATATCATGACTAAAAGTTCGAGCCATAATCCCACTTACATAACGGGATAATACTTGAGCAATATCCTTGGTAGCTTCTCTTTGTCCTAATTTTATATCATCAGGGCCTAAATAAATAGCTTCACCGCCTAATTGTATCATCCCCGTTTCAAAAGAAACCCTGGTTCTTAAAGAAGGTTTTTGAAAAATCATCCCCAAAACCTTACCCTTTAAAATGGGTTGACTCTCCTGAGAATAGTGTCTTAACTTTATAATCTCAGCAATTTCTAATATTTGGACAACTTCCTCTCTACTTAGATCATCGATAGAAACCAAATTTTTTCCTTTCATATTTATTGCCATTATTTTTTTCTCCTCCCTATAAAAAATATTTATTAATATAATTAGAAGTAGTGGCAGAAAGTAAAGCAGGATAATTTAATCTAAACTTTATCCCATCGCCTACTCTTACATCTTCTTTAAAATCTGTAACATCAATAATTAGATGATCACTACTTGCGCCTATTATTTTTATCCCTTCTTTCAGAGGAATCAAACTATTAAGACGAATGTCCTGTTTGCCTATAGCTAAAATGGCTCTTTTTCTTATTCCTAAATCCTGAAAAACAGGCATTTCCCCAAAAGCATCCCGGCCAATCTCTCCTTGAGGTAAAGAATGTTTTTCTTTAAGTTCTATAATTTCTCCAGTCAAAATAAAGGTATCTTGATATGTTCCAATTAAATTGCGCGATCTAGCATCATCCTGACCAAGGAGAATACCTACTCCTATTCTCAACTGATTTATCCTTTCAGGAATTATATTATCTTCAACCAATTTTAAAACACTGGTATTCCCACCTGATATTACTTCTAAAGCAATACCAAAATTATTCTCTATTTCTTCTGCTAATTTAACCAGTTTGGTTAAATTTTTCTGAGAGGGCATTGCTCCACTGATACAACAAAAATTTGCTCCGAGACCTATTAATTTTACTCCTGATAATTCTCTAATTTCTTCTACCATCCTTAATGTCTCACCAGGCATAATTCCCTCTCTCAAGTCACCCAAATCTATCATCAAAATTATCTTATGGATAAGGTCATTCTTTAAAGCTGTTTGGGACAAGGATTTAATTACGGAGATTTCAGAATTCAAACTTATATCAGCCCATCTTATAACTTTATCAACTTCGCTAAGCATAGGGATCCTGATTAACATCATATCCGCTTTAATTTTAAATCCCTTTAATTTTTTAATATTTTCAATTCGAGAATCTCCAAGAATTTTTATACCTCCCTCGATCATGGCTTGGGCCACTTCAGGGATAGCACAACAACCTTTGGTAACTCCAACTACTTCGATTTCGTGTTGCAGACATAGATTTTTAATATTTTCTGAATTTTTTTTAATCTTGTCTAAATAAATATCTAATCGCGGATTGATTTTCATAGTTTTTCCTTAAAAAGGTGAAATAAAAAAACAAATTAAATTAGAGATAAAGTATGCCTATATCCTGATAAAAAATTAAAAAAAAAGAGAAAGGCCCCTTTTGTAAACCTTTCTCTTCTTAAAATAGTAAAAATAATTATCTCTTGGAAAATTGGAATCTGGCCCGAGCGCCTTTTTGGCCATATTTTTTCCTTTCTTTCATCCTTGCATCTCGAGTTAATAGACCCTCTTTTTTCAAGGTTAATCGTAATGTAGGATCATATTGGAGAAGGGCTCTTGCAATTCCGTGTTGTATTGCCCCTGCTTGACCACTAAAACCTCCTCCTACTACTTTAGCAAAAACGTCAATTTCTGTCCTTTTATTCGCCACTTCCAATGGTTTTTCTATAATATTTAATAAAGTCTCTCGTCCAAAATAATCATCCAATGTTTTATTATTAATCTTTATATTCCCCTTACCGGGACTTAACCATACTCTGGCAATTGAGGATTTTCTTCTTCCTGTGCCATAACTTTTTGCCTGCGCCAAAGTTTTAACCTCCTTCTTAATGTTTAATCAATTCTTTCCAATTTTTGAGCTTGATGAGGATATTCGCTTCCTCTATAAACTTTTAATTTTTTTATCACCGCTCTACCTAACTTATTATGAGGAATCATCCCTTGTACTGCTTTTTTTACCACTAACTCTGGTTTTTTCTGCAATAGTACTTCCAGGGTAGTACTTTTTAAACCTCCCGGATAAGACGTATGGTATCTGTAAACTTTCCCTTTAAGTTTATTACCGGTTACTTTTATTTTTTCCGCATTTATAACTACCACATAATCGCCTAAATCCATAGAAGGTGTATAGGTGGGTTTATTTTTCCCCCTTAAAATTGAAACTATTTGAGTGGCTAATCTTCCTAATATTTTTCCCTCAGCATCAATTAAATACCATTTTCTATTAATATCTTCTGCTTTTGCACTGAAAGTTTTCACTTTATTCCTCCCTGCCTAGTAAATTCACATATAAATCTGTATGATAAACGTTTATAAGTATTTCCAGATAAAACATTTTTCATTCAATAAAAAAATAACATAATAAATTTTAATATAATCAAGACACTATGTCAAGCGAAATTAGTATAAAACTTGCATTAAAAAAAGTCCCTTAGCGGGGACAACTTTGCCCGCCATTTTCCTATCCCTGGCTTCTAATATTTTTTTTACTTCTAAATAATCGATCTTGCTATGACCTACCTCTAATAAAGTACCAACTATAGTACGGACCATTTTATATAAAAAAGCATTTGCCTGAAAATAAAAACAAATTATATTTCCCTTCTTATTTACAGTTAGCTCTTTAATAGTCCTCACTTTATTTTTAATATTAGTTCCTGAACAAGCAAATGAAGAAAAATCATGTTCCCCGTGTAAAAAAGTAATAGCTTTTTTTACCTTTTCTAAATCTATCTTTCCGTAAAGACAGTAAACATAATTTCTTAAAAAAAGTGGGGGATTGTAGTCATTTTTATGGTAATTTAAAATATAATAATGATAAATTTTGCTTACCGCACTATAACGAGCATGAAAACTATCATCCACCCTTTCTGCTTTTCTAATTCTAATATCCAAAGGCAATAAGTGATTTAGAATCAAAGGTAATTTTATCCAAGGAATAGTGCTGTTAGTTTTAAAATTGGCTACTTGCCCTAAAGCATGTACCCCTGCATCAGTCCTCCCGGAACCAATTAGTGTTACCTTTTCATGGGTAATCTGCGAAATTTTATCTTCTAAAATTTCCTGGATACTTAAAAACCCCTTTTGCCTTTGCCAACCATAATATTGAGTTCCTTCATATTCTATGGTAAGTTTTATATTAAGCATAATTCAAAATTCCTAATTTGTGAAATCTTCCAGTCTACAAGTCACCCGATCTACCAATCAATTTGGTTAGCTGGTTAGCTGGTTTAATACTAATTCATTAACTAAAACTAACTAATTCTACACGATACATGCTATTTTATTCTGACTTCTGAATTCTATTTTTCTTACTATATGCTATTGCTTATTTCTTAACGCAATACTCGATACGCGATACGATCTTTAAAACATTACACTTGCCATAACTGTTATAACCCCAATTAGTACAAAAGTTAAAATGTCAACCATTCTAATCTTTAACTGCCTAAAATGAGTTCTCCCCTCTCCTCCTCTATAACACTTAGCTTCCATAGCAATGGCCAGTTCATCAGCACGCCGAAAAGCACTTACAAATAAAGGTATTAAGATGGGAATTAAATTTTTTGTTCTATTAAAAATGTTACCACTTTCAAAATCTGCCCCTCGAGAGATTTGAGCTTTCATTATCTTCTCTGTTTCCTCCAATAAAGTAGGAATAAATCTTAAGGCAATAGTCATCATCATAGCAATTTCATGAGCTGGCATACCTATAAATTTAAAAAAAGATAACAATCTTTCTATGCCATCGGTTAAAGATATGGGAGAAGTAGACAGAGTAAGTAAAGAAGTAGTTAAAATTAAGATAAATAATCGGCAAGAGATAAATAAACCCCTGATTAATCCTTCCTTAGTTATTTTCAAAAATCCTAAACGATAAAGTATTTCTCCTTCAGTCATAAAAAGATGTATTATCAAAGTAAATATAATAATAAATAATATAGGGCGCAATCCTCTAAAAACAAATTTAGGGTGTACTTGGGAAATAATAATACCAATCATTATGATAGTACCTAAAATTAAATATCCCAAAAACTCTGTTATGAGAAATAAACTTATAATTATGGCTAAACAGCTTAATATTTTTATTCGAGGATCTAAATTATGAATTAAAGACTCTCTTGGAATGTATTGACCAAAGCTAATATTCCTTAATATTTTCATTTTTGTTCATCTTCTTTATAACTTTTTTAAAGATTAACCCTTTTTGATTTTTAACTGTTTGTTAGATTTTCTCACTCTATCTAATATTTCTTTCTCAGCATCTTCAACAGTAAGTACTCCAGTATATATTTCTTTTCCTTTTGCTCTTAATTCATGCATACATCTGGTTACCTGAGGAAGACCTAACCCTACTTTTATTAAATCATCAGCGTATTTTTCAAAGATCTCTCGAGGTGGTCCATCCAAAATAATCTCTCCCCGATGCATTACCAGGAGACGATCGACTATCTCAGCAATTATTTCCATATTATGTGAGACCAGTATAACAGTAATCCCAAAATTATCATGAATTGCCTTCATTTCAGATAATATCTTATTCCTACCCTGAGGATCCAAATTAGCTGTAGGTTCATCTAACACTAACATTTTAGGTCTAATAGATAATATACTAGCTAAAGCTACACGACGCATTTCTCCTCCACTAAGAGAGAAAGGGGAACGCTCAGCATAGAGATTATAATCAAGATCAACCATTTTTAAGGCTTCACGAACCCTTTTTTCAATCTTATCTTCTGATAGACTTAATTTTTTAGGACCAAAGGCAACTTCCTGGAATATTGTTTCTTCGAATAATTGATTCTCTGGATATTGAAATACTAAACCCACTTTTTGCCTTATTAGCCTAAGATTTACTCCTCTTTCATTTATATCCAAACCTTCTACATAAACTTTTCCAGAGGTAGGTTCAAGTAATCCATTAAAATGTTGAATTAGAGTAGTCTTTCCACAACCAGTATGTCCAATTAGTCCAATAAATTCACCTTCATTAATATTTAAACTAATATCTTTTAACGCCTTAGTTTCAAAAGGCATATGCAAGTTGTAAGTAAAATTTACATTTTCTAAACATATAAACATAAATGATCCACCATTTCCTCAACTTTTAAGGTGTGAGGAGATATATCTAAACCTTTTTGATTTAACCTGAGGGCCAATTCTGTTATTTGAGGAATATCTAATTTTAATTTTTTTAAGGTTTCAACTTGAGTAAAAACTTTCTCAGGTCTTCCCATTAGGGCAATTTTCCCTTTATCTAATACAACTACCCTATTAGACTCTGCTGCCTCTTCCATTAAATGAGTAATATATATTATGGTAATATTTTCTTCCTTGTTCAATTTTTTAATGGTATCCATAACCTCTCTTCGACCATGCGGATCTAACATAGCAGTAGGTTCATCTAAAACCAAATAGGAAGAATGCATAGCAATTGCTCCTGCAATAGCTACTTTCTGTTTTTGTCCCCCAGATAGTAAGTGAGGTTCACTATTTTTATATTCTTCCATTTCTACAACCTGTAAAGCCCAGTGAACTCGTTCTTTCATAACTCTTTCACTTACCCCAATATTTTCAAGACCAAAAGCAATATCATCTTCTACTGTAGTGGCTACAAGCTGATTATCCGGATTTTGGAAGACCATGCCTACTTTTTGTCTTATTGCCCACACCTTGTCTTTGTCTTTAGTATTCATTCCATTTACCCAAATATTTCCAGAAGTAGGAAGCAATAAACAATTCAAATGTTTGGCTAAAGTAGATTTCCCTGACCCGTTTGAGCCTATGATAGAAACGAAATCTCCTCTTTTTATTTCTAAAGAAATATTATCTAAAGCTTTTACCTGGTTTTTTTTATGTAGGTGATATATATAACCTAAATTTTTTATTTTAATCAAAATGCTCACCACTTGATCGTATTTCGTATCGCGTACTTTAGCGTAGAGCGTATAACGTGTAGCGTGTAGGGGCTCAATGAATTGAGCCCATTAGAAGAAAAATTACCAAAACAACCCGGGTTGGATAAATCTAACCCCTACATGACGCGATGTATGATATGCACTTATAATCGCAATAGTAATACAGTATACATATATAAAAATAATTTTGTATTTTGAATTATGGTTTTTTGCTATATACTATCAGGGCGTATGCAATACGCCCCTACTTTTTTTCTCTTTTCTTTCTTCTTCTTTCTTAACTCTACGCTATACGCTCCACGCTGTACGCTATCCTCGATACGAGATTATTAAAAATCAAAAGGTTAAAAAGTTTAATAATCGGATTTAATATAAAACTTTTTAACCTTTTATCTATTGTTCTTTATCTATTCTATAAATTCAATTATGGCTAACGGCGCAGAATCACCTTTACGAAATCCTGTCTTTACAATCCTGGTATAACCGCCATTTCTCTCCAAATACTTGGGGCTAATTTCTTCAAACAATATTTTTGAAGCTTGTTTATTTTTTATAACTTTTTGAACTTCTCTCTGAGCTTGTATATTATTATTTTTGGCTATGGTTATTAATTTTTCTATACATCTTCGAACTTCCTTGGCTTTAGCGTAAGTAGTTTCAATTTTTTTATGAGTAATAAGTGAAATAGATAAATTAGCTAATAATGAACTTCTATGACTACTATTTCGACCTAATTTTCCTTTTAGCTTCTTGTGTCTCATCCTAAAAATCCTCCTGCTGCTTTTTTTCCCCTAAGACAAATCCATATTTATTCATTTTCTCTTTTATTTCATCTAAAGATTTTTTACCTAAATTTTTTATTTTTATGACTTCTTCTGGAGAATAGTTAATTAAATCTCTCAGAGTATTTATCCCCGATTTCTTTAAGCAATTATATGAACGAACTGAAAAATCCAATTCCTCAATGGTTTTATTTAAAATCTTCTCTTTTTCATTTTTTTCTTTTTCTTCCTCTGATATGACTTCTCCCATTGATTCAATATCCTCGGGAGAAAATTTTGTAAGTATTTTAAAATATTTAATCAGAATGTTTGCTGATTTACTTAAAGCTTCATCAGGTAAAATACTTTTTTTGGTAAATATTTCTAAGATTAATTTATCACAGCTTGAAAATTGACTCAGACTAGCACTCTCCACATCATATCTTACTTTCGTAATAGGAGAAAAAAATGAATCTATAAAGATAGTATCAACTGATTGGTCGGGTTTTTTATTTTTTTCAGCAGGTAAATAACCCATTCCTCTCTCTATCAATATCTCCATATTTAATTTAGCATCTTTGTTTAAAGTAGCTATCGCTAAATCCGGATTAAGTATCTCTACATTGATATTGGGAATTATATCTGCTGCAGTCACCTTTTTTTTACCTTTAACATTTAGTTTTAAAATTTGAGGCTCATCAGAATACATTTTAACTACTAATTCTTTAATATTTAATATTATTTCAATAACATCTTCCTTGACTCCTGGGATAGTAGTAAATTCGTGAGTAATATCTTCAATTCTAATAGCCGTTGCAGCTGCACCCAGCATGGAAGATAATAGTACTCTTCTTAGAGAGTTACCCAGAGTTATGCCATAACCTTTTTCTAATGGTTCAATAATAAATTTACCATAACTATCAGATAATTCTTCTACTTTAATTTTTATATTGTTAATATCCATCACTTTTTACACTCTCCTTCTTTAGATATAAAACCTAAAATTTTAACGAGAATAATACTCAACTACTAATTTTTCCTCCACTGGTAAATTTAAGTCTTCCTTAGAAGGAAATTTTATAATTTTACCTTTTAGTGTCTTTGTATCAAACTCTAACCAGGAAGAAATATTAATCTCTACTTTCCCATCTTTAATTTCTTTAATATCGGCAATATTCTTACTCTTTTCTTTGACTTCTATAACATCATTAATATTCACCTGATAAGAAGGTATATTTACTTTTTTCCCGTTAACCAATATGTGTGAATGTAAAACTAATTGACGAGCTTGAGCCCTTGATTTAGTTAAATTAAATCGATAAACTATATTATCTAATCTTCTCTCTAATAATTCTAATAAATTCTCTCCAGTAATACCTTTTTTCCTTTCGGCCTTTTTAAAATAATTTTTAAATTGTTTTTCTAATAATCCATAATATTTTCTAAGTTTTTGCTTTTCTCTTAACCTTATACCATAAGTAGATAGTTTTTTTATCCTTGATGTTTTTGCATTCTTACCAGGCAGCGAAGTTCCTTTTTCGATTGAACATTTATTAGAATAACATCTGTCTCCCTTTAAGAATAACTTCACTCCTTCTCTACGGCATAATTTACATATTGCCCCTCTATATCTTGCCATATATAATAATAACCTCCTCTTCATCTTTAATATTTGTATAATTTATCAAAATTGCAATCTATTTTTAGTTATTATTAGAAAATTCTGAACTACAAAATTGATTGTATTAACTAAATTTTGCAATCTTTCTATTGTTTTATATCCACACTACTTTCTCACTCAAAACCTGTACTAAAAAATTTTAATTTATATCAAGCTATATTCGTCTTTGTTTTGGAGGTCTACAACCATTATGTGGAATAGGAGTAACATCCTTAATCATATTTACTTTTAAACCAACCGCTTGCAACGATCTGATTGCTGTTTCTCTCCCTGAACCAGGGCCTTTTACTAATACATCTACCTCTTTCATTCCCTGATCCATAGCTTTTTTAGCTGCGGTTTCTGCAGTCATTTGTGCTGCAAAAGAAGTACTTTTCTTGCTGCCTTTATAGCCCATATTTCCAGCACTAGACCAAGCAACTACATTTCCCTGTTTATCTGTAATAGTAACTATAGTATTGTTAAAAGTTGACTTTATATGAACTACTCCTGTTGCTATATTTTTCTTAACTTTCTTTTTTGTTTTTTTTACTTTTTTCTTATCCGCCAATTAAGTTCTCCTCTCATTATCTTTTGGTATTATTCAACTTTTTTTCTTTTTGCTCCAACTGTTCTTTTAGGTCCTTTCCTAGTTCTGGCATTAGTCTTTGTTTTCTGGCCCCTGACTGGTAATCCCTTCCGATGTCTTATCCCTCTATACGAACCTATATCCATAAGTCTTTTTATTGAAGTAGTAACATCACTTCTGCATTCTCCCTCTACTTTATATTTTTTATCAATAATTCCTTTTATCTTATTTATTTCTTCCTCAGTTAAATCTTTTACCCGGGTATCATAATTAATTGCAGACTCCTTTAATATGGATTGTGCGCTGGTCAGACCAATTCCATAGATATAAGTTAATGCAAATTCTACTCTTTTATTTCTGGGTAAATCTACTCCGGCTATTCTTGCCATATTTTTACATATCCCCCTTTAAAATTATTTCCCCTGTCTCTGTTTATGTTTTGGATTGTTGCAAATTACTCTTATTTTACCTTTTCTTTTTATTATTTTACACTTTGCACACATTTTCTTAACCGATGATCTTACTTTCATATATTTACTTCCTCCATATATCATATAGTATCTCGTCGTTCGTATCTCGTATCTCGTTAGAAATTTAAAGCGAAAAGTGTAAAGCCATAATCCGAAATACGATTCACGAGATACGAGCTTATTATAGTCTATATACAATTCTACCTTGAGTTAAATCATAAGGCGATATTTCAACTTTTACTCTGTCTCCGGCTAAAATTCTAATAAAATGCATTCTAATTTTTCCTGAAATATGAGCCAGAATTTCACAACCATTTTCCAATTCAACTCGAAAAGTAGCATTGGGTAAAGCTTGAATAACTTTCCCTTGCATCTCTATGCACTTTTCTTTCACCATCAATGATTCCTCCACTTAAATTATCTTATATTAAAATCTTCAAAGAATCAGTTTATCTATTTAAAAGGAATAGTTAATATTTCATTGCCAGAGGCAGTTATTGCAATAGTATGTTCAAAATGAGCTGACCAGCTTCTATCTTCGGTTACCACTGTCCAACCATTACTACATATTTCTGTTTTATGGTCACCCATATTTACCATAGGTTCAAGCGCTAATATCATCCCTTCTTCTAATATTATTCCTGTATGGGGAATACCATAATTAGGTATTTGTGGTTCTTCGTGGAGATAACAACCTACTCCATGGCCCACGTATTCTCTCACTACAGAAAAATTTGCTTCTTCTACTACTTCCTGAATAGCAAAAGAAATATCACCTAATCTATTACCTGGCCTGGCCTTTTCTATCCCTTTAAACAGCGATTTTTTAGTTACTTCCAAAAGCTTCTTAACTTTCGAGTCTATCTTTCCTACCGGAACCGTTGCCGCAGTATCTCCAAAGTAACCTTGTAAATTTGTTCCAATATCTATACTTACAATATCCCCTTCTTTTAATCTTCTCTTGCCAGGAATCCCATGAACTACTTCTTCGTTTATAGAAACACAGATAGAGTGTTGAAATTTGTTGCCCTCTATTCCGTAACCTTTAAATGCAGGTTTTGCTCCGTATTTTATGACATAGCACTCAGCAATTTTATCGAGTTCTAAAGTAGTAATTCCCACTTTTACATTTTCTAACACCTTTTTTAAAGCACGTGCTGCTACTTTACAACTTTCTTTAATATATTTAATTTCTTCGGGAGACTTTAAAATAACCACTTATTTATTTCTGCAGCCCTCCTAAAATCTTCTTAATCTCTAAAAAAAGGGCATTTCTGCTACAATTAGCATCTATTACAGTTAATAAATTTTTCTCCTGATAATATTTTTTTAGAAGTAAGGTCTGTTTGGTAAATACCTTTAATCTATTTTTTATGGTCTCTTCTTTGTCATCATCTCGTTGATATAACTCCCCTCCGCAAATATCACAAATATTATCTTTTTGAGGAGCATTAAATAACAAATTATAATTAGTATTACATTTTTTACATACTCTACGATTAGCTAATCTCTCAATTACCTTAGTAAAAGGTATCTCAAAGTAAAAAACATAGTCAATATATTCATCAAGTTCTTCATTTAATTTCTCCAGAGATTCTGCTTGTTTTATATTTCGAGGGAAACCATCAAATATATATCCCTTCTTACAATCTTCTCGCTTTATTCTTTCTCTTGCTATTTCAATAATAACTTCATCAGGTACCAGTCTTCCTTTGCTCATAATATCTTGCACCTTTTTACCTAATCTGGTCTTTCTTTCGATCTCTTCTCTTAATATTACTCCTGTTGAAATGACTGGTATATTAAATTCTTTCTGCAACTTTTTTGCTATTGTTCCCTTCCCTCCACCAGGAGGACCTAACAAGATCAACCTCATGAGTTTTCCCTTCTTTCACTAACTATCCTTCTTTAGTTAAATTATCCTCATTTCATAAAATTATTTTTTAATAAATCCTTCATAATGTCTCATTAACAAATGTGATTCAATCTGTTGAACAGTTTCTAAGGCAACTCCTACCATGATCAATAAAGCTGTTCCTCCAAAATAAAGAGTGGTAATCCCTGTAATTTTTATTAAAATGTTGGGTAGAATAGCAATTACAGCTAAAAATATTGCTCCACTTAAGGTAATTCGAGTCATTATATGATCAATATAATTAGCGGTATTTTTTCCAGGCCTTATTCCGGGTACGAAACCTCCATACTTTTTCATATTGTCCGCCATATTAGCAGGATTAAAGGTAATTGCTGTATAAAAGAAAGTAAATAACATTATTAAAATAGCATATAAAATTAGATATAACGGCTGTCCCGGTGAAAGAGCCTCAGATATACTTTTCATAAATATGATATTTTGAAAAAATTGAGCAATAGTAGCTGGGAAAAGTAAAATCGCCGAAGCAAATATTATCGGAATAACCCCTGATTGATTTACCCGTAGGGGGATATGAGTACCCTGGCCACCATACATTTTACGTCCTATAACTCTTTTTGCATACTGAACAGGTATTCTTCTCTGTCCCTGTTGAATGGCAATAACTCCTCCAATAACCATTACAAACACCACGATTAAGCTTAATAAAGCTATTAGGCCAATTTCTCCAACATTTAAAAGCTTAATGGTTTGAATAATTTGAGAAGGAATTCGAGCTATAATTCCAGCAAAAATTATTATAGAAATACCATTGCCAATACCAAAATCAGTAATCTGTTCGCCTAACCACATTAAAAAACAGGTTCCTGCAGTAAGGGTAATTACTAATAAAAAACTAAAGCCGACCCCTGAGATTATCAATACACCCATATTTTGTAGCCAGAAGCTTATCCCAAAAGCTTGAACAATAGCTAAAACAACAGTAAAATAACGAGTAATTTTGGTAATTTTATTTCTACCTTCTTCTCCTTCTTTAGCCCATTGTTCTAAAGTAGGGACTACTGCAGTTAAAAGGTTCATAATAATAGATGCATTAATATAGGGCATTATTCCTAAAGCAAAAATAGAAAAACGACTTAATGCCCCTCCAGCGAAAAGATCAAAAAAACCTAAGATCCCTCCCTGGGCAAATAAATTTGCTAACGCTTCTTTTTCAACTCCAGGCAAAGGTAAATGACTACCTAATCTAACAACTATTATCATACCAAGGGTAAAATATAATCTCTTCTTTAAGTCAGGAATTTTAAATAAATTACGTATAGTATCTAACAATTATATCACCTCAATCTTCCCACCAGCTGATTCAATCTCCTCTACCGCTTTCTGACTAAATTTATTAGCTTTTATGGTTAACTTCTTAGTAAGGCTACCTTTAGCTAATATTTTTACTCCATTCCCTATTTTTTTTATAATTCCTTCATCAATTAATCTTTGAGGAGTAATTATATCTCCATCTTTAAACATATTTAATCTCTCAAGATTTACAATACTAAATTCTTTCCTAAATATATTAGTAAAACCTCTTTTGGGGACTCTTCTATATAAAGGCATCTGGCCGCCTTCAAAGTTCGCTTTGACCCCACCACCTGAACGAGAATTTTGTCCATTCTCTCCTCTACAGGAAGTTAGACCATGGCCGGACCCACAACCCCTACCTACTCTTTTAGGTTTTTTAATTGATTTAGGAGCAGGGTGTAAATCATCTAATTTCATCACTTGTTACCTCCTGTGGTCGTAATGGTTGACTATACATTTCCACTACGCTTTTACCTCTTAATCTGGCTATATCTTTTGCATTCTTTAAATTCATAAGACCATTCATAGTAGCTTTTACAATATTTAAATTATTATCACTTCCTAAAGACTTGGTTAAGATATCTTGAAAACCTGCAGCTTCAAATATTGCCCGAACTGAACCACCAGCAATTACTCCGGTTCCAGGAGAGGCTGGTTTCATGAAAACCGTGGCAGCCCCGTAATGACCTATAATTGTATAAGGAATAGTTCCTTTTTTTATTCTTACTTTTATTAAACTCTTCTTTGCTTTTGCTACTCCTTTTCTAATTGCTTCCGAAACATCTTTAGCTTTTCCATAACCTATACCTACAATCCCTTCACCGTTTCCCACAACAATCATAGCACCAAAACCAAATCTCCTTCCACCTTTCACTACCTTGCTTACTCTATTTACAAATACAACTGTTTCATTTAATTCTAAACCTTCAGAATTAATTTTTTGCATCTATCCACCTCCTACCCATTTTTCTAAACTTTATAATATTCTTTCCTTTCTTTTTTTAAATAATAACTAACTTAAAAATTTATATTTCCTTTTCTCGTACGCTCAGCGACTGCCTTTACTCTGCCGTGATATAAATAACCTCCCCGATCGAACACCACTTTTTTTATGCCCTTTTCTTTTAATTTTTTAGCTAACAAACCTCCGAGTATCTCAGCCGCCTTTATATTTCCTTGATATTTTACTTTATCTTTTGTCTCTGGATTAAGAGTTGACGAAGATACCAAAGTTATTCCCTTTTCATCATCAATTACCTGGGCATAAATATGTTTTAAACTTCTAAAAATGCATAGCCGTGGCCTTTCACTGTTTCCCTTTATTTCTTTACGTACTCTTTTATGCCTCTTAAACCTTGCTAATCTTTTATTTATTTCGGTCAATATTAGCACTCCTTTCTAGTGAACTTGAATAATATTACCCTAATTCCTTTGCACCAGTTTTTCCTACTTTTCTTCTCACTACTTCATCAATATATCTAATTCCTTTTCCTTTATAAGGTTCCGGTTTTCTTAATGCTCTTATTTTTGCTGCCGTTTCTCCTACTAACTTTTTATTAATACCTTTTATTTTAATTATTTTTTGTTTCTCTACTTCAAATTCAATACCTTTAGGCGGATCAACCTTAATAGGATGGGAATAACCTACTTGAATAATCATTTTATTCCCTTCAATTGCAGCTCGGTAGCCTACTCCCCTGATTTCTAATACCTTTTCAAATCCAGAAGACACACCTTTTACCATATTATCTATTAAACTTCTGCTCAGTCCATGTAAAGACTTGTGAAATTTACTCTCGGAAGGCCTGGAAACATAGATTTTATCTTCATCTATCTTTACCTGTATACTTGGGTGAATAATTTCTTCCAAGGTCCCTTTTTCTCCAGTTACTTTTACTCTATTATTAAATAACTCAACTTTAACTTCTTTAGGAATAGTTACAGGCATCTTCCCTATTCTGGACATATTAAACCTCCTATTTTCGTATTGCGTATTGCGTATGTGGTATGTTTACCAAATATAACAAATTACTTCTCCACCAAGATGACGTTGTAAAGCTTCTTTGCCAGTCATAAGGCCTTTTGAAGTGGATAGAATGGCAATTCCTAAACCACCTAATACCTCAGGCATTTCGTCTTTTTTTACATAAACTCTTAATCCGGGTTTGCTAATTCTTTTAAGATTATTAATAGTTTTTTCCTTATTTATATATTTTAGATAAATAGTTAACTGACCCTGTTTATTGTCCTCTTTATACTTATAGTCTTTAATAAAACCCTCATCTTTTAATATGCGGGTGATTTCTAATTTTAACTTTGATGCTGGCACAAATAAAGATTTGTGTCGCATCTTATTTGCATTCCTTATTCGAGTTAGCATATCAGCGACAGGATCTGATACAACACTCATATATAATATCCTCCTCTCTTTTGACTCCAACTACTTTGTATAACTTTATAAATTTACCTTTTACCAGCTTGATTTAGTTATTCCTGGTAACTCACCTTTATGAGCCATTGTTCTGAAACATATTCTGCATATGCCAAATTTCCTCATATAACCCCTTGGTCTTCCACAAATACTACAGCGAGAATACTTCCTTACTTTATATTTAGGTTTTTTTTTAGCCTTTACTATTAGGGCTGTTTTGGCCACACTATTTCCTCCTTCTTTAGTACAAAATATAACATACTCATAACTCGTATCTCGTATCTCGTGAATGAGATAGAAGCCAGAAGACAGAATCCAGCATTCAGAATTATTTTAGATTATAAGGTTATATTATTTGTTAAATTATTTTATATTCTTCTGACTCCTGACTACTGACTCCTGAATTCTAATTTTCTTAACGCAATACGATATACAAATTATTTTTTAAAAGGTGTTCCCATTAGTTCTAAAAGAGCCTTCCCTTCCTCATCATTTAAAGCACTGGTTACAATAGTAATATTCATTCCTAAAGTATTAGCAACTTGATCAAAATCTATTTCTGGAAAAATTAATTGTTCTTTTATTCCTATAGTATAATTTCCCCTTCCATCGAATGAATCCGATGGTGTACCTCTAAAATCTCGAATTCTCGCAATAGCTACATTAATAAATTTATCTAAAAATTCATACATTCTATCATTCCGCAATGTAACCTTGCAACCTACAGGCATACCTTTCCTAACCCCAAAATTAGAAATAGATTTTTTTGCTCGAGTAATAATAGGTTTTTGGCCACTTATTATAGCTAATTCTTTTACAGCTTCATCCATAATTTTTGAATCTTTGATAGCGCTTCCTAAGCCCATATTAATTATAACTTTCTTTAACCTGGGTACCGCCATTACGCTTTTATATTTAAATTTGTTCATCATTTCTGGAATAACTTTCTTAATATATTTTTCCTTCAATCGGGGCATAATTTAACCTCCTAAACCTTATCTATTATTTCTCCACACTTTTTACATATCCTCGCTCTCTTGCCCTCTTTAATTTTCTCTCTTTTTATATTAGTGGGTTTATTGCATTTATTACAAATTAATTTGATATTAGAAATATGTAACGAGCCTTCTTGTTTAATTACTCCTCCTTGAGGAACCTTTTGGGTAGGTTTAACGTGTTTTTTTAAAAAATTAACACTTTCAATTATAGCCCGCATCTTTTTGGGAAAGATACCAACAATTTTACCCTTTTTCCCTTTGTCATCTCCACTTATAACTAATACATTATCGCCTTTTCTAAAATTAATTTTATTGCTAATCAAATCACTATTCCTCCCTCTAATTTATACTACTTCAGAAGCTAGTGATATTATTTTCATAAAATTTTTATTCCTTAATTCACGAGCAACAGCTCCAAATATCCTAGTTCCCACCGGTTCGTTTTGATTATTAATAACTACTGCAGCATTATCATCAAATCTAATATAAGAACCATCTGGACGGCCAAGTTCTTTTTTAGTCCTGACAATAACTGCCTTAACAACTTCACCTTTTTTACATGTTCCTCCCACTGCTGCCTCCTTAACTGAAGCAACAATGATGTCCCCTATCCTCGCATATCTCCTTCGAGAACCACCTAAAACTTTAATACATTGTATTTCTTTAGCACCTGAATTATCTGCTACAAATAAACGAGTTTGCATTTGTATCATCTTGGCTACCTTCTCTCTTTAATCATTCTATATAGTACAATTTATTTTATTTTGATTTTTCTATTATTTCTACTACTCTCCACCTTTTTCTTTTACTTAAAGGTCGAGTTTCAGCGATCTTCACCTTATCTCCAAGGTTACAAACATTTTTTTCATCATGTGCCATAAATTTTGATGACTTCTTTATCCTTTTTTTGTAAAGAGGATGTGACACCAGGTATTCCACTTTAATTACTACACTCTTTTCCATACTATCACTTACAACTCTTCCAATTTTTGTTTTAATTTTTCCCCCGGATAACATTTAACCCTCCTTTATTTAATCCATTTTGTTACTTTTTTGTAATTCAATTTCTCGCAAAATTGTCTTTACTCTGGCAATATTACGTTTTACTTCCTTTATTCTCATGGAATTACCTAATTGTCCCGTCACCATTTGGAATCTTAAACTAAATAATTCCTCTTTAAAATCAACCAATTTTTTTTGAAGTTCTTCTATCGATAAATCTCTTAATTCACTAGATTTCATTTATCCCACCACCTGTTCTTCTCTGGAAATAAACCGAGTTTTTATGGGTAATTTATGAGCAGCTAATCGCATTGCTTCTTTAGCTAAAGTTTTATCTACTCCTCCTAATTCAAATAAAATTTTTCCGGATTTTACTACAGCTACCCAATGATCAGGTGCTCCTTTTCCTTTGCCCATCCTGGTCTCTGCTGGTTTTTTGGTAACTGATTTATCAGGGAATATTCTTATCCAAACTTTTCCACCCCTTTTTACAGCATGGGTTATAGCAATTCTTGCCGCTTCAATCTGGGCACTGGTTATCCAATGAGACTCTAATGCCTGTAAACCAAACTCACCAAAAGCAAGAGAACTTCCTTTGTTAGCGCATCCTTTCATTCTACCCCTATGTGTTTTACGATATTTTGTTCTAGTTGGTTGTAACATCTTTTTGTTCTCCTTCTACATTGGATTTTTTAATATCTTCACTGGCTAAAGCTTCAGTTCTTTGTTCCTGACTATTTTTTTCTTTAAGTTTATCCTTTGAAGGAAGTATTTCTCCTCGAAATATCCAAACTTTAACCCCAATTTTACCATAAGTGGTGTTAGATTCAGCCAAACCATAATCTATATCTGCCCTTAAAGTATGAAGTGGTAACCTTCCTTCCAAATGCCATTCTGTCCTGGCTATCTCTGCTCCACCTATTCTCCCTGAGCAAGATATTTTTATTCCTTCGGCTCCTATTCTCATAGATCGGCCTGCTGCTTGTTTCATTGCTCTCTTAACTGAACCTTTCCTTTGTAATTGTTCAGCAATATTTTCAGCAACTAATTGAGCATCTAATTCAGGGACTTTTACCTCAATAATTTTAATTTGTAAATCACCTTTTACAAATTTAGCCAATTTATCTTTTAATTTGGCTACTTCTGCTCCTTTCCTTCCTATAACGATCCCGGGCCTTGAACAATTAATAGTTATTCTTACTCTATCGGCTATACGTTCAATTTCTATGCAAGATATCCCGGCATGTCTTAAATTATCTTTAAGATATTTTTTAATTTTATAATCCTCATATATGTTTTTCGCATAACCTTTTTTGGCAAACCATTTAACATCCCAATCTTTTATAATTCCAATTCTTAATCCTTTTGGATGTACTTTTTGTCCCAACTATCTCCCCTCCCCTTTATAATCAACTATAATGGTAACATGACTGGTTCTTTTTCTTATTCTACTCGCTCTTCCCATTGCCCTTGGTCTAAATCTTTTCATCGTAGGTCCTTCGTCTACAAAGGCTTCGGATACATATAAATCTTCCACATTCATATCATTATTATTTTGTGCGTTATAAACTGCTGACTTTAAAATATTGTAAACCATTTTAGCTGAACGGTTAGGAAGAAATTTTAATGCCAAAAGAGCCTTGCCTGCATCTTTACCCCGAATTATATCTACAGCTTGTCTCCCTTTTCGAGCAGATATTGGTAAATATTTTCCTAGCGCCTTTACGCTCATTATTTTCCTCCTAATTAACTTTTATTTATTACTTTCGCAGGATTTATAAAAATTGACTATCTTGCGATTTTTACCTGCCAAAAAAATATTTATTATCTTATCTTCTAAAAAATAAATATTTTTTATACTTAGCCTTACTATCTATTTTAATGAAGTTGACCTTTCAGAATGAGCACTGTGTCCTTTAAAAATTCTAGTAGGAGCAAATTCTCCCAATTTATGACCTACCATATTTTCAGTTAGATAAACTGGTATATGTCTCTTACCATTATGAACGGCAATGGTGTGACCAACCATTATTGGAAAAATAGTCGAATTTCTTGACCAGGTTTTTATTATCTCTTTCTTCCTCTTCCGATTTAATTCTCTAATCTTATTTAACAACTTTTCATCAACATAAGGTCCCTTTTTAAAAGATCTAGACATATGAAATAACTGCCTCCCTTATTAACTATTTTTTCGTTCTTCTTTTAATAATATATTTATTAGAAAGTTTGTTCTTTTTTCTAGTACGATATCCCTTAGCCGGTACACCAGTTGGAGAAACCGGGTGTCTACCTCCTGCACTCTTACCTTCTCCCCCTCCCATAGGGTGATCGACAGGATTCATAGCCACACCTCGAACTGTAGGTCTTATTCCTAACCATCTATTTTTGCCTGCTTTACCATGTGATAAGTTTTCGTGAGTGAGGTTACCGATCTGACCAATAGTAGCCATACATTTTAAGTTTATTAACCTTACTTCTCCAGAAGGTAATTTGATGTGGGCATACTTTCCTTCTTTGGCCATAAGTTGAGCTGTTGTACCAGCTGAACGAACCAATCTACCACCTTGTCCTGGCCTTAATTCTATATTATGAATTAATGTACCGGTGGGAATATCTTTTAAAAGTTTTGTATTTCCCGCTTTTATATCTGCGTCTTTCCCGGATACAACTATATCGCCTACTTTTAAGTTTTCCGGACACAAAATATATTTTTTATCGCCATCATAATATTTTAGTAAAGCAATTCGAGCTGAACGAATAGGGTCATATTCAATGCTGGCAACTTTAGCGGGAACTCCAATTTTTTTTCTTCTAAAATCAATTATTCTATATTTTCTTTTATTTCCTCCTCCTTGATGTCTAACTGTAATTCTACCTTGATTGTTCCTTCCGCCTTTTCTTTTTATGCCTACAGTTAAAGATTTTTCAGGTTTATCAGTAGTTACTTCATTAAAAGTAGAGATAGACATAAATCTTCTACCTGGAGAAGTAGGTTTATATTTTTTTATCTCTGCCACTTTAATCTACCCCTTTCTTAAGAATCTTTTTAATCCTTTAAATATTTTCTAACTCTTTAATTTTCTCGCCTGTTTTTAAAGTTACTATTGCTTTCTTCCAACGTGATGTCTTCCCCGAATATCTGCCTAAACTTTTCTTTTTCCCGGGCATCTTTATAATATTTACTTTATTTACTTTAGTCTTGAATTTTTCTTCAATGGCTTTTTTAATTTCAGAACAATTAGCTTTCCAATCTACTTTAAAGACATATTTATTCTCTTCTTTTAATCTCACGCTTTTTTCAGAAATAATTGGGTATAATATAATATCTTTATCTGAAGGCATTATGCTAACACCTCCTCAATTTGCTTTAGTGCTTCTTTAGTAAATATTATTTTCCCTTGATTTAAGAGATCATAGGAATTAATTTTAGATACTGGTAACACCATTGCATCTTTGATATTTCTTATTGCCTGTTCTATCTTTTTATCTTCTTTTCCAATTATTACTAAGGGTTTTTTAAACGCTTTTAGATTTTCTAAAATTTCAACCATTTTTTTAGTCTTATTTTTTTCTAATGATAATTTTTCTAAAATTATAATTTCATTATTCTTTGCTTTGTTTGAAAGTACTGATTTCAAGGCAGCGGTCTTCATTTTTTTAGGTAAAGAAAAGGAATAATCTCTTGGGGTAGGTCCAAATACTATTCCCCCTCCTACCCAAATAGGTGAGCGAATAGTTCCTGCTCTAGCTCTTCCAGTTCCTTTTTGTCGCCAGGGTTTAGCTCCTCCCCCTCTTACTTCACTTCTATTTTTTGTAGAAGCAGTCCCTCTTCTCTTGCCTGCTAAATAACGTTTAACAACTTGATGAACCAGATATTTATTTATTTTAGTATTAAAAATATTATCTTTTAGGGAAATCTCTCCAATTTCTTTTCCTTTAATATCATGCAAAGACAGTTTGACCATAACTAATCCTCCTTCCCTGGTAAAATATACCCTGATTATATAGTTTTATTAATTATAAGCATTGTTCCTTTTGTTCCAGGTACCGAACCTTTAATTAAAATTAAATTTCGTTCAATATCAATTTTTATTACTTCTAAATTTTTCATTTTTACTCTATCTACTCCCATATGACCTGGTAGTTTTTGACCTTTAAAAACTCGAGCTGCATCAGTGGCGCCAATTGAACCCACGGATCGATAATATTCTTTTTGACCATGCGTTTTTGGTCCCCCAGAAAAATTATGTCTTTTTATCCCTCCCGCAAAACCTTTTCCTTTAGATATTCCTACAACATCTACTCTTTCGCCCTCTTTAAAAATATCTACTTTTATCTCGGTGCCAGAGGAATATTTACTCAAATCATCAACTCGAAATTCTCTTACACGTTTTAGTGGCTCTATTTTATATTGATTAAAATGTCCCACTAAAGGCTTGGAAACTTTTTTCTTATTTATACTCTTAAAACCTAATTGAATTGCGTTATAACCATCTTTCTCTATATTTTTTTGTTGTATTACTTGGCAAGGACCAGCAAGAATTACAGTCACTGGAATAGACTCACCATTCTTAATAAATATTCTGGTCATTCCTACCTTTTCTCCTAATATTCCTGCAGCCATTTTTACTTTTTCACCTCCGGGTCTAATATATTGTATCGCGTATCGCGTAGTGCGTATTGCGTCAAATCTTTTTATTTATCTTTCTTGTATTAAAATTAATAATTAATATAATTTATATATAATAACACTGTTTATCAATTAGATAAATTTAACTTTTTATCAATTAAATCTTTTGATACAATTTACTTAAAATATCTCTTAATTAATTTTAATTATACGAGTAAAATCTTCTGGCTTGTTTACCCTATCTTTTATTCTAAAGTCTTGATCTCAATATCTATTCCTGAAGGTAAATCAAGATGCATTAATGCTTCTATGGTCTTAGTTGAAGGTTCTACTACATCAATTAATCTCTTGTGAGTTCTCATTTCAAACTCTTCCCTCGACTTTTTGTCCACATGTGGTGAACGTAAGACACAATATTTATTTATCTCAGTTGGTAAAGGTATAGGTCCAGAAAATTTTCCCCCTATTCTTTTTATGGTTTCAATTATCTTCAAGGTAGAATTGTCCAATATTCTATGATCATATGCTTGTAAACGAATCCTTATCTTTTGCATGAAATATTCTTTTACCTCCCCATTATTAGCGTATAGCGTTTAGCGTATAGTTTATAGTTTATAGTGTAATTAGCTGGATATTTATTTATCCTTCATTATTTTTGGTTAACTCTGTAGGGGCTTGATTTATTAAGCCCGCAAAACTCGGGTCGGATAAATCTGACCCCTACATTAAAAGCAATAGTTTGTACAAAAAAGTTTTTAGTTTTGAATTATGGTTTTTCGCTTTTAGCTTTAAGTTTTTAGCTTTATGGATTTATCCTATACGCTATACTATATACTAACGACTATTCACTAACGACTAATTTATTCGATAACCTCACTTACCACTCCAGCACTGATGGTGCGTCCCCCTTCTCTTATCGCAAAGCGGAGCTGTTTCTCCATAGCGATAGGAGTGATCAGTTCAGCGGTAACAGTAACATTATCCCCTGGCATGACCATCTCTACCCCTTCGGGAAGGGTGACTGTACCGGTTACATCG
>JAUWHZ010000007.1 GCA_030605615.1 Atribacterota bacterium | reverse complement strand
AAGAAGGCTGGGTCTTATTCGCAATATAAGTCTTTCTTTTGAGGAACCTTAGACTTGTTCAGCCTTCTTTATTCGGTACCTGGTGTAATTTAATAAACTTTAATTTATTTTAATATATTCTTAATTAATAGTCTAATGGAGGAACGAAGTGACGAAGCAATCTGGTCAACTGGCAAACTGGTTAACTAGGTAACTTTTTCACTTTACTTGGCAATTATCTTTTTAAACTCTTCCTCATTAATTATAGGCACACCTATTTTTTGGGCCTTTTGGTATTTTGACCCCGGATCATCTCCTACGACCACATAATCAGTCTTTTTGCTAACAGTACTGGTGACCCTTCCTCCTAATTCACTGATTATTTCCTTAGCCTGAGAACGGGTAAAATCCTTTAATGTTCCGGTTAATACAAATTGCTTTCCAGTTAAAATCTGTACCTCTTTCCCCTTTTCTCTCTTTTCTTCTTCCTGACCAAAATTCAAACCAACCTTTCTTAATTTTTCAATAATATCTAAATTATCCTTTTCTTTAAAGAAAAGAACTATGCTTTCTGCAATCTTAGGTCCAATCTCATTAATTTTTACTAGTTCTTCTAAATTAGCTTTTCTAAATTTATATAAAGTTGTATAGTATCTGGTAATAACTTCGGACGAATGAACACCCACATAGCGTATACCTAAACCATAGATCAAGTGAGCCAGAGATTTTTTTTTGCTCTTTTCAATTGCGACCAATAAATTATCCGCGGATTTCTCTGCCATCCGTTCGAGAGAGATTAAATCATCTCTTTTTAAAAAATATAAATCTGAAATATCTCTGATTAATCCTTTTTCTACCAACTGATCAATTATAGCTGGCCCTAACCCCTCAATATCCATAGCATCTCGAGAGGCAAAATGTCTAATCCTCTCCTTAATCTGCGCGGGACAACTAAGACTATTGCATCGAGAGACTACTTCACCTTCTGGTCGAAACACTTTTGCTCCACATTCCGGACATTCAGAAGGCATAATAAATTCCTTCTCCTGGCCAGTCCTCTTTTCTATAACTACTTTTACCACCTCAGGAATAACTTCTCCTGCCTTTTGAATCAAGACCGTATCCCCAATTCGAACATCTTTTCTTTTAATTTCATCTTCATTATGAAGAGTAGCTCTTTGCACTGTTGAACCAGATATTCTAACCGGTTCTAATGTGGCCACCGGGGTTAAGGCTCCAGTCCTCCCTACCTGGACAATAATATCGCGAACTTTAGTAGTAGTCTGTTGAGCAGGAAACTTATAGGCAATAGCCCAGCGAGGGCTTCGTGTAGTTGAACCCATTTCTTCTCTTAAGCTTAAAGAATTAACTTTGATAACCATCCCATCAATTTCATAATCCAGGTCTTCTCTTTTTTCTATCCATTCCTGACTATAATTTATAGATTCCTTAATATCCTGACAAAGTTTAATGTGAGGATTTACTTTAAATCCTATCTTTTTTAAATAATTCAAAACTTCCATGTGATTATTAAAATTATGTCCCTCAGGAAAGGTTGCTCTATAAATAAATGTGTCTAAAGGTCTTTGAGCAGTAATTCGAGGATCCAACTGCCTAACTGATCCAGCTGATGCATTCCGAGGATTAGCAAATAAACTTTCCTCATTTTTCATTCTTTCTTCATTTAACTTCTCAAAATCACTTTTTTTCATATAGACTTCCCCGTAAACTTCGATGCGATATGGTATATCTTTACCTAACAACTTTAACGGAATAGTTTTTATGGTTCTAAGGTTGGAAGTAATTTCTTCTCCGGTTATCCCATCCCCGCGAGTTGCTCCTCTTGTAAAGATGCCATTTTCATAAACTAAAGCGACGGCCAGTCCATCAATCTTCAGCTCTACCACGTAATCAATTTTTTGCTGTGGAACTAATTTTTTTATCCTCTGGTCAAAAGCTATCAGCTCTTCATCGGAAAAGGCGTTAGATAGACTAAACATTGGAGTAATGTGTCTTACTGTTGCAAACTCAGAGACGGGCTCTACACCTACTCTTTGGGTGGGAGAAGAAGACGAAATATATTGCGGATATTTCTTTTCTAATTCTATCAGTTCTTTCATTAATTGATCATATTCAACATCAGAGATAATCGGGTCATCCAAGACATAATAGCGATAATTATGATATCTTATCTTTTCTCTTAATTCTTCAATTTTCTTTTTAATATTATTAGAAGGGGAAATCATTATTTATTATTTTGTCCTATTTTAAAGATTAACTTAAATTTATTATCTTTTTTTAAAACAAACTTTATTTCCTAGTAAGTAATAAGTATTAAATTTTAACTTATTTGCCTAAATACTAAATATAAGTATATAAAAAATAAGTTTAAAATACAACTTTATAATAGGCGAATTATCTTCTTTACATTATTTTTAAAAAATGATAGACTTTAAAATATCTTTTGCATATAAATTTAATATTTTTTAGAGAGGAGTTTTTTAATGAATAGATCTACGAACATTTTTAGAACTGCAGCTATTTTAACTTTATGCCTTTTAGTCTTTTTAATTTTTAATCCTATTTCTGTTTTAGCTGATGAAGGAACTTCAACTACTGAAACCGATCCAGAGGTTACTGAAACTGCTTTACCTCCTGAGACGATATTAGCTTCTTTTGATGGACAAACTATTACGCTGGGTGAATTTAATCAATTATGGGAACAGGTCCCAGAAGATTACAAACTACAGCTTGATAAAAGTATGGTACTTGACCAGATGATCTCAGAAAAATTATTAATTCAAGAAGCTAAAAATATGGGATTGGAAGAAGATGAAAAAGTAATAGAACAGATAATAGAACAGATTAGAAAGATAACCGAGCAAATATTAGTCCAGACTTTAATAGAAAGAGAAATATTAGATAAAGTAAAGGTTAATGATGAAGAGGTTTTGGAATACTATGAGCAAAACAAGGATAGTTTCACCGAAAAAGAACAAGTCCATTTATATAATATTTTATTAGAGACCGAGGAAGAAGCCCAAGATATACTGGAACAATTGAAGGCGGGAGAAGATTTTAGCGAAATTGCTATAGAAAAATCTACTGGTCCGAGCGCTGCTCAAGGTGGAGATTTGGGATATTTAATTAAAGGTACAATTGTTCCTGAAATTGAGGATGTAGTATTTGCTTTAGAATTAGAAGTATTAAGCGAAGTAGTTAAGACTGATTTCGGTTTTCATATTCTAAAAATTACTGAGAAAAAACCAGAAACCGTTAAAGCTCTTGAAGAGGTTAAAGAGGACATCGTTCAAACCTTACTGCCTACTAAACAAAAAGAGGCTTTTGATAACCTATTAGAAGAATTGAAATCTAAAGTAGAAATCCAAATAAATGAAGAAGCATTGCAATAGTATCGAGCATTGCGTAAGATGTGTGGGGACTCAATGAATCGAGCTCCCACACATTACTCATTACAAATTACTTATCACTGTACTTCTATACGCTATACGCTACCCGCTATATCTTCTCCAATGGTGCATAATTCATCGATAACTTTTTTAATCCAACTTTTTCAAAATCCACAGTTATAAAAATATCATTTTCAGTATCTATTTTATTTAATATAGTTCCTATCCCCCAATCGGCGTGTTTTACCTTATCTCCTACGCCCACCTCAATCTTTTCTTTTGCCTTGTTAAGAGAGGAAATTTCTTCTACCTTTTCAATGCCCATTTTTTCCTGAAGATGCTTAGGAATTTCAGTTAAAAATCGGGAAACGCTATTAAATAGTGTATTGCCATTCAGGTTTCTCCTCCAGGCATAAGTTAAATATAATCTCTCTTTTGCCCTGGTCATCCCTACATAACACAACCTTCTCTCTTCTTCTAATTCTTCTTCATTATTCAAGGAACGAGAATGGGGAAATATACCCTCTTCAAAGCCCGTAATAAAAACCACTGGGAATTCCAAACCCTTGGCACTGTGCAAGGTCATAACCGTAACTGTATCTTCTTCTCCTTTGTAAAGATCGATATCAGTAATCAAGGCCACATATTCTAAAAAAGCACTTAAAGATTTATCCTGATTATTCTCTTCAAACTCTTGCATAGCTAAAATTAATTCTTTTATATTTTCGATTTTATTCTGAGCCTTGAATTCTCCTTCTTTTTTAAGTTCTTTATAATAATCGATTTCTTGAATTAATTTTACTAAAATTTCACTACCTTTAATTTTTTCTTTCTCTTGACTAAATTTATCTATTAAAGAAGTAAATTTCTTTATTCTTTCTCTTCTGCCTGTGGAAATCTTTATTTCCTTTAAACCCTTTTTTAGAGCCTGGTTAAAATTTAAATCATTTTTTTTAACTAAATCTTCTATCTTGCTCAAAGTAATTTTGCCAATACCTAATTTGGCATTATTAGCACTCCTTAAAAAACTTACCCAATCTTTTTGGTCATAAATAAAGCGAAGATACGCCAGAATATCTTTTATTTCTTTTCTTTCGTAAAATCTTAAACCACCCACTACTTTAAAAGGGATCCCCTGTTTATTAAAGATCTCTTCAAAGGCTCTCGATTGGGCATTGGTCCGATATAAAATGACAAAATCTTTAAAAGCTTTGCCCTCTTCCTTATTCAATTTTATAATCTCTTGACTGACAAATAATGCCTCATCAAGAGCACTGGCTGCCTCAAAACACCTTATCTTTTCACCACCCTTTTTATCGGTCCAGAGTTCTTTTTCTTTCCGATTTCTGTTATGCTTTATTAGATTTGTTGCTCCTTCTAATATTACCTGGGTGGATCGATAATTCTGTTCTAATTTAATCACTTTGCTATGGGGAAAATCTTCTTCAAATCTTAAAATATTACTTAAATCAGCTCCCCTGAATTTATATATACTCTGATCAGGATCACCCACTACAAATAAATTATGATACCTATCCGAAAGTAATTTTACTAACTGATATTGGGCTATATTTATATCCTGATATTCATCTACTAAAATATATCTAAATTTATTTTGATAATATTCTAAAATTTCTGGTTTTTCTCTGAAGATTTTCACGGTTAGTAAAATTAGGTCTCCAAAATCGAGGGCATTGTTTTCGAATAATTCTCTTTGATATTGTTGGTAAACTCTTACTACAATTTTCTTAAAATAACCTATAGCATTATATTCGAATAATTCTACATCTTCCAAATTATTCTTCGCCTTATCTATTATAGAAGAAATAACATTAGGACTATATTTTTTATTATCTAAATCAAGAAGGTTAAGACATCTTCTTATCAGACTAAGCTGATCACCTTTATCGTATATTGCAAAATTTTTATCATAGCCCAAGGTTTCTATCTCCTGTCGTAAAATTCGGGCACAGATAGCATGAAAAGTTCCCATCCACAAACCTTTTATCATTCTTCTATCAGAAATATCTTTACTTAGTAGTTCAATCCTATCTTTCATCTCTTGAGCTGCTTTATTAGTAAAGGTTACAGCTAATATATTGCCTGGATTTACCTTCTTTTGGTAAATTAAATAAGCAATCCTATGGGTAAGGACCTTTGTCTTTCCACTTCCCGCCCCAGCTATAACTAATATTGGAGCTTCTTTAACTTTTATCGCTTCTTTCTGTCTGGAATTTAAATTATTTAATATCTTCATCTTTTTCTCCTATAACTCCAATTTTTCTAAGTTTTTCTTTTAAGGTTGGCATATGATTCCCATTCCAAAAAATCTTCCCACAATTAAGGCATCTCTTAAACCAATAACCTTTTCCACAAACATCAGAAGGAATCTCTTTTTTAACTTCCTCTTCCTGAATTTCTTGTAGAATACTGTTACAACTTGAACATCTGGTAAAAAGATCATCTCTTTCAACTTTTATTTTTAATTTATTTATAATCTGTTTCAGCTGCTCATCAAGAACATCTTCGTTAAGATAACAAATCCAGGGCAATTTTCGTAAAAATTTCACCCTGGACAATAATATCCTCTTCTCTTTCTTGGTTAAATTGATAACTGAGATATAATCTTTGTTTTGGAAGGATAAAACATCGAAACCTAAAATCCTGAGCAAGATAGCTAATTTTTGCAATTTATAAACAACAAACCGATATTCTTTCATAATTTATCTTTTGGCCTATCCGATGGGACAAAACAGAAATAATATTACAATAATTAAATTTATTTTAAAATATTTTCTATTCTATATAACCCCTCTTTGATATCTTCCATAGAAGTAGCATAAGATAACCTCAAATATCCTTCAGCTTCAAAAGCACTGCCCGGAATTAAGGCAACCTTCGCTTCCTTTAAGATAAAATCAGAAAGGTCAAATGAATTTTTAATCTTCTTACCATTATATTCAATGCCTTTCTCTAATATTTTAATTACATCAGGAAAGGCGTAAAAAGCACCAGAAGGACTAAGACAGGAAATACCTTTCATCTTGTTTAACCTCTCTACCATATATTTCCTTCTTTCATCAAAGGCCTTTCTCATCTCTTCGATAGTATCTTGCTTCCCGATTAAAGCTTCTACGCTGGCCTTTTGGGCAATGGAATTGGGATTAGAAGTGCTGTGCCCCTGAATTTTAGACATTCCCGAAATAATCTCCTCTGGTCCTGCAGCATAACCAATTCTCCAGCCGGTCATAGCGTAAGATTTTGATACACCATTTATAGTAATAATTTTATCTTTTACTTCTTCTCCCAAGGAAGCGATGCTTAAATGTTTAGCTTCATCATAAATTAATTTCTCATATATCTCATCACAGATACAATAAATATTATATTTCAAGAGAAGCTCTGCTATCTTTTTTAATTCCTCTACGTCATAAACTGCCCCGGTAGGATTGTTAGGGCTATTTAAAATAATTAATTTAGTTCGAGGAGTAATCTTTTCTTCAACTTGAATAGCATTTAACCTAAAAGCCTCCTGGTAATAAGTAGGAATAAAGACCGGAACTGCTTGAGCAAATTTTATCTGTTCGGTATAACTGACCCAGCAGGGAATCGGTAATAATACCTCATCACCCGGATTACAAATAGTTAAAATTGTATTAAAAAGACATTGCTTCGCTCCGGTAGAAACAATTATCTCTGAAGTTTTATACTCTATTTTATTATCCTTCCTAAGTTTTTTTACTATAGCTTCTTTAAGTTCGATTATTCCTGAGCTAGCGGTGTAATGGCTAAAACCTTCTTTAATTGCAGAAATAGCCTCTTCCCTGATATTTTCAGGAGTATCAAAGTCGGGCTCACCGGCAGCAAAACTGATTACCTTCTTACCTTCCCGCTTCATTTTTAAAGCTTGAGCAGTAATAGCCAAAGTCTGGGACGGATTTATATTCTTTACTCTTTCTGAAATAATCATTTTCTAACTTCCTCTCTTTTATGGTTTATGTTTATGGGGTCAAATCTTTATTATTGACAAATAAAGTTATTATGGTCAAATTTTGCTATTGTCAATAATAAAGATTTGACCCCACTTTCCTTCTTTTTGTGCCAGGCACTTTTGTTTCATTTTTAGATATAATCGAGCCAATCTGAGTATTTTGCGTCTTTTCCTTTAACAATAGCAAAGTACTTTTCTTGAATTTTTTCAGTTATAGGACCACGCTTTCCTTCGCCAATCTGATAATTGTCAATCTCTCTAATAGGGGTAACCTCAGCAGCTGTACCGGTAAAAAAGACTTCATCAGATATATAAAGTTCATCTCGACAGATATATTTTTCTTGCACTTGATAGCCCATATCCTGGGCAATCTTTATTATAGAATCGCGAGTGATCCCTTCTAAGACTGTAGCAGTAGGAGTAGTATAGATTGCTCCATCTCTAACCCAAAATATATTCTCTGCGGAACCTTCTGTTACATAACCATTTGTATCTAATAATATTGCCTCATCAACTCCTGCTTCAATTGCCTCCATCTTTGCAAAGATAGAATTGATATAATTTGCACAAATTTTAGCCTTTTGGGAGGTAGAGTTAATATAACTTCGGGCATAGCTCGAAACCTTAGTCCTAATTCCTTTTTTTACTGCCTCTTCACCTAAATAAGCACCCCATTCCCATACGGCAATAGCACAATTAACCGGACATTTGAAAGGATTTACTCCTAATTGTTCAAAACCACGATAGACTAATGGCCTTATATAACAACTTTTAAGATTATTTTCTTTTATAGTATTTTTCACGGCCTGCTTAAACTCTTCTTTAGGGTAAGGGATTCCCATCTTTAAGATCTTGGCAGAATTATACAAACGTTCAATATGCTCTTTTAACCTAAAGACCGCTGTTCCCTTCTCGGTTTCATAAGCCCTTATTCCTTCAAATACTCCACTCCCATAATGCAGGGCATGAGTACAAATATGAACTTGAGCCTTATCCCAGTCAACCATCTTTCCATCCATCCAGACTTTATCTGCTTTCATTTATATTTACCTCCATATCAAGATTAACTTTAGAATAATTTTAACATATTTTTTAAAAATTACATACTATTAATTCGTATCTCGTATCTCGTGAATCGTATCTCGTTTTTTATCGTATAACGTATAGAATTTGGGTTGTAATCACATAATGCTAATTAAATATTTTTATTCCAATTCTTTTAACTTTACTTTTTTAATTTTAGAATTATTATTATTGAGAATAATTTTAGCAGTTCTTTCTACTTTTTCAGGTGAACCAGTGGTATAATAATTTTCTTCACTTTTGCCCTCTTCTTTAATATTTTCCTTTTGACTGAGGATTTCTTTTAAAATTAGTGAAGTACTTATTGCGGGATCGATTAGTATTACTTCTGGACCCATAATCTTAGAGATTACTTTTTTTAAGAAAGAATAATGGCTACAGCCCAATATTAAAGTATCAATCTGTGCGTCTTTTAAGGGTTTTAAGTATATTTGGGCAATGGTATAAGTCTCAGGATCGGTTAATTTACCCGATTCTACTAAGGGTACAAATTCAGGACAAAAATTAGTAAACACTTCTATGTGAGGAGCGATTTTCTTTATTTCTTCTGGATAAGCCCGATTTTTTGTAGTAAATTCTGTGGCAATAACTCCGACTCTATTATTGGACGTATTTTTTATTGCATCTTGAACTGCAGGTTGAATAACTCCCATGATAGGAATATTAAAAATATTTTTTGCCTGTGTAAGACTGGCAGCGGTAGCTGTATTGCAAGCTATGACACAAACTTTAATTTTTTTCTTCAAAAGAAAGTTAACTATCTGTAAAGTATATTTAACAAGTTCTGGCTGGCTTTTTTCACCATAAGGTTGACGTAGATTATCGGCAAAATATTCAATATTTTCTCGGGGAAGCAATTTTTTAACTTCTTTTACAACCGATAATCCTCCCAAGCCTGAATCCAAAAAACCAACCGGCTGCTCTTTCATTTTATACCCCTTTGTTTTATTGCGAAAATATATAATTTCACGTTTTTTAAATCTTTTTTATGTATTTTTTAAATTCTTTCTAATAAGTAAAATTATTATTCAGCTTATTATTGGCCAAATACTCTGATAAATATTGGGTCTATATTTTTTAGGTAAGTCTGATAATTAAAACATTCTTCTATCTCTGATTTTGATAAATATTGACCTACTTCCGGGTTTTCTAATAAAAGTTCTTTAAAATCGGCTTGGCCTTGCCAGGCTTGCATAGAAATCCTATGCACTATCCTATAGGCTTCCTCTCGTGAAAGACCTTTTTTGGTAAGGTCTAACATTATTTTCTGAGAAAATATTAGGCCTTTAGTTTTTTCTAAATTTTCTTTCATATGTTCGGGATAAACCTTTAAATTGATAACAAGATTTGTAAATTTCTGTAACATATAATCGATTAGAATATTACTATCCGGGATAATAATACGCTCGGCTGAGGAATGAGAGATGTCTCTTTCATTCCAAAGATTTACATTCTCCAGAGCAGTCACTGCATTGGCCCTTACCACTCGCGAAAGACCGCAAATCCTTTCACAGATTATAGGATTTCTCTTGTGAGGCATAGCCGAAGAACCCTTCTGCCCTTGAGCAAATTCTTCTTCCACTTCATAAATTTCAGTCCTCTGCAAGCTCCTTACTTCAGTAGCAAATTTTTCTAAGGAACTAGCTATTAACGCTAAAGCAGTCATATAATAGGCATGTCTGTCTCTTTGAATAATTTGACTGGAAATTTTAGCGGGAATTAGGCCTAGTTTTGTACATACATATTTCTCAATATGGGGATCAAGATGGGCAAAGGTCCCTACTGCTCCAGATATTTTTCCATAACTTATCTCTTCTTTAGCTATCTTCATCCTTTCCAAGTTTCTCTTCATCTCTGAAAACCATAAAGCTATTTTAAAACCGAAAGTAATTGGCTCAGCATGAACACCATGTGTTCTTCCCACCATTAAGGTATATTTATGTTCTAATGCTTTTTCTTTAAATGCTCTCATTAAATTTTCAATGTCTTCAATAATGATTTCTGCAGACTGTTTTAATCTTAAAGCTAAGGAAGTATCCAAGACGTCAGACGAGGTTAATCCTTGATGAAAATATCGGGAATGCTCTCTCAAATTTTCCCCTACTGCAGTGGTAAAAGCTAATACATCATGCCGGGTTACCTTTTCTATCTCTTGGATACGATCTATAGAATATCGAGCCTTCTTTCTTATATTTTCGATAGCTTCTTTATCTATCTTCCCTGATTCAAATAAAGCTTCACAGACTAAAAGTTCTACCTTTAACCAAATTTTATATTTATTTTCCTCTTCCCAGATACTTTTCATAGCAGGAAGAGAATATCGATCAATCATTGATATCACCTCTTTTTTGGTTAGCTGGTTAGTGGTTGATTGGTTAGTTAGTTATTAGTTTTAATACAAGTTTACAGTTATCTTTGGTCGGCCAGTCTACCGGTCTTCCAGTTAATTTAACATTTATTCTGTTTATTTAAATATTTTTTCTCTAATAATAGTTTGGCTTCTTTTGGGGCCTACAGATACTATAACCACTTTGGTTCTGACCAATTCTTCTATTCGGCTAATATAGGCCTTTAATTTCGGAGGAAGATCTTCATATCTGGTTATCTGAGAAATATCGCTCTTCCAACCTTCTACCTCCTCATATACAGGATTGCAGTTCTTAAAAGTCTTAAGATTAACTGGAAATTCTTTTATTAATTTTCCATTACATTGATAAGAAGTACATATCTTAATCTTATCTAAATCGCTTAGAACATCTATCTTGGTTAAGACCATACTGTCCATTCCATTTATCCTTACTGCGTAGCTTGCTACTACCGCATCAAACCAGCCACATCGTCGGGGCCTTCCAGTAGTTGCTCCAAATTCTCCTCCCTTTTGCCTAAGGTATTTCCCTAATTTCCCTTCTATCTCTGTGGGAAAAGGTCCACTTCCTACCCGGGTAGTATAAGCTTTAGTTATCCCCAGAACCTTATCTATCTTAGTAGGACCTACCCCAGCTCCGATGCAAGCTCCACCAGCTACTGGATTAGAGGAAGTTACATATGGGAAAGTGCCATGATCAATATCTAAGAGAGTCCCTTGGGCACCCTCAAATAGGATTTTTTTATCTTCCTCAATAGCTTGGTTTACCAATAAAGAAACATCGATAACATATTTTTTCAATAATTGGCCGTACTCCTGATATCTTTTTATCAGGTCTTTCTGTTCCTGTTTAGATGTTTTGATGCTGTATAATTTTTCAAAGATCTCGTTCTTTTCTTCGAGATTAATTTTTAATTTCTCTGATAGAGTTTTTTTATCAATCAGGTCAGCTATTCTTATTCCTGTACGAGCAATCTTATCTATATAAGCCGGGCCAATACCTCTCTTAGTAGTTCCCAATTTGTTCTTACCTCTCTTCTCTTCTTTTATCTCATCTAAAGTTTTATGATAGGGTAAGACTACATGGGCTTTAGAATCTATAAATAAATTACCATCAATTTCTATCCCCTTCTTTCTTAAATCTTCTATCTCCCTTAATAAGGACTCGGGATCTATCACTACTCCGTTACCGATAAGACATTTTTTCCCGGGATGCAAGATGCCAGAGGGTATAAGATGAAAGATGAACTGTTGATCTCCTTTTACTACTGTATGGCCAGCATTGCAACCTCCTTGATATCTAACTACTATATCTACTTCCTCAGAAAGCAGATCGGTTATTTTTCCTTTTCCTTCATCTCCCCATTGAGATCCAACTACCACTAATGTTGACATATAGCCTAAATTATCCATCCTTTCATATTTATTAATTATCTCTAAATATTTGTAATTATTAAGGTATTAAGTTAACTAGTTAGCTGGTTTGATATTAATTCATCAACTAACCAAATACGCTAAACGCTATACGCTATTTTCATTCCCATTCAATCGTTGCCGGTGGCTTTGAACTTATATCATAGACCACCCTGTTGACTCCTTTAACTTCATTAATAATTCTATTAGATATCTCTTCCAATATTGTATAAGGTATTTTAGCCCAATCAGCAGTCATACCATCATTGCTGGTTATAATCCTTAGGACCAGAGCAAAATCATAGGTCCTACTGTCACCCATTACACCTACACTCTTTACTGGTAATAAAATACCAAAAGACTGCCAAACCTTTTTATACAGTCCCTTCTTTATTATTTCCTGTTTAATTATTTCGTCTGCTTCTCTTAAAATATCTAATTTTTCTTTTTCTACCGGTCCAATTACCCTAATAGATAAACCCGGACCGGGGAAAGGCTGCCGCCAGATAACCTCATCAGGAAATTTTAGTTTTTTCGCTACCTTTCTAACCTCATCCTTAAATAAATATTTCAAAGGCTCCAGGACTTTAAGTTTCATTTCTTCAGGCAGTCCACCTACATTATGGTGGGACTTAATTTTAGAAGAAGGTCCTTTTAAAGAAATGCTTTCTATTACATCAGGATAGAGAGTACCCTGTAACAAATATTTTACTTCACCTATTCCTTTCGCCACTTCTTCAAACACTCGAATAAATTCTTCTCCGATAATTTTTCTTTTCGTTTCAGGGTCATTTATTCCTTTTAACTTCTTTAAAAACCGGTCAGATGCATCGACATAATTTAGCTTAATTTTAAAATTTTCCTGAAATATCTCCTGAACTTCTTCTACTTCTCTCTTCCTTAATAAACCATTATTAATAAAAATACAGTTAAGTTGGCTACCAATGGCTTTATAGGTTAATATTGCCGCCACTAAAGAATCTATCCCTCCACTTACCCCCGCAACTACCTTCTTTTTACCTACTTTATTTCTAATATCTTCAATAGATTGCTTGATATAGGACTCGATATTCCAATTAGGCTGACATTGGCATATCTTATAAAGAAAATTTTCAAATATCTTCTTTCCTAAAGGAGTATGAGTAACTTCGGGGTGAAATTGAACTCCATAAATCATTTTCTTCTTATTTTCTATAGCTGCAACCTTAGTATTGTTGCTGTGGGCAATAGTTTTAAAACCCATAGGAAGGTCTTCTATTAAATCCTGATGACTCATCCAACAGGTAGTACTGGCAGGAAATCCATAAAAAATATCTTCATTATTATCTAAAGTGATACTTATTCTTCCATACTCTGCTTGAGAGGTATTCGCAACTTTTCCCCCTAAAGCTTGAGCTATAAGCTGAGCACCATAACAGATTCCTAATATAGGTATACCTAATTCAAATATCTTTTTATCACATGAGGGAGCGTGATCCTTATATACGCTGGCTGGCCCCCCGGAGAGGATAATTCCTTTAGGTGGATTTTCCAACAATTTACTTAATCCAACATAATAAGGAACTATTTCTGAATAGACTTTTGCCTCTCTTACTCGTCTGGCAATTAATTGGGTATATTGTGAACCAAAATCTAAAATTGCAATCCATTCTTTCTTTTTTTCTTTTTTCAAATAAATCCCTCCTGTTTATTGCTTTTCTGTTTCAATAAAATATTTTTAAATTTTAGTTTTACTGTATATTACATCGTTTTGGATTAAAAATTTAGAAGTATTTGTTTATTATATATTCCCGATTTACAGTATCAATTATAACATATCTTTAATTAGTAACCATAAAAAATTATTTTTTTATTTTTTTTAAAAAAAAGAAGGACTTTTATATATTAATGTAGTATAAATAATTATATAATTATGAAAATATATTCAAATTTGTAATAATAATCAAAAATGGTGATGATAGATAAAAAAACTTTTTCCCAATTAAATATAGTAATCTGTATGAAGGTAGGGGGAGAAGTCTTTTCTTTTAAAGAAAAGGAGCCGAAGGGGCAAGATGTGTAATGCATTTAAACTCTCAGGCAAAGGGACCCTTGCTGGACAGAACTCTGGAAAGTTTTTTAATAAACACCGAAGGGGCAATTTTCCATTGTCCATCAGTGGAAAAAATCTCTCAGGTAAAAAGACAGAGAAGGAAATATTTTTAGATATTCCTTTTCTGTCTTTTTTTATTTTAAAATAAATTAATAAAAAAATAAAAATCAGGAGGCACCCAAATGAAATCAGATCTACAGATTGCTCAAGAAGCAAAACTGAAACCTATCACTGAAATAGCAGAATCTATCGGAATAAGAGAAGATGAATTAGACCTCTACGGTAAATACAAAGCCAAGGTCTCCCCCGATATCCTAAAGAGATTAAAAGACCGTCCTCAAGCCAAATACATTGTAATAACCGCCATCACCCCTACCCCTTTAGGTGAAGGCAAGACCGTAACTTCCATCGGATTAGGCCAAGGTTTAGCTAAAATAGATAAAAAAGTAATAAATACCCTACGTGAACCCTCTATGGGACCGGTCTTCGGAATTAAAGGGGGAGCAGCCGGTGGGGGATACTCTCAAGTAGTTCCTATGGAAGACTTAAATCTTCACTTTACCGGAGATATCCATGCTGTCGGAGCAGCCAATAACCTGCTCTGTGCTATGTTAGATACTCACCTGCAGAAAAGAAACAAACTGGGGATAGACATCCACAATATCAATATCAACCGGGTAGTAGATATCTCTGACCGAGCCCTCCGTCACATTATTATCGGTTTAGGGGGCAAGGTTAATGGCATCCCCCGGGAAACCGGTTATGATATTACCGTCGCCTCGGAAGTTATGGCTATCCTCTCTTTAGCTACCAATGTCTTTGACTTAAGAGAAAGATTAGGTCGGATGACCGTAGCTTACACCACTGATGGCAAACCCGTAACTACCGAAGATTTAAAAGCTGCCGGAGCCATGACCGTTCTTTTAAAAGATGCCTTAAAGCCTAACCTCATTCAGACTTTAGAACATGGTCCCTGCCTAATGCACTGTGGTCCTTTTGCCAATATTGCCCATGGGAACAATTCAGTACTTGCTGATTTGATAGCCTGTAAGTTAGCTGATTATGTAGTGACTGAATCTGGCTTCGGAGCCGATATGGGTTTTGAGAAGATGTGTAACATAAAATGCCGAACCAGTGGCCTTAAAGTAGATTCAGCAGTAGTAGTTTGTACCATACGAGCCTTAAAGATGCACGGTGGTGCCATAAAAGTAGTAGCCGGTAAACCCTTGGATCAAGAAACGCTAGCCCGGGAAAATTTAGAGGCAGTAGCCAAAGGGTGTGAAAACTTAGAGAAACAGATAGAAAATGTTACTATCTTCGGTGTTCCAGCAGTAGTAGTTATCAATCGTTTCCCCACCGATACCCCAGCAGAGATTGAACTAATTAAAGAAAAGGCTTTAGCTGCCGGAGCAACTGCTGCGGTTACCCATGAAGTCTGGGCCAAAGGAGGAGAAGGAGGAATAGAATTAGCTGAAGCTGTAGTAGAAGCTACTAAAAAACCCAATCATTTCCATTACCTCTATCCCTTAGATTTATCTATCAAAGAAAAGATTGAGACTATTACCACTAAGATCTACGGGGCAGAAGGAGTTGATTATGCTCGCTTAGCTGAAAAGAAGATTAAATTATTTACCGAAGTAGGTTTCGATAAACTTCCTATGTGTATGGCTAAGACTCACCTTTCTTTATCTCATGAGCCATCAGTTAAAGGTAGACCTCGTAATTTCCGTATACCGGTAAGAGATGTTAGGGCATCTGTTGGAGCAGGTTTTCTCTATCCCCTCCTGGGAACAATGATGACTATGCCGGGATTGCCATCGGTTCCTGCTTCTACTAAAGTAGATATTGATGAAGAAGGGAAGACTGTGGGATTGTTTTAATAAGGAGATGATGTTTGGAACTAATTAAATAAATATTTTTTTAAAATTTTAATTATAAAATTATATAAATATTAAATATTAAAATGAATGGAGGAGGATGTTAAAATGACCAATAAAGTAATTGAAAATTTATATTATGCTAAAAGTGATGAATGGTTAAAAATAGAAAATAATGTAGGAACCGTAGGAATTTCCGATTACGCCCAGGATCAACTGGGTGATATTGTTTACCTGGAAAAAATTGAAAAAGGTAAAAGGGTAAAACAGGGCGAAATGATTACCACTATTGAATCAGTAAAAGCAGTATCTGATGTAAATGCTCCCATTACAGGCGAAGTAATCGAGGTAAACCTAAAAGTTATTGAAGACGCTTCTATTATCAATAAAGAACCATATGGCGAAGGTTGGATTGCAAAAATTAAAATGGATAATAAAAATGAATTAAAAAATCTTATGAATGCTAAAGAATATTCTGAATATAGAAAAGAATAGAGGTGTAAAAAATATGAGATATATCCCCACTACTGCAGACCAAAAAAAGGAAATGTTAAAAGAGATTGGGATTTCTTCTTTCGAAGACTTAATTGAAAGTGTTCCTCAAAGTATTCGTGTAAAAGGTAAATTAAATATTCCAGAAGCAGTATCAGAAAGCGAATTAGAAGAGAAAATATACCATATTGCTCAGAAAAATTCCAACTTCTTCTTAATGAAACCTCTGATAGGGGCAGGTGCTTATCGACACTATATTCCTGAGGCAGAAAAATTTCTCCTGCAAAGAGAAGAATTCTGGACCTGTTATACTCCCTATCAACCTGAATTGAGTCAAGGTACTCTCCAATCCATATTTGAATATCAGACCTATATTTCCCGGCTTACTAAGATGGAAGTGGTAATACCTTCAATCTATGATGGTGCCTCAGCAACTGCAGAAGCAGCATTAATGTCTTTAAGATTAACTCATAAAAACAAAATTATTGTATCAAATTTACTTCACCCTCATTACAGAGAAACACTTAAAACATATTTAACTCCTCACGAAACAGAAATTATTGATTTGCCTTATAAAAACGGTTTAATTGATATCAAGAAATTAAAGACCTTAATAGATGAAAATGTGGCTTCGATAATTATTCAAAGTCCTAATTTCTTTGGTGGAATAGAAAAAATGGCAGAAATTTCTGAATTGGTTCATTCTAAAAGTACCCTACTAATCAATGTAATTGTTGAAAGTATGTCTTTAGGCATATTGAAAGCACCTGGTGAAATAGGTGCAGATATTGTTACTGGAAACGCCCAATCATTTGGGATGGATTTGAATTATGGCGGTCCTTATAACGCCTATTTAGCGACAAAAAAACAATATATTAGACAGATTCCCGGAAGAATTGTAGGGGAAACAGTAGATGTTGATGGAAAGCGTGTTTTTGTAATGACTTTGCGAGCTCGAGAACAAGATATAAGGAGGGAAAAAGCAACTTCCAATATCTGCACCAACCACAATCTAAATGTTCT